>CALVKT010000027.1 GCA_944333055.1 uncultured Clostridia bacterium
GGGGACACTTCCTTTCCACGAACAGAATATGAAAATCCTCGGCCATTGCTGACCGAGGACTGTGGTGGTGCTTACTGGACTCGAACCAGTGACCCCATCGATGTGAACGATGTGCTCTACCAACTGAGCCAAAGCACCATGGATTTATGTGAACCGATTTTAGCGTTTTGTCCGCCGCGTCACATTCACGGCGCGCTCCGCATCGGATCAAGCGTTATGTACATCAGCCAGTATGTTCTACCAACTGAGCCATGCGACCGAATGTGAAGGACTCGCTCACAGCGTCCGCCTGAACGAAACCACTGTGAACAGAATGTATTATAGCATCGAAGCGGCGTGTTGTCAACACCTTGTTCCGAAAAATTTTCCACGGATATTCCGAAAAATTTTCCACGGATATTTTGCCGGACGGCGCACAAACCCGTTGACTTTATTGCGCTAACGTGCTACTATATCAGCGTAACGCAAAACCGGGAGGCGAGATGGATGAGCTTGAAGAGGGACAGGCAGACCGACGAACTGTTTCGTTCCATCCTGCTGCTGGAGGATCTGGAGGAGTGCTACCGCTACTTTGAAGACCTGTGCACGATGAAGGAGATTCGCGACCTCGGACAGCGCCTGGAGGTCGCGCGCCGGCTGGATGGCGGCAGCTCCTATGTGCAGGCGGGCGAGGCCACGGGGGCCAGCTCCGCGACCATCGGCCGGGTGAAGCGATGCCTTGACTACGGCTCCGGCGGCTATCGCCTGATTCTCGATCGGATGAAGGAGGCAAACGATGCGTAATCTGCGGGCGGACGAGCGCATGTCCATCGAGCTGCGGTCGCTCTATCAGCGCCACGGCTACCTGCCCTACAGGGTCAATCAATTCGAGGAGTACGACCTGTACATGCGCAACAAGCGCTTTTTGATCAGCGAGCACGTGCTGGCGTTTTCGGACATGGACGGCAAGCTGATGGCGCTCAAGCCGGACGTGACGCTCTCCATCGTCAAGAACACGAAGGACAGCGCGGACACCACCAAGGTCAGCTATGCCGAGCGCGTCTACCGCGTGCCGCGCGGGGAGCACCGCTTCAAGGAGATCATGCAGACGGGGCTGGAGGTCATCGGCCGGGTGGACGATTACACGATGGGCGAGGTGCTCGCCCTGGCGGCCGGGAGCTTGCAGGCCATCGGGCCGCGCTGGGCGCTGGACGTGGCGGATTTGGACATCGTATCGGGGATTCTCGAACCCATCGAGGAGAGCGTGCGTGCGCAGATGCTCGCGCTCATCAGCGAAAAGAACCTGAACGGGCTTCGCGCGCTGTGCCGGGCGCAGGGCGTGGGCGAGCGGACGGCGGCGCAGCTGTACAGCCTGATCACCGTGAGCGGCCCGTTTGAAACGACGCTGCCCGTCTGGGAGCGCATGGCGCTGCCGGATGCGTGCCGCGAGGCGCTCTGCGGGCTGCGCGGCGCGCTGGAGATGGCGGCGCAGGGGTGCGCGGGGCGCATCAACATCGACTTTTCCGTGGTCAACGACATGCGATATTACAACGGCCTGATCTTCACCGGCTTCGTGGAGGGCGTGCCCACCAGCGTCCTGAGCGGCGGCCGCTACGACCGGCTCATGCGGCGCATGGGCCGCAGCAGCCAGGCGATGGGCTTTGCCGTGTATCTGGATCAGCTGGGCAGGCTGCTGGACCGGCGGCCGGAGGCGGACGTCGATCTGCTGATCACGTACACGGAGGCGACGGACAGGCGCGCGCTGCTGGCGGCGGCGCGCGAGGCGACGGCGGCGGGGGAGAGCGTGCGCGTGCAGCGCGCGGGCGAGACGGCCGTGCGCAGCCGCCGGACGCTTTCGCTTTGAGGGGAGGACGACGATGATCAACGTGGCGCTGCCCAAGGGGCGGCTGGGCGACAAGGCCTATGCGCTGCTGGCGCGCGCGGGCCATCCCTGCCCGGCGATGCAGGAGGACAACCGGCGGCTGACGTTTGAAAACGAGGCCATCGGCGTGCGGTATTTTCTGGTGAAGCCGTCGGACGTGGCGGTGTATGTGGAGCGCGGCGCGGCGGACGTGGGCATCGCGGGCAAGGACATTTTGCTCGAGTACAGGCCGGACGTCTTCGAGCTGCTGGATCTGGGCATGGGCCGCTGCCGCATGTGCGTGGCAGGGCCGAAGGATTTCCGCGACGACCCGACGCAGACGCTGCGCGTGGCGACGAAGTTTCCGAACATCGCGCGCGCGTACTACAGCGCGATGAGCCGGGAGATCGAGCTGATCCACCTCAACGGCTCCATTGAGCTGGCTCCGCTGGTGGGATTGTCCGATGTGATCGTGGACATCGTGGAGACGGGCAAGACGCTGGCGGAAAACGGTCTGGCCCCGCTGGCGGAGATCGTGCCGATCTCGGCGCGGCTGATCGCCAACAAGGCGAGCTTTCGATTCAAGGGCGACGCGCTGCGCGCGCTGTGCGCCGATGTGGAAAGGACGATGCAGGCATGAAGATCATTCGATACGGCGAGGCGGACGGCCTGCTCATGCGCAGCATGGAGACGTGCGGCGCGGCGGAATCCGTGCGCGCGATCATCGCGGACGTGGCGCGGGAGGGCGACGCGGCGCTGCGGCGCTATGCGCAGCGGTTTGACGGCGCGGCGCTCACGGCGCTGGAGGTGACGGCGCAGGAGATCGAGCAGGCGATGGCGGAGATCGAGCCGCGGCTCTTGCAGGCGATGGAGCGGGCGGCGGAGAACATCCGCGCGTTCCACAGCGCGCAGCGCCGCGAGGGCTTCTGCATCCGGCGGCCGGACGGCACGTACATGGGGCAGAAGGTGACGCCCATCGAGAAGGTGGGGCTGTACATCCCCGGCGGCACGGCGAGCTATCCCTCCACCGTGTTCATGAACGCGATTCCGGCGCAGATCGCCGGGTGCAGCGAGATCGTCATGGTCTCCCCGCCCAATCGCGAGGGGAAGATCGCTGCGCCGATACTGGCCGCGGCGAAGCTGGCGGGCGTGACGCGCGTGTTCAAGGCGGGCGGCGCGCAGGCCGTGGCGGCGCTGGCCTACGGCACGCAGAGCGTGCCCAGGGTCGATAAGATCGTCGGACCGGGCAACGCCTACGTCGCCGAGGCAAAGCGGCAGGTCTTCGGCCGGGTGAGCATCGACATGATCGCGGGCCCCAGCGAGATTTTGATCGTCGCGGACGGCACGTGCAACCCGGCTTACGTCGCGGCGGACCTGCTCAGCCAGGCGGAGCACGACGCGCTGACCTGCGCGGTGCTGGTGACAGACAGCGAGTGGCTCGCCCGGCAGGTGTCCGGCGAGGTGGAGCGCCAGCTCGCGCGCCTGCCGCGCGAGGCCATCGCCCGCAAGGCGATCGAAAACAACAGCCGGATCATCGTCACGGACGACCTGATGCAGGCGCTGGAGGCCGCCAACGCGCTTGCGCCGGAGCATCTGGAGCTGTGCGTGGACGATCCGGAAACCTACCTGCCGCATGTGCGCAACGCCGGTTCGGTCTTTCTGGGCAAGTACTGCCCGGAATCGCTGGGCGATTACCTCGCCGGGCCGAACCACACGCTGCCGACCTCCGGCACGGCGCGCTTCTCCAGCCCGCTGAGCGTGGACGACTTCATCAAAAAGACGCAGTACACGTATTATACGCGCGAAGCGCTCGCCGAGGTCGCGCAGGACATCGCCGTCTTCGCGCGCGCGGAGGGGCTGGAAGCGCACGCGCGCGCCGCGCTGATGCGCACCGAGACGCCGGAAGAGGGGGCATGAGCGCATGAGTCGTTTTTCTCTGCGGCCCAACCTGCCCGCCTACGTGCCCGGCGAGCACGTCGAGGGTGATGGGTATATCCGCCTGAACACCAACGAATCGCCTTTCTCGCCCTCGCCGGGCGTGGCGGCGGCCGTAGCGCGCGAGGCCGGCAGGCTCAACGACTACAACGACCCCGATTGCACGGCGCTGCGCGCGGCCATCGCGGGGCTGCACGGCCTGGCCGCCGATCAGGTGACGGTGGGCAACGGCTCGGACGAGGTGCTCTACTTCGCCTTCATGGCCTTTGCGGATGCGGCGCACCCCATCCTGCTGCCCGACATCACATACGGCTATTACGACCTGTTTGCCGCCGCGCAGGGCATCCCGCTCTGCCGCGCGCCGCTCAGGGCGGACTTCACGCTCGATCCCGCCGATTATGTGCGCGCCGGGAAGACGGTGCTCTTTCCCAACCCCAACGCGCCCACGGGCCTCGCGCTCAGCGCGGCGCAGATCGAGGAAATCGTGCGCGGCAATCCGCAGAACGTGGTGATCGTCGACGAGGCGTACATCGACTTCGGCGGGGAGAGCTGCCTGCCGCTGATTGCGCGCTACGATAACCTGCTGATCGTGCGCACGTTCTCCAAGTCCCGCTCGCTGGCGGGCGCGCGGCTGGGCTACGGCATGGGTCAGGCGAGCCTGATCGCGGACGTGGAAACCGTGCGCAATGCCGTGAACCTCTACAGCGTCAACCGGATGACGCAGGCGGCGGGCGTCGCGGCGATTGAAGAGGACGACTATTACCGGGAAAACTGCCGCAAAATCATCGCCGCGCGCGCCTACACGACGGACATGCTGCGCGCGCACGGGTTCGACGTGATCGATTCGCTGGGCAATTTCGTGTTTGCCAGGCCCCGCGCGATGAGCGCCGCCCATCTGACGCGGGAGCTGGCTGCACGCGGCATCCTCGTGCGCCACTGGGAAAAGGCGCGTATCGGCGACTACCTGCGCATCACCGTGGGCAGCATGCAGCAGATGCAGGCGCTGGATGCGGCGATTGAGATGATATTCGGGAGGGCATGAGCATGCGCAGCATATCCATCACACGCAGGACGACGGAGACGGACATCGCGCTGACGCTCCACCTTGACGGCACGGGCGTGGGACGCATCGACACGGGCGTGGGCTTTCTTGACCACATGCTCACGCTCTTTGCCCGGCACGGCCGGTTCGACCTGAGCGTGACCTGCCGGGGCGACACGCAGGTGGACGATCACCACAGCGTCGAGGACGTGGGCATCGCGCTGGGCGCGGCGCTGGCGCAGGCGCTCGGCGACAAGCGCGGCATCCGCCGCTATGGCAGCATGCTGCTGCCCATGGACGAGGCGCTCGTGCTCTGCGCGGTCGATCTCTCCGGCCGCGCCTGCCTGCGCGTTTCGGCGCAGTTCCCCAGCGAGAAGATCGGCACGTTTGACACGGAGCTGGTGGAGGAATTCTTTGGCGCCGTCGTGCGCAGCGCCGGCATGACGCTGCACATCCGGGCGCTTGACGGCGCGAACAGCCATCACATCGCCGAGGCGATGTTCAAGGCGTTTGGCCGGGCGCTCGCTCAGGCCGTGGCCATCGACGAGAGGCTGGGGGACGAGATCCCCTCGACCAAAGGGGTGCTCGTATGATCGCGATCATCGACTACGGCGTGGGCAACCTGTTTTCCCTTCGGAGCTCGCTGGCGATGATCGGCGCGCAGGCGCTGGTCACCGGCGAGGCGGATGCGCTGCGCCGCGCAGACCGGCTGATCCTGCCGGGCGTGGGCGCGTTCGGCGACGCACGCGCCAAGCTGGCGCAGGCGGGGCTGGACGGCGTGATTCTCGAACAGGCGGAGCGGGGCAAGCCGCTGCTGGGCATCTGCCTGGGGATGCAGATGCTCTTTGACAGAAGCCTTGAATACGGCGAGCATGCGGGGCTCGCGCTGATTCCCGGCGAGGTCGTGCCCATGGCGCCGAAGCTGGCGCAGGGGCTGAAGGTGCCGCACATCGGCTGGAACGCGCTGCACGTCGTGCGGCCCGATCACCCGCTGATGCGCTACACGCGCGCGGGCGAGTGCGTCTACTTCGTGCACAGCTTCTGCGCGGTGGGCTGCGAGGAGAGCCTTGTGGCCACCTGCGAGTACGGCATGGACGTGACGGCGGCGGTGGCGCGGGGCAACGTGATGGGCTGCCAGTTCCATCCGGAGAAGAGCGGCGAGGCGGGCCTGCGCATCCTGCGCGCATTCTGCGCGCTGTGACGGGAAGGGAGGGAGAATATGCTGATTCTACCGGCGATCGATCTGTACGGCGGCAAGGCCGTGCGGCTTCTGCACGGCGATTACGACCGGATGACGGTCTACAGCGACGATCCCGTGCAGGTCGCGCGGGATTTCATGGCCTGCGGCGCGGCGCACATCCACATCGTCGATCTGGAGGGCGCGCGCACGGGCGAGACGCCGCATCTTGATTTGATCCGCCGCATCGCCGCCTGCGGGCTTGAGGCCGAGGTGGGCGGCGGTATCCGCAGCGAGGAGACGGCGGCGCGCTACATCGAGGCGGGCGTGGCGCGCGTGATCCTGGGGACAGCCGCCGTGACCGATCCGGCGCTGCTCGCGCGCCTGACGGCGAAGTACGGCGCGCGCATCGCCGTGAGCGTGGACGTGCGCGACGGCTACGCGGCCATTCGCGGCTGGACGCAGCAAAGCGCGCTGACCTGCGACGCGCTCTGCGCGCGCTTGCAGGAGGCGGGCGTTGAAACCGTCATCTGCACGGACATCAGCCGCGACGGCGCGATGCGCGGCGCGAACCGCGATCTCTACGCGCAGCTCACCGCGCGCTATCGCATGCGCTTCATCGCTTCCGGCGGCGTGTCGAGCATCGAGGACGTGGCCGCGCTGTGCGCGACGGGGCTTTACGGCGCCATCGTGGGCAAGGCCTATTACACGGGCGCGATCGATTTGGCGCGCGCCATCGAGGTGGCCGCATGATTACAAAACGCATCATTCCCTGCCTGGACGTGAAGGACGGGCGGGTGGTCAAGGGCGTCAACTTTGCGGGCCTGAGCGACGTCAGCGACCCCGTGGCGCTGGGCCGGTATTACAGCGAGAGCGGCGCGGACGAGCTGGTGTTTTACGACATCACCGCCTCCAGCGAGGGGCGCAGGCTCTTTACCGACGTGCTGCGCCGCGTCGCCTCGCAGATCTTCATCCCCCTGACCGTGGGCGGCGGCATCAACGGCCTTGACGACTTTGAGCGCGTGCTCGCCAGCGGCGCGGACAAGGTGAGCGTCAACTCCGGCGCGATTCAAAACCCGGCGCTCATCGGCGAGGCGGCCAGGCGCTACGGCGATCAGTGCGTGGTGCTCTCCGTGGACGCCAAGCGCGTGGGCGGGCGCTATCACGTGTTCGCCCGGGGCGGGCGCGAGGACACCGGCATGGACGCGCTCACGTGGATTCGCCGCGGCACCGACATGGGCGCGGGCGAGATCGTGCTCAACTCGATCGATACGGACGGCGTCAGGCGCGGCTTCGATCTGGAGATGCTCGCCGCCGTCTGCGATGTGACGGATGTGCCCGTCATCGCCTCCGGCGGCGCGGGCTGCATCGACGACTTTGTGACGCTCTTTGAAACGCTGCCGCGCGTGGACGCGGGGCTGGCCGCCTCCATCTTCCACTTCGGAGAGGTGCGCATCCCCGATCTCAAGGCGGCGCTTGCGCGGCGCGGCATTCCCATGCGAATCTTGTGACGGAGGGTATCCACATGATCGACATCCATACGCTTCAATTCGACGACCGCGGGCTGATCCCCGCCGTCGTCGTGGACACGCAGAGCAAGCGCGTGCTGACCGTGGCCTACATGAACGAGGAAAGCCTGCGCATCTCGATGGAAAAGGGGCTGACCTGCTTTTACTCGCGCTCGCGCCGCAAGCTCTGGCTCAAGGGCGAGACGAGCGGCAACGTGCAGCACATTGTGCGCATCACCGCGGACTGCGACCGCGACGCGCTGCTGGTGGAGGTGCGCAAGGAGGGGCCGGCCTGCCATCTGGGCACGGACTCCTGCTTTCAGGACGTGCTCTTTGAGGGCGAGGAGCCGCCGGCCTTCCAATACGAAGGCCTGATGGAGATGCTCGCCGGGCGCAAAGCCCATCCTAAAGAGGGGTCGTACACGTCCTATCTGTTTGACAAGGGCGTGGACAAGATGCTCAAAAAGGTTGGCGAGGAGACGACGGAGGTCATCATCGCCGCCAAGGACAACGACCGGGCGAACACGATCTACGAGATCGGCGACCTGATGTACCACGTGATGGTGCTGATGATCGAGATGGGCATCGACCTTTGCGACATCCGCCGGGAGATGGCCTCGCGCCACGTCATCGACAAGAAGGTCAAGCAGGAGAAGATGCGCCCATGATCACGCAGAACCTGCATGCCCATTCCACGTGGGACGACGGCCGCAGCTCCGTGGAGGCGATGATCCTCGCCAGCCGGGACGCGGGGCTCAAGAGCGTCGGGCTGAGCGCGCACTGCCCGCTGCCCTACGCCAACGGCTGGTCATGTCCGCGCTCGCTGCTGCCGGGCTACATCGCGCAGGTGCGCGCGCTCAAAGAGAAATACGCGGGCGAGATCGACGTGTATCTGGGGCTGGAGTGGGACGTGATGGCGACGGATATCGACCTGTCGCCGTACGACTATGTGATCGGCTCCGCGCACGCGCTGCCCATCGCGGGCTGCCCGTCGGTCGACGAGTGTCTGGAGACGACGGCGCGCTTCGTGCAAGAGGCGTTCGGCGGCGACGCGGACGCGGCGGCGGAGGCGTACTTTGCCGAGGTGGCGAAGGTGGCCGATGCGCCGCGCGCGCAGATCGTCGGCCACTTCGATTTGATCACCAAGTTTCAGGAACAGCGGCGGATCTTTGACGAGCGCAGCCCGCGCTACCGGCGCGCGGCGGAGGCGGCGATGGCGCGCTTGGTGGCGGCAGGCAAGATCTTCGAGGTGAACACCGGCGCGATCAGCCGGGGCTACCGCAGCACCCCGTATCCGGCCAGGCCGCTCCTCTTGCTGCTGCGCGAGATGGGCGGGAAGGTGACGGTGAGCGCCGACGCGCACCACGTGAGCGGCGTGACCTGTGCGTTTGAGGAGGCGGAGAAACTGATCCGGGATTGCGGCTTCACGCAGGTCTGGACGCTGCAAGGGAACGCGTTCGTGCCGGAGACGCTTTAAACTGGTTTGTGATGTCCAATACAGCGCGAAGCGAAGAAGGGCGCCTGAGGGATGAAATCCCTCAGGCGCCCTTCTTCGCTTCGCGGCGGTTTAAAGAAAATCACTCCTCCTGCAGGCGGGCGACCATGGCGGCCATCGCGGCCACGGAGTTGAAGTTCTGCGGGACGATCTCCGTCGCCGGGATGGAGATGTCGAACTCGTCGTTGAGCGCGCCGATGAGCTGGATGATATCCAGCGAGGAGAGCACGCCGTCGTCGATCAGCGTGTTGCAGGTGTCCAGGTTGTCGTCGTCGACGATGTCGGAGAGGATGTCGAGAATCGTGTCTTGCATGATCATGGCTCCTTTGCTCAAAGATTGCTTCGGTTGATGTCGGAAGAACGGATGGTGTCGCGCACGAGCCGCGCGCCGCGCGCGTCCGCGAGCACGATGCGCGGCATGTTGCGGCTCAGAAACAGCGCCGGGCCTTCGGTCACGGAATACGCGCCGATGTTGTGGAACGCGAGCACGTCGCCGATGGCCAGACCGTCCAGCGGCATGCTGCGCACGAGCACGTCCGCCGTCGTGCACAGGCTGCCGCACAGTGTCCAGTCCGCCTGCGCGCCGTCCCCGTGCGCCGGGCCGGGGATGTGCGTGATGACCGGCGTGCGCATGCCCATCGCGCCGCCCAGATAGTTGACGTGGTGGATGCCGCCGTCCACGATCGCGTAGGAGCGGCCCGCGTTGACCTTCGCATCGACGACGGTGGTCAGGTAATGCCCGCATGCGGAGGCGAAGAACCGGCCCATCTCGATGGTCAGCCGGCAGCGCGCAGAAAGCGCCTGCAGGTCGGGCGCCAGCGCGCGCAGCGGCGCGAGCGTGTCGCTGTGATCCTCGTGCGCAAAGTACGGGAAGTACAGACCGGGGCCGTACTCGATGCGCTCGCAGGCAAAGCCGTAGTCGTTGGCGAGGCTGTCCAGCAGCGCCGCGAGCATGGTCAGCTCTTTGCGCTGATCCTTGTCGAGCTTGGCGCGCTGCGTGCCGGAGAAGTAGTGGATGCCCACGAAGCGAAGCGCGGCGAAGGCATCCCGGTGGGCGATGGCATCGCGCAGGTCGCGCTCGTCCATGCCGAACTGGGAACCGGCCGTCAGCCGCAGCAGCACGGGATAGACCCGGCCGCGGCGCGTGGCGGCCTCGTTGAGCAGGCGGATGTGCAGCGCGGACTCGGCGGTGAACGTTGTCACGCCCGCGTCCATGGCGTGCTCGATGTCCTCGCGCGTCTTGGTGACGCCGGAGAAGAGCACGCGCGCGGGATCGACGCGCAGGTGCTCGCAGATCTCCAGCTCGCCGGGGCTGCACACCTCCAGCAGCTCCACCAGATCCAGCATTGCGGGGATGAGGAAGGGGTTCGCCTTGATGGAGTAGCACAGGTGGACGGCGTCCCCGACGATGCGCTTGACCTCGCGCATGCGCGAGGCGAGCGCGGCCTCGTCAAAGACGAAGCAGGGCGTGCCGTACTGCCTGGCGATGGCGGCGAGCGTCCGATTATCCATGGCGCGCAGACCTCCTGTTTTCATAGAGCGCCATCAGCGCGGCGCGGTCGATCTTGCCGTTTCTGGTCAGGGGCATGGCATCCACCTGCATGAAGACGTTGGGGATCATGTAGGCGGGCAGCACGTCGTGCAGCGCGGCGGTGATGGCGGCCTTGTCCGCCGGGCCGCTGGTGAAGGCGAGGATCTTGCCCTTGTCGTGCAGGTAGGCGCACAGCGCGCGCTCCACGCCCTCCACGGCGGAGAGCGCCGTCTCGATCTCGCCCAGCTCGATGCGGTGGCCCATGTGCTTGATCTGGAAGTCCTTGCGGGAGACGTAGACCATCTCGCCCGACTCCGTGAGGCGCACGAGGTCGCCCGTGCGGTAGATGATTTCGGGATAGGCGGTGTTGAGCGGGTTCTGCACGAAAGCGGCGCGGGTGCGCGCCTCGTCGGAAAAGTAGCCCGGTGCGACGGCCGTTCCGCTGACGCACAGCTCGCCCACGCCGCCGGGGGCGACGGGCCGGTCGTGGTCATCCAGCAGCAGGATGCGCTCGTTGGGGAAGGGAACGCCCAGCGGCAGCGCGTCGCCGATCTCAAAGTCGCGATCGACGATGTAATACGTGCAGTTGCAGGTGATCTCCGTCGGGCCGTAGAGGTTGACGTAGAGCACGTCCGGCAGGTACTGCTGCAATTTTCGGAGGTGCTTGATGGGCATGACCTCGCCGGAGAAGAGGATGGCGCGCAGCGTGCCGGGCGTTCTGTAGGCGAGCGCATTCATCGTGGTCAGGAAGCACAGCGCGCTCACCGCCCACACGAGCACCGTCGCCTGCCGGTCGCACAGGAAGTCCATGAGCAGCGTCGGTTGGGTGAAATACGCCGTGGGCACGATCTGCACCGTCGCGCCGGTGAAGACGGCGGCGTAGATGTCCTTGACGGAGACGTCGAAGTCGAACGGCGCCTGATTGGCCAGCACGTCGCGCTGCGTGATGCCAAAGAGCTCGGTGAAGCAGGGGATGAAGTCGCGCACGTTGCGGTGGTTGATGATCACGCCCTTGGGCGTGCCGGTCGAGCCGGACGTGAAGTTGACGTACAGCGGGTCGATATCCAGCATCTGTGCGCGGATGCGCGCGAGCGCGGGCGCGTCGGTGTCGCTTGCCAGCAGGTCTTCCAGGATCAGGATGCGGCCCGGCACGTCCATGGCGCGCAGCGCCGCCTCGTTCGCCCTGTCCGTCACGACCACCGGTGCGGCGAGCGTGTGCAGGATGGCGCGGATGCGCGCGGCGGGATGGCGCAGATTGAGCAGCGAATACGCGCAGCCCGCATAGACCGCGCCGAAGAAGCCCGCGACGGTCTGCACGGACTTGTCCATGTAAAAGCCGATGGTCGTGCGCGGGGGCACGCAGCGGCTGAGCGCGGAGCCGGCCGCACGCGACAGGCGCACGAGCTCGTCAAACGTGACGGCGCGCCGGATGTCGGCAAAGGCGGTCTTCTCCGGCAGGCGCGCGGCCGTCGCCTCCAGGTCGTCGAGGATCAGGTATTTCATCGCGGCACTCCTTGATTCTGCGCGCGGGCGCAGCGGGAATCATCGCTTTATTATACAGCATCTGTCCGGCGCAATCAAGTTTCGGCGCGTGCGACGGCCGGAAATGATTGAAAAAGGACGGCAAACGTGCGATAATCATCCAAAGGGAAGGGGGGAACGCCATGGAGCAGATCAATGCCTTGCAGGCGATGGTGGACGCGGCGCGGCGCGTCGTGTTCTTCGGCGGCGCGGGCGTGAGCACGGCCTCCGGCATCCCGGATTTCACGGGCGATGAGGGGTTATACCGGAAGCAGTACGGCGGCCTCACGCCGCAGATGATGCTCAGCGCGTCGTTCTTTGACCTGCATCCGGACATGTTTTACGACTTTTACCGGGCACACATGCTTCACCCGCAGGCGCAGCCCAACGCGGCGCACCGGAAGCTGGCGGAGATGGAAAAGGCCGGAAAGCTCTCCGGCCTGATCACGCAGAACATCGACGGGCTGCACCGGCAGGCGGGCAACCGGCTGCTCTACGAGGTGCACGGCAGCGTGCACGAGAACCGCTGCATCGAGTGCGGATGCCTTTACGGGCTTCATGCCGTCCTGCGCGCGCAGGGCGTGCCGAGATGCGAGCGCTGCGGCGGGGTGATCAAGCCCTCCGTGGTGCTCTACGGCGAGGCGCCGGATCATTGCGTGTGCACGGGCGCGTGCCGGGAGATCGCCCGCTGCGACCTGCTCATCGTCGCGGGCACGAGCCTGACGGTCGAACCCGCCGCGTCGATGCTGGGGTATTTTCGCGGCGGCAGCCGGCGCATGGTCGTCCTCAACCGGGAGGAGACGCCGGCGGATGCGCGCGCGTCGCTGGTCATCCGCGCGGACATCGCAGATGTGATGGGCATGCTGCGGATTTGACAGCGCATGGTATGATGGAAGGACAGTCTACATAAGGAGCGGTATACATGGGTATTGTGGTCATTGGCGCGGCATTTATGGACATCAAGGGTTTCCCGAAGGATCTGTACATCTCCGACGGGCGCAATGCCGGGTGGGTGGAATTCGTCTGCGGCGGCGTGGCGCGCAATGTGGCGGAGGATATCGCCAACGTGGAGCTGCGCCCGACGTATCTGGGCATCGTGGATGATACGCCGATGGGCGCGTCGATCGTGCAGAAGCTGAAAAACCACAAGGTCAACTGCGACTACGTGCTGACCCGGCCGGACGGCATGGGCACGTGGCTGGCCGTGTTCGATCACAACGGAGACGTGGCGGGCTCCATCTCCAAGCGGCCGAACATGATGCCGCTGCTCGATCTGCTCAATGAAAAGGGCGACGAGATCTTCGCCGCGGCGGACGCCGTGGTCATGGAGGTCGATCTTGACAAGGCGCTGGTCAAGAAGGTGCTGGAGCTCTCGCGCAAGCACGGCAAGAAGCGCTATGCGCTCGTGTCCAACATGAGCCTGGCCGCCGAGCGCCGGGACTTCATCAAGCACTTTGACTGCTTCATCTGCAACCAGCAGGAGGCGGGCATGTTCTTCTGCGAGGATTACGCGGGCAAGCCGCAGGAGGAGATGATCGAGATCCTCTCCAACCGCGTCATGCAGGCGCAGATCCCCGCGATGGTCGTGACGCTGGGCGGCAGGGGCGCGGTCTATGCGGACATGCAGGGCGCGCGCGGCTGGTGCCCGGCCATCGACGTGCAGGTGAAGGACACGACGGGCGCGGGCGACGCGTTCTGCGCGGGCGTGTCCATCGGCCTGACCTACGGCAAGGCGCTGGGCGAGGCGGTGCAGATCGGCACGCGGCTGGCCGCGTCCGTCATCATCTCCAACGAAAATGTGTGCGCGCGGTTCCTGCCCAAAGAGCTGGGCCTTGACATCGAGGTGGACGCCTGAATCACAGGTCGAGCTTCATGTCGCCCGGCGTGATCCAGCCCCACCTTTCCAGCATGCGGCAGAAAACCGTGCTGAGCACGGCGGGCAGCACGAAGCTGATGAGCACGAGCCCCAGCCAGTCGCCGGCGGTGACGGCGGCGCGCGTGCCGGCGGCGATGTCGTTCATCCAGCCGGTGTACACGCCGATCTGGCCGACGAGGCCGCAGGTGCCCATGCCGGCGGAGACGGGCGCGCCGTTCATCTCCAGATGCAGCAGGCAGGTGGCGATCGGGCCGGTGATCATCGAGGCGAGCGTCGGGGGGATCCAGATGCGCGGGTTCCTGAGGATGTTGGGCATTTGCAGCATGCTGGTGCCCAGCCCCTGCGCGACGAGGCCGCCCCAGCCGTTTTCCCGGAAGCTCATCACGGCAAAGCCGACCATCTGCGCGCAGCAGCCGGCCACGGCTGCGCCGCCTGCCAGCCCCGTCAGGCCGAAGGCCGCGCAGATGGCGGCGGAGGAGATGGGCAGCGTGAGCGCGATGCCGATGAGCGCGGAGACGATGATGCCCATGAAGAAGGGCTGAAGCTCCGTCGCCCACATGATGGCCAGGCCCACGGCGTGCGCGGCGCTGCCGACGGGTTCGGCGATCACGCGCGCGGCGGCGACGCCCGCGAGCACGGTCACGCAGGGCGTGATGAGGATGTCGACCTTCGTCTCTCTGGAGACGAGCTTGCCCGCCTCGGCGGCGAGGCAGGCGACGAAGAATACGGCCAGCGGGCCGCCCGCGCCGCCCAGCGCGTTGGCGGCAAAGCCCACGGGGATGAGCGAGAAGAGCACGAGCGGCGGGCAGCGCAGCGCGCTGCCCACGGCCACGGCGATGCCCGGGCCGACCATGGCGCCGGCGAGACCGCCGGCGGTATAGGCCGTGCCGTTGATGGTGACAACCGTGTCGGTCAGAAAGCCGATGTGGAGCTGCTGGCCGATCGTGTTGAGGATGGTGCCCACCAGCAGCGTGCAGAACAGGCCCTGCGCCATCGCGCCGAGCGCGTCGATACCGTAGCGCTTGAAGGAGAAGACGATGTCCTTGCGCGCGAGGAATGCCTTGAATCGTGCCATGCGCGTTCACTTCCTTTGCATGAGATGATACGGATTATACACCCGCGCGCGCCTGCGCGCAACATGCAAACAGCCCGGACTGCGGGCTGTTTTTTTATATGTGTACCTGCGAAAAACCGCCGCGAAGCGAACATGGGGCGCGCCCCTTGCGGGGGCTGGGGCGGCGCCCCAGGCGGGTCCGGGCGGCAGCCCGGCGTCCCCCTCATCCGCATATGGCGCAGGCGCTATCCTGCGATGCCCGATGCCTGGCTTCGCTGCTTTCGTCAGCATGGCGATTCAGCTTTATTTCTTCCAGATATGCAGCAACGCCCGAACGGTCGCATCGTTCGGGCGTTGGTCTTTCTGTTTTGGACGCGCTTCCTGCTTGTGAGAAACGGCATGAAGAAAGGGAAGCGCGGCGCATGATTGCGCCTTCGGCGCGCCCTGCGCTATGTGAGGATGCGGAAACGTTGGGGCGCTGCCCCAAACCCCGGCAGGGGAATGATTCCCCTGCACCCCCGCTTCGCTTCGCGGCGGCTTTAAGTGACCTCTTCGTGGTACGCGTCCGGCAGCTCGATGTCAAAGGGCAGCAGGTCGAGGATATCGCGCCTGACATCCACGCCGGGGTAGACTTCCAGCAGCTTGAGCCCGCGCGCGGTCAGGATGAACACGCAGCGCTCGGTGATGTAGAGCACCTTCTGCCCGTTGCGCACGGCGCTGCGCGCGGAGAAGCTGATGGAGCGCACGGTCTGCACGAACTTGGGTACGGCGCCGTTTTGCAGGACGGTGACGGCGTCGCCGTCCTGCGCGACCGCCAACCCCTTTGTGTTGAACGTCAGGCAGAAGACGACCGTGGGCGTCCTGGCGGTGATGTTGGCGAAGCCGCCGATGCCCGCATACGCGCCCGGGCCGCGGTGCGCGTTCACGTTGCCGTAGCGGTCGACCTCCAGCGCGCCCATGAAGCAGATGTCCAGCCCGCCGTGGTTGTACAGATCGAACTGGTTGGCCATGTCGTAGACGGAGGCTGCGCCGATCATCGCGCCGAAGAGCTTGCCGGAGGCGGGGAAACCGCCGATGCCGCCGGACTCGACCGTCAGCGTGATGTGGTCGAGCATGCCGTTCTCCCTGGCGTACTGGGAGATCGTCTCCGGGATGCCGATGCCGATGTTGACGATGTCCTCCTGGTGCAGCTCGCGGGCGGCGCGCCTTCCGATGATGTGGCTGGCGACGCTGCGGTCGCGGCTGGCGCTGGTGACGGCTTCCAGCTTTTCCGTCCACGCGTGCCACTGGTCAAAGGGGATCTCAAAGCTGCCGGTGAGCGCGGTGAACGCCTCGTCGCGCGCGGGCGGATCCTGCACGACGATCGCATCGACGAGGCAGCCGGGGATGATGGCGTTGCGCGGACGGGCGGGCATGTCCACGATGCGGTCGACCTGCACGATGACGATGCCGTTGTTGGACTTGGCGGCCTGACAGATGGAGAGCGCGTCGCCGGACATGTACATGTCGTCAAAGGAGATGTTGCCCTTGCGGTCGGCCGCCGTGCCCTTGATGAGCGCGACGGTGATGGGCGGCAGCTTGTAGTAGAGGAACTCCTCGTTGTCCACCGTGACGAGCTTGACAAACGAGCTGTCCGTGGAGATGGGGTTGATGCCGGGGCCGTCGCGGCGCGGATCGACGAAGATGTCCAGCCCGACCTTCGAGAGCGCGCCGGGAATGCCGCCCGCCTGCGCGCGGATGGCGTGGGAGATGCAGCCCAGCGGCAGGTTGTACGCCTCAAAGCGGTTCTCCAGGATGATCTTCTTGGTGCTGGGCATGGAGCCGAAGTGGCCGCAGATCAGCCGATCGACCGCGCCGGCGCGGATGTAGCCCTCCGCGCTCCTGTTCTCGTCGAAGACGCCGAACCCCGCGCTGGAGACGATGGTCAGGTGCTTGGGCGAATGGGTCTGCCGGTAGCGGCGTTCGAGCGCCTCGTGCAGCTCCACCGGGTTTTCAATGCCCACGAACGAGTTGACGCAGATGCAGTCGCCGTCGCGGATCAGGCTGATGGCCTCGTCCGCCGTCATGATGCGATACATGGCTTTCCGCCTTTCGGTGAGAATTTCTCCCATTATATCATGGGCCCTTGCGCCGTGGCAAGATGTGCGGCGGCATGAAAAAAGAGCCGTCGAGCGGCTCAGCTTATCGACGTGGGCATGCGTCTCCGGGAGATGCATAAGGGGCCGAAGCCCCTTCGCATGCAATCCGCGTTCTGCCGTCATTTTCCTGCGAAACGCGCACAGGAATATGAGGTGTTCTTCGCGGCAAGGATGCCTTGCGGCGACAGGCCGTCAATCCCCTTCGATCATCCGATATCCGACGCCGACCTCGGTGAAGATGTACTCCGGCTCGCCGGGGTTCTTCTCGATCTTGCGGCGGATGTTGGCCATGTTCACGCGCAGGATCTGGTTGTCGTAGGCCTTGTTCGGGCCCCAGATCTCGCGGATGAGGTAGTCATAGGTGAGCACGCGGCCCGCGTAGCGGCCCAGCAGCGCGACGAGCTTGAACTCGTTCTGCGTGAGGTTCGCGTCCCGGCCGTCGATGTACACGCGGTACTTGTCGTAGTCGATGACCAGCCCCCTGGCCGTGAAGCGGTTGCTGCGGGCGATGGCGGAATTGCCGCTCGTGGTGCGCGTGTGGCGAATCGCCGTGCGGATGCGCGCCAGCAGCTCCGAGGTGCCAAACGGCTTGGTGATGTAATCGTCCGCGCCGGCGTCCAGCACGCGCACCTTTTCGCGCTCGTCCGTGCGCGCGGAGACGACGACCACCGGCATCAGCGACCAGCGGCGCAGATCCTGCAGGACCTCCATGCCGTCCATGTCCGGCAGGCCCAGATCCAGAATCACCACGTCCGGGCAATGGGAAGCCAGCATGCTGATCGCCTCGCGGCCCGTGTTCGCGATCAGCGCTTCATAGCCGTTGGCCTCCAGCACGCGCCGAATGAAATTGCAGATCGCACGATCGTCCTCGATGATGAGCACTTTTCCCTTAACCACCATGGTTTGTCTCCTCCTCTGTGGGCAGCGTGAAGCACACGCGCGCGCCGCCCTGTATCCTGTTTTCTGCGTACATCTCCCCGCCGTGCGCCTTGACGATGCTCATGCAGGCGGAAAGCCCGATGCCCATGCTGCGCCGCCCGTCGCCGTTGCCCTCCTGCGCGTGCGGAAAGAGCTCTTCAAAGAGCTTGGGCAGGATGGCCTCGTCGATGCCCGCGCCGTCGTCCTCCACGCAAAAGCGCACGCGGTCGCGCGCCTCGTGCGAGATGCTCAGGCTGATCTCTGTCGCGCCCCGGGCGTGGATGACCACGTTCTCCATCAGGTTGACGAGCACCTGCTCGATGAGCGTGGCGTCCATGGGCACCATGAGCAATTCGTCCGGCACGCTCACGCGCACGGGCATCCTGCGGTTCTTTTTAAACTTGTCGACCGCTTCGGCCACGATCTCCTCGACCGCCTCGGGCGATTTTTTGAGCGTCACCGCGTTGTCCTTGATGCGCGTGATGGACAGAATGTTCTCCACCATGCGCACCAGCCACTGCGCGTCGTCGCGCACATGCCCGATGAGTTCCTTCTTTTCCTCGTCGCTGAGCACGTCGTAATGCTCAAGCACCACGGTCGATGAACCGATGATCGACGTGAGCGGCGTGCGCAGGTCGTGCGAGACGCTGCGCAGCAGGTTCGCCTTCATCTTCTCGCGCTCGGCCTCCGCCTTGAGGTTGCTCTGGCGCTTGACCTGCTCGGTGAGCATGCCCACCACCAGCGAGACGACGAACATCGTCAGAAACGTGAGGGGATAGCCCGTGATGGTGAAATTGAACGCGAAATACGGGTAGGTGAACGCGTAATTGACGCCGAACACCGACACGATCGTCGCGAACAGGCCGTAAAAATATCCCTCTGTGAAGCGGGCCGTGAGCACCACCGCCAGCACGAACACCAGCGGCACCGCGCTGTCGCTGCTGCCCTGCGCGTTGAGCACAGCGCAAACAAGCGCCGCCGCCGCCAGAAGGGCCAACGTGACGCTCATGTCCCGGAAGAACTCCCGTCTGCTCTGCTTGTATGGAATCAGCGCATCCCGCAAACCATAGAGTAATCTTCTCATCAACCGGCTATTCCTCCCGATTCTTTCCAATAGTATACCATACCCGCATATTAAAATCGCGTTAAAGTTGCGCGCCCTACCAGGCCCGCGAAGGCACCCGCGCCGCACGGTCATTTGCATTTTGGCGCGCGGCGTGCTATAATCGCTTCCTGCGCAGGGCGAAGCGCCGTCCCGCGCGACAGAATTTGAGAGATTCTCTCAGAAAATCCAGGAAAAAGGAGTTGCAGGAACCGTGCCGTTGCTGATCTATATCGCGTGCGTCATCGCCGCGCTGCTCTTTGAAGTGGCCTGGCATTTTGCGGGCGTCTCGGCCAGAGAACGGGAATTGCAGCGCTATGAGCGCGTGGAGCATCCGCGCCGCGCCGGGAGCGACCACTACATCGACACGCTTTGCTGAGTATAGTATACACGGTTTGTCTGCGTTTGGGTATGGGTTTGCCGAAAAATGCAGATCTTTCCAACGCAGGTCTTTGCAGCGCGGCCCCGCCGGGAGGCAGGCATGCCCCGCCGGGAGGGCCCCGCCGGGAGGCAGGCAAACCTTGCAAACGGCGGCGGATCTGTGCTATACTAAGAAGCAGAGTGTCGGTCTGACGGGGAGGGAGTCGCATGGCGCGCGCAAAGGGCATCAAGCCCATGGCACAGAACAAAAAGGCGTTCCACGACTACTTCGTCGAGGAGCGCATCGAGTGCGGCATGGCGCTCAAGGGCACCGAGGTCAAGAGCATGCGCCAGGGCCGCATGAACCTCAAGGAGAGCTTTGCCGTGGTCAAGGATGGGGAAGTGCTGGTGTGCGGCATGCACATCAGCCCCTACGAGCAGGGCAACGTGTTCAACACCGACCCGCTGCGTCAGAAGAAGCTGCTGCTGCATAAGAGCCAGATTCGCCATCTGGCGCAGGAGGCCGGCAAGCTGGGCTATTCGCTCATCCCTTTGCAGGTCTATCTCAAGGACGGGCGGTTTAAAATGGAGCTGGGGCTGTGCAAGGGCAAGAAGCTCCACGACAAGCGCGAGAGCATGGCCGAGCGCGACACGAAGCGCGAGATCCAGCGCGCGCTGCGCAACAACAACCGCGGCGAATGATTGTTTTCATGGGGGTGTACTGGTTTCGACGGGATCGTGGGCGGTCAGGTAAGCGAGCCGTTGCCCCGGGCAACGCTAAAACCGGGAATTTAAAAATGAACTGACAATAACGATTATTGCCTCGCGGCCTGATTAGGCTGCGCGTCGGCCCGGAGCCCCCGCCGCTCCGGTTCCCGGCGTCAATTTGGCGGGCCATGACCATGCCTAAGCTTTGCCGCATGGCCACATCATGAAGCTACTGAACCCTTGAGCCCGTCTGTGGGCGCCTGGGCGAGGGAATGTGAAAACGCAGACTGCGCTCGGAGAAAGCTTGACAGTCGCTTTTTCGGACAGGGGTTCGATTCCCCTCACCTCCACCATACGGTGCAAATCCGAACCACTTCTTCTTTGTGAAGAACGTCTTCGGGTTTGTGAAAGAAATAGAGGTCACGGCATGAGCCGCGACCTCTTTCTTGTTATTCGGGGATTTTCAGGACTTCGCCCGTATGAATGATCGTGTTCTCGATCTCATTCAGAGCGGCGATTTCCGTCCACCGCTTGCCATCACCGGGCAGGTTCTTGGCAATCTTCCACAGGCTAGTCCTACAACAATTACCGCTGTGATTCTGCGTTTCTATATTGACATTTTTACATCATGCTGATACAATAATTGCCATCATATACGTCAAGGGAGGATCATTTACACGATGGATGCTGGAGACAGTACCCCTGACCCTGAACGGAACAATGTGAATATCTTTTATTATTTGGAATAGAACATGACCTGTGCATCGGTTCGAGATGTATGGGCCATGTTCTGTTGCTTTTTTTGAAGAATTTTCTATTGTTTTACAGAAAGAGGTTGTTTTGCTTATGGATTCTACAGGGTTTTTATTATTGTTTCAGGTTGTTTTAATTGGTCTGAATGCGATTTTTGCCAGTGCGGAGATTGCCGTGCTGTCCATCAATGAAGCGAAGCTGGAGCGCATGGCGAATGAAGGCAATGCCAAGGCAAGGCGGCTTTTCAAGCTGACCCGTGAGCCTGCCAAGTTCCTTGCTACCATTCAGGTTGCCATCACCCTGTCCGGCTTCCTTGGCTCTGCATTTGCTGCGGATAACTTTTCCGACCCCCTGGTGGATTGGGTGCTGAGCCTGGGCGTGAGCCTGCCCGTTGCTACCTTGGATGCCATTGCTGTGGTGGTCATCACCCTGATCCTCAGCTATTTCACGCTGATCTTCGGTGAACTGGTTCCCAAGCGGCTGGCTATGAAGAAGTCCGAGAGCATCGCTATGGGCATTTCCGGCATTGTGTCCGGCATTGCTGTGGTGTTCCGCCCCATTGTTTGGTTTCTGTCCGCTTCCACCAACCTGGTGCTGCGGTTTCTGGGTATTGATCCGAATGAAGCTGAAGACGAGGTGAGCGAGGAAGAGATCCGCATGATGGTGGACATGGGCAGTGAAAAAGGCACCATTGACACGCAGGAGAAGGAGTTTATCAAGAATGTCTTTGAGTTCAATGATATTACTGCCGGGGGAATTGCTATCCACCGTACCGATGTGACAATGCTTTGGTTGGAGGATACAGTCGATACTTGGGAAACCACAATTTTTGAGCAGCGGCATACCCTGTATCCTGTCTGCGACGGCTCTGCCGACAATGTCATCGGTGTTCTGAATGCCAAGGACTACTTCCCCTTAAAGGACAAGACAAAGGAAAACATTATTGCAGCAGCCGTACATCCTGCTTTCTTTGTGCCGGAAACGATCAAGGCCGATGTGCTGTTTCGCAACATGAAGAAGTCTCGCAATTCTATGGCAGTGGTGCTGGACGAGTACAGCGGTATGGTTGGCATTGTGACGATGCAGGATCTGGTAGAGGAACTGGTCGGCGATTTGAATGATGACATTCCCAATCAGGACGATCCCGAACCCTACATCGAACAGGTAGATGATAACAGCTGGAAAATCTACGGCAATGTGGATCTGGAGATTCTGGAGGAAGTCACCGGTCTGAAACTGGCTACCGAAGATTACGATACATTCACCGGCATGGTGTTCGATGCCCTGGGTGCCGTTCCCGCAGACGGAGAACAGAAGATTTCTCTGGAGTTGGAGGATATTGTCATCCATATTCAGAAGATTGAAGCACATCAAATTGAAAAAGCGACCGTCACGGTGAAGTCAAAAGCAGGCGCCGAATAACTACATGACAGAGCCTTTTCGACAAAGAAGGAGTTGCCTCTTGGCGCAGCCCTTTTTGACCGTCTGTCATGCTCCTTTGGGCGCAGGGTATCGCCGACGGCGGAGACGAGGCGTTCGCCCGTGAACTGGCCCGTCGGCCTTGCCCTGAAACATGGATTTGCGGAAAACTTCCGTGCCGTTACGGGCCGGGGCCTGTGTGACCCGGCAACACATATGGACGGCATCTGTGTATCTTGCGCTGGCGCGGCGCGCTATGCCGTGGTCCGTCGCGACGCGAGGCGGCCTGTGCATGCGTCCGTTTTGGGAGGATTCCATGGCGCTTCGCATGGAAGGGATTCATCCGCACGTTTGCTGTTTCGCGCCGGCGTGGCCTCGCTTCCTGCGCCGTGGCCCGGCTGTGCCCCTCCGCCGGGCTTGGCCGGAACGGCGTATCCGGCATGCTCTGTGAAGATTTTGAATGGCGGACCGGCATGAGGCCGCAGCTGCGCGCTCCCGGTGAGAGAAACGCCGCCGAACCCGTTCGTGCGCATGTGTACGGCGCATCCGCGGCGACGCTGAGCGCAGAGCCGTCGTCCGCGGGATGGCGCCGTCTGTTTGACGCGCAGGCGTTTCTTTGCTATAATCGATGAACCGTCAGAAAGGGCGCTGCATACGGGAGTCCTTTGAGGCTGATGGGTTGCCGGCGATTTGCTGGGCGGAGCGGATTGAAGCGGGCGTAATTCGACTTGCCGGAAAGGAGCGCAAGCACGTGGACGAGCGCAATACCTACCACATTACATGAGAGATTGATGACGTGGAAGCCATTGAGAAGATCACGTATGCGCTTTCGTCCAGGACGCGGCTGAGCATTGTGAAGCTGCTGTGCGAGGAGACGATGGTCAACGTCACGGACATTGCCACCAGGTTGAATCTTCCGCTCTCCACCGTTTCCAACGCCATCAAGCATCTGCAGCAGGCGGGCATTGTCGGCGTGGAATTTCGAACGGGCATGAGGGGCATGACAAAGCTGTGCTGGATCAAGACGAGCCGGATTCATCTGTTTCTCAAAACGCCGTACCAGCTCAACAGAGACTACTTTACCTGCCGGATGCCCATCGGTGGATACAGCGAGGCAAAGGACATTCAACCCACCTGCGGCATGCTCGGCGAATCCGACGCAATCGGTGTGCGCGATAATCCGGCGGTCTTCTATTCGCCCGGACGATTTGATGCGCAGATGATATGGTTCAAATCCGGCACGTTGGAATACCGCCTCGCTGAAACGTCGCTGCCCCTGTCCGAACTGAACTGGATCGAGATTTCATTTGAAGCGTGTTCGGAAGCGCCCATGCACAAATCGCCCTGGAAGAGCGACATCTGCGTTTGGGTCAACGACGTTTTGCTGGGAGTCTGGACAAGCCCGTGCGACTGCGGAGGACGTCACGGGGCGTATACGCCGATCTGGTGGAGCGATGTCGATACGCAGTTTGGCTACATGAAGGTCTGGCGGATTGACCATACGGGCAGTTATCTGGATCAGACGCAGATCGGTCAGGCCACCATTGAGGACGTCGTGAAGAGAAATCGAGGCTTTCTCAGCGTTCGCATCGGTGTGCCGGCGGATGCCAAACATGTCGGCGGCATGAATCTTTTTGGCGAGCGGTTTGGAGATTACGCACAGGGGCTGATCATCCGGGCGGGGATCGGCGAGGTGACTTCGAAATAGGTTCCGGATTTTGGAACCAAAAAAACGAATTGGTTCATAATCATTCGGGTTGCCTGAAAAGCATTGACAACGGGGTAAAAAATCCATATCTTAAACGCAGAAGCCGTCTTCTATCGGCCTCTGCGTTTTTGATTGATTTGCCGGACTGAGCCGGTTTCAATGCGCGTCCGGATAGAATGGCGGATATTCTATTGCTGCAAAGATCAGCAAAGAAGCGCTGAAAAACCTTCAGGTCGTGGGATTCACGGATTACGACTTTCGCACGACATTTGGCACGCAACTTAAGGAAAGCGGAAAGACCTCCGCGCAGGTTGCGGATCTTCTGGGCCATGCGGATACGCGCATGGTGGAAAGGATTTATGCGCGAACCCGGCACGAAGGCGTGATGAAACATCTGAAAGCGGTCGAAGAACTGGGGCAGATCATTTCATAACGCCTGTTTGCGGCCTGATTTGTGGTCGATTGAAAGTGCGAAAAAACCTATATGCCATCAGGGTTTTGGGGGCCTTCTTTGAAGCGATTTGTGGCAAGATTTGTGGTAAAATCCCCGATTTTGTGGGTTGACTGCCATTTTGAGGCGAAAAAAACATGATGAATACAGAACAAAAACGCCCCTTCCGGCACGCTGGAAAACGGCCGGGCAGGACGCAAAAAATCAAGGAATAAAAAGAAAAACCGCCATCGACGATGGCGGCATCCAACCGGGCGACGAACTCCGGTTTAGCTTGGTGGGGTCTATAGGGCTCGAACCTACGACCTCCACGATGTCAACGTGGCGCTCTGACCAGCTGAGCTAAGACCCCAAGCACGAAGTTTATTATACTGCCTCATGCGGAAAAAGTCAACCCTTTTCCTGAACTTTAAAAAAAATCTGCCAAGATGCGCGCGGCGGGCGCATTGCGCGCGGCGGCGCTTGCAATCATCAGGCGTTTCGGGTATAATATCCATAGCCATAACCAGCATGGAATGTGTGTAAAAGGAAGGGATCATCCGCATGAAATCCGTGAATATCCGCCTGACGATGATGACCGACCATGTCAAGAACTTCGTGAGTCTCGTCAACCGTTTCCCGTATGATATGGACCTGCGCTCCGGCCGCTACGTGGTGGACGCCAAGTCGATTCTGGGCATCTTCTCGATCGATCTGTCCCGCCCCATCCGCATGGACATCTACAGCGACGACTGCGACGATCTGCTCGAAGCCCTGGGCGACTATGTGGTCAAGGACGACGGGGAGCAGGAAGCCTGATGCCGGCTGCGGGAGGTGCGCCTGTGTTTGATGTGCATGCCACGGAAGAAGAGGACAAGCTCGTGCTGCTGTGCGCGCTTGATCAGTTGGGCGGCTGCACGGAAGAACAGCTGCTGCGCTTTGTGGTGGAGACGTCGCTGCAGAGCCAGTTCCAGTTTTATCTGGCGCTCTCCAGCCTCAAGGAAGCGGGCTTCGTGCGCGAATCGCGCCATCTGGAGGGCATGCTGCTCATCCTCACGCCGCAGGGCCGCCAGAGCATGGAGATGTTTGCTTCGCGCATCCGCGCCTCTCAGCAGGAGAAGCTGCGCGAACACGGCGCCGCATGGCGCCGCCGCGTGCGCGACGAGCTCTCCACGCCCGCGCAGTACGCGCCCAGCGGCAGCGGCTATGCCGTGACGCTGCGCGCGCTGGAATCCGGCGAGGAGATCTTCTCCATGACGCTCACCGCTGCCACCAAGGCGCAGGCCAAGCGCTTCTGCGCGCGCTGGCCGCATAAGGCCCCGCAGCTCTATCAGACGATCATGGGCGAGCTGGGCGAGGCCGAGGAGGACGCGCAGGAAAACCGGAAGGACGCGCCGGAGGACGACGCCTGAGCGCCGGCGGTCGACAAAAGCGAAACATGAGAAAAGAGCCGCACCGGGGAAGGAAGCGGCTCTTTTCTGCGGAAGGGAATAAATGAGGAAGGGGAAAAAGGAAGATACGCACCTTCGCACGGAGGGGAGAGACGAAGGCGGCAAAGGAAGAATGGGGGTTCTTCCTTTGTGCCCTCAGTATACCGGAGAAATGTGACGAAAATATGATGAAAACGGGAAAAAGCTGCGCGCAATCTGCGGCGGTCAATGGCGAAAAGCGGCGGAAATGACGATTGTCTATCGGCGCGACTTGTGTTACACTGACAGGAAAGGACGAAGGGAGGCGCGCGCGTGCACGAGGGCGGAAAGCGCAGGGGTGCTGTCATCCTGCTGGGTGGCGCGATGTACGCGCTGCTGGCGAGCTTTGGCTGGCAGGCCGAGCACCTTCAGACGGGCAAGCCCGCGATGGCGCTGCTCGTGGCGGCGGCGCTGCTGCTGCCCGCGACGGCGGCGCTGCGGCTGCTGCTGCGCAGGAGCGAGCAAAGCGCGCGCGCCCCGCGCATCGCCGGCGTCTTTTCCGCAAAGAGGGCGTTCGCGCTGATCCTGCTGTGCTACGTGCCGATGTTCGCCGTCACATTCCCCGGCTCGTTTGCCTACGACGTGCCCTTTCAGCTCGAACAGGTGTTCACCGGCCGGTATTCGACGCACCATCCGCTGCTGCACACGCTGCTGCTGGGCGGCTGCGTGGCGCTGGGCCGTGCGCTGGGCAGCATCAATCTGGGCGCGGCGCTCTACACCGTCTTGCAGATGACGGCGCTGGCGGCCTGCTTCGCGCAGACCTGCGCTTCTATCGCGCGCCAGAGCGGCGCGCGCGCGGCGCGGCGCAGCGCGGTGTTCTTCGGGCTCTATCCGCTGCACATGATGATGGCCGTCAATGCGACGAAGGACGTGCTCTTCTCCGGCCTGTTCGCGCTGACGCTGGCGCTGCTGCGCGAGGCGATGACGGGCAGGCGCATCGATGCGCGGCTGGGCGCGGGCATCGCGCTGAGCGGCGCGGGCATGATGCTCCTGCGCCACAACGCGCTCTACGCCGTCGCCGTCTGGCTGGCGCTGCTGCTGGCGGCATACAGGCGGCGCGCGCTGCGGCTGGCGGGCGTGACGGCGCTGGCGGCCGCGCTGTGCGTGGGCGCAAACGGCGCGATGCGATTGGCGACGGGCGCGCAGCAGGGCGATCCGAGCGAGATGCTCTCCTGGCCGATTCAGCAGCTCGCGCGCGCGCGCAACCTGCACGGCGACCGGCTCACGCAGGCGGAGAAGGACGCCATCGACGAGATCATGCCCGGAGAGAGCTGGCGGCTGTACGACCCCACGATCTCCGATCCGGTCAAGTTCGAGTTCGACACGCAGGCGTTTTTGGATGATGCGGGACGGTATGTGCGCGTGTATCTGTCCGTCGGGCGCAAGTGCCCGCAGGCGTATCTGGACGCGGTGCTCAAGCACACGTATGCCTTCTGGTATCCCTACGGCGAATACGGCGTGTCGGGATACTATTTGCAGATGGGCATCACGGATCAATACTACGAATGGTGCGACTTTGAGCGCATCCACAGCCAGAGCCTGCTGCCGCGCGTGCTTGCCTCGCTGAGCTGGCGCTTTGGCGCGCAGGGCGCGATGCAGATCCCGGTGATCGGCTATCTGTTCAACATGGGCGTGATCGCCTGGGCGATGCTCTATTTCGCGCTGCGGGAGGCGTACCTGGGCCGGTGGATGTCGTTTGCCTGCGCGCTGCTGGCCGTGCTGCTCTGGGGCACGTACCTGCTCGGCCCGGTGATGGCGGGCCGCTACATCTATCCGTTTGTCTGCTGCCTGCCGGTGCTCGCGGCGCATCCGCGGGCGGCCTGCGGCGGTCAGGCGCAATCGATGAAGGAGGAAAAGCGATGAGACTCGACAAATACCTGAAGGTGTCGCGCATCATCAAGCGGCGCACGGTCGCCAAGGAGGCGTCCGAGGGCGGGCGCGTGAGCATCAACGGCAAGCCGGCCAAGCCGGCCAGCGAGGTGAAGGCGGGCGACGTGCTGGAGATCCGCTTCGGCGAGAAGACGGCGAAGTTCCGCGTGCTGCAAGTCGCCGAGACGGTGCGCAAGAACGACGCGGCGCTCATGTACGAGCTGCTGGAAGGCGAGGAAATGTGATGGTTGCGGCGGTGATTGTGGCGGCGGGCCGGGGCGCACGCATGGGCCTTGCGCGCAACAAGGTGCTCTATCCGCTTTGCGGCGTGCCCGTCGTGGCGCGCACGGTACGCGCCTTTGAGGAGACGGGGCTGTTTGACGGCGGCATCGTCGTGGTCACGGGCGAGGAGGACATGGCGCAGATGCGAAGCCTGCTGCCGGGCGCGGTCATCGTGCCGGGCGGCGCGGACAGGCAGGAGAGCGTGCGCCGGGGCGTAGAGGCCTGCAACCCGGCGGCGGACATCATCGCCATTCACGACGGCGCGCGGCCGCTGGTCACGCGCGAAGTGATTGCGCGCACGATCGACAGCGCGCGGCGCTTTGGCAGCGGCGTGGCGGCGGTGGCGCTCAAGGACACGGTCAAGCGCGTGGACGCGCAGGGCTGCGTCGTGAAGACGCCCCCGCGCGACGCGCTGCGCGCCGTGCAGACGCCCCAGACGTTTGACGCGGCGCTCATCCGCGCGGCGCACGCGCGCTTTGCCGAAGGCAAGGACGGCCGGCGCGCTACGGACGACGCCATGCTCGCCGAGTGGATGGGCCACACGGTGCATCTGACGCAGGGCGACGTGGAGAACATCAAGCTGACCACGCCGGAGGACATGCTGCTCGCCGGGCAGGTGCTCATCCGCCGGGGCGAGGCACAGGAGAGGGAGGAACGGACGATGCGCATCGGACACGGATACGACGTGCACAGGCTGGTAGAGGGCCGCAGGCTGATCCTGTGCGGCGTGGACATCCCGCACACGCTGGGGCTGCTGGGCCACAGCGACGCGGACGTGGCCTACCACGCGCTGATGGACGCGCTGCTGGGCGCGGCGGCGCTGGGCGACATCGGCCGTCACTTTCCGGACACCGACGAGCGCTACCGGGGCGCGGACTCCGGCAGGCTGCTCGATCACGTCGTGGCGCTGCTGCATGAGCGCGGCTACGCCGTGGGCAATGTGGATGTGACGATCATCGCGCAGCGGCCCAAGCTCAAGGACTACATCGACGCGATGCGCGCAAACGTCGCCGCGCACCTGCGTGTGGACATCGAATGCGTGAACGTGAAGGCGACGACGACCGAGAAGCTGGGCTTTGAGGGCGAGGGGCTGGGCATCTCCGCGCACGCCGTGGCCTGCATCGAGCGGGCATAAGGGGCGCGCATTGGCAAGGAGAAGGAAGAAGCGGCGCAGCCCGCTTGCCGCGCTGGCGGATGCGCTGCTCTCGCTGATGGATTGGCTGTGCGAGACGGCTTCAGCGGCGCTGGTGGCGCTGCTGCGCGCGCTGGGGCGGGGGCTGCTGGGCCTGCTGCGCGGGACCGCCCGGGCGCTGATGGCCGCATGCCGGCTGCTCGTGGGCGTGCCGCTGCGGCTTGTGCGCAGGCTGACGGCGCGCGGCGACGCGCAGCGCTGCCTGCGGCTCAATGGCGCGGAGTTTGAGCGCTACGTCGCGCTGCTGCTTGCGGACAACGGCTTTGAGCACGTCGTACAGACCAAGGGCAGCGGCGATCAGGGCGCGGACATCCTCGCCGAGCGCGGCGGCAGCAAATACGCCATCCAGTGCAAGAACTACGCCGGAACGGTGGGCAACGCCGCCGTGCAGGAGGTCTACGCCGGGGCGCAGTTCTACGGCTGCGACCGGGCGGCGGTGATCTGCCCGGGCGAATTCACGCGCGGGGCGAAGGAGCTGGCCAGGTCCACGGGCGTGCTGCTCTGGGACGGCAGAAAGCTCTCGCGGATGATGAAGATCAGCGGCAGGCGGCCGCATCACCGCGAAAATGCTTGACAAATCAGGGCTGCTTTAGTATGATAACGGTGTTGCGTGCGATGAGGGGGTTGGCAGCCCGGAGCGGCGCATGAACGAAATAAAAAAGTGGACGCGCCCCGGCGCGTCAACAAGGGTGGAACCGCGGAAGGATGCCTTTCGTCCCTTGAATCCATGCGAAGGGCGGATTCGGGACAGCGCCTTCGCGCGGTTCCTTTTCGTGTCCCGCACCATCCGTACAGGCAAAGGAGAGAATTCTGATGGCGGAGATCACCATGGACAAGATCGTGGCACTGTGCAAGGGCCGCGGCTTCATCTTCCCGGGCAGCGAAATCTACGGCGGCCTGGCCAACAGCTGGGACTACGGCCCGCTGGGCGTGGAATTCAAGAACAACGTCAAGCGCGCGTGGTGGAAGAAGTTCGTGCAGGAGAACAAGTACAACGTGGGCCTGGACGCGGCGATCCTGATGAACCGCGAGGTCTGGGTGGCCTCCGGCCACGTCGGCGGCTTCAACGACCCGCTGATGGACTGCAAGGCCTGCAAGGCGCGCTTCCGCGCGGACAAACTGATTGAGGACTACACCAACGGCGCGCAGACCGGCGACGGCTGGAGCAACGCGGAGCTGGAGGCGTACATCGCCGACCACGACGGCATCGTCTGCCCGGTGTGCGGCAAGAAGGACTTCACCGGCATCCGCCAGTTCAACCTGATGTTCAAGACCCACGCGGGCGTGACCGAGACGTCCGCCAACGAGATCTACCTGCGCCCGGAGACCGCGCAGGGCATCTTCGTCAACTTCAACAACGTGATGCGCTCCACCCGCAAGAAGCTGCCCGCCGGCATCGCGCAGATCGGCAAGAGCTTCCGCAACGAGATTACGCCGGGCAACTTCATCTTCCGCGTGCGCGAGTTTGAGCAGATGGAGCTGGAGATCTTCTGCAAGCCGGGCACCGATCTCGAATGGTTTGATTACTGGCGCTCCTTCTGCCGCGACTGGCTGCTGGGCCTGGGCATCAAGGCGGAGAACCTGCGCCTGCGCGACCACGAGCCGGAAAAGCTGGCCTTCTACTCCAAGGCGACGACCGACTTCGAGTTCCTCTTCCCGTTCGGCTGGGGCGAGCTCTGGGGCATCGCCGACCGCACCGATTACGACCTCAAGCAGCATCAGGAACATTCCGGCAAGTCCATGGAGTACATGGACCCGGTGACCAACGAGCGCTTCATCCCCTACTGCATCGAGCCGTCTCTGGGCGTGGACCGCATGGTGCTCGCGTTCCTGTGCAACGCCTACGAGGAGCAGGAGCTGGAGGGCGGCGACGTGCGCAACGTGCTGCACCTGCATCCGGCGCTGGCGCCGTTTAAGTGCGCCGTGCTTCCGCTGCAGAAGAACAAGCTGGGCGCCCTGGCAACCGAGGTCTACGAGAAGCTCGCGGGGCACTTCATGGTCGATTACGACGAGACCGGCTCCATCGGCAAGCGCTATCGCCGTCAGGACGAGATCGGCACGCCGTACTGCGTGACGGTCGACTTCGACACGCAGGAAACCGGCGTGGTCACCGTCCGCGACCGCGACACCATGACGCAGGACAAGGTGCATGTGGACGACCTGGTCGCCTACATCAGCGAAAAGATCGCATACTGATACAAAAGCTGCCGACATGACGCCATGCCCGGCGGCTTTTCTTTGAACAGGGAGAGGAGGGAGACATCGTGCTCAGCATGCTGCTGCGGGAGATGACCATGATCATGGCGCAGGTGCACGATTCGCTCATGCGCCTCAACGACGGCTTCGAGCTGCGCCTGGACGACAAGGACTGGCACTTCATCATCATGGCGGTGCTGGCCATGGCGCTCTTCGCCGTCGTGCACGCGGTCTTCACCCGCCTGGCCAGGTGGAGCATCACGGCGGTGTCCTTCATCTACGTCTTTACGGTGATGGCCGTGCTGGGCTTTGCCATCGAGATCGGCCAGCGCATCACCGGCACGGGAGAGATGGACTTTGCGGACATCGTCGCAGGGCTCTACGGCGTGCTGGCGTTCTTCGCGGTGTACACGGGCTACCGGCTGATCAAGCTGCTGGTCGCGGCGCTCATGCGCCGGGCTGGATCGCGAAGGCGCAGGGATTGACGCGCATAAACACGAACAAATGTTCTTGTCAAGCGGCGGAAGATGTGGTATAATACGGCCGTGCAGGGGGAAATTGCGCGCCCCGCCCGCGCGGCGTGCGCCCCGCCCGCGCGGCGGTCCTTGTATTTGCGGTGCGGGCGTGATACAATGAATTGAATCCATCGCACATCGATGTCACATATAAAAAAGGAGAACCGAATTGGCAACGACAGTAGGCTTGATCTCTCTGGGCTGCAGCAAGAACCGCGTGGACTCCGAGCAGGCGCTCGGCGTGCTGCGCGCGCGCGGCTATCAGATCGTATCCGACCCGGCCCGCGCCGAGGTCATCATCGTCAACACATGCGGGTTCATCCAGTCCGCCAAGGAGGAGGCCATCGCCACCCTCTTTGAGATGGCGGCATACAAGCAGACGGGCAAGTGCCGCCTGCTGGCGGCCACAGGCTGCTTCGCCCAGCGCTATCCGGAGGCCATCCGGGAGGAGATGCCTGAGGTGGACGTGATCATGGGCGTCAACGAGTATGAGAAGCTCGATCAGGCGATTCAGGAGGCGATGGCCGGCGCGCGCCCCGTGTACGTGCAGGACGACGGCCACTGCTTTGAGGCGGGCCGCGTGCTGACCACGCCGCCCTACAGCGCCTACATCCGCATCGGCGAGGGCTGCGACAACTGCTGCTCGTACTGCGCGATTCCGCTGATCCGCGGCGGCTACCGCAGCCGCCCGAAGGCGTTCATCCTTGAGGAAGTCAAGCGCCTCGTCTCCCAGGGCGTCAAGGAGTTCACGCTCATCTCGCAGGACACCACGCGCTACGGCACGGACTGGGGCGGGGAGAGCCGCCTGCCGGAGCTCATTGAGGAGATTGCGGCGATTCCCGGCGTCGCGTGGCTGCGCACGCTCTACTGCTATCCCGAACGCGTGGACGACCGGCTGCTGGACACCATCGCGCGGCTGCCCAACGTCTGCAAGTACCTCGACCTGCCGATGCAGCACATCAGCCAGCACGTGCTCGACGACATGAACCGCACCGACACCAGCGCGCACATCCGCGAGATCTGCCGCAAGTTCAAAGCGCGCGGCATGATGCTGCGCACCACGCTGATGGTCGGATTTCCGGGCGAGACGGACGCGGACTTTGAAGAGCTGATGGACTTCGTGCAGGAGGCGCAGTTTGGCCGCATGGGCGCGTTCACCTTCTCCCCGGAGGAGGGCACCGTCGCGGCGGACATGGACAATCAGGTGGAGGAAGCCGTCAAGCAGGCGCGATACGACGCGCTGATGACGCTGCAGCACGGCATCTCGCTGGCGCAGAACAAGGCGCGCGTGGGCACGGTCTGCCGCGTGCTGGTGGAAAAGCGGCGCGGCAGGCGCTACGTGGGCCGCAGCGAGTTTGAGGCGCCGGAGACCGACGGCAACATCTACTTCGGCAGCGAGACGCCGTTGACAATCGGCGAATTTGTGGACGTGCGCATCACCGGCGCGCGGGCATATGACCTGATGGGAGAGCGCGTATGAAAAGAATCATTTCGGGCATCATGGAACTCAACCTGCCCAACAAGCTGACGCTGCTGCGCATGGCGCTGGTGCCGGTGTATCTGGTGCTGCTCGCCTGCGGGCTGAACGTGCCGGCGCTGATCGTGTTCGCCGCCGCGTCGCTGACGGATATGCTCGACGGCAAGATCGCCCGCAAACACCACCTCGTCACCAATTTTGGCAAATTCATGGACCCGATCGCCGACAAGCTGCTCACGCACACGGCGTTCATCCTGCTGTGCGCCATGGGCCGGCTGAACGTGGTGGCGTGCATCCTCTTCGTGGCGCGCGAGTTCGTCGTCTCCGGCTTGCGGCTGGTGGCCGTGGAGCAGGGGCACGTGATCGCCGCGGGCATGAGCGGCAAGATCAAGACCGTCCTGCAGATGGCGCTGGTCATGCTGCTCACCGTGATGCACGGCAATGTGCTCACCGATCTGGTGACGCTGGCGGCCGCCGCCATGACGCTCTACTCGATGGTCGAGTACGTCTGGCAGAACCGCGCCGTGCTGGGCGGGGCCAGGTGAGATGGGAGGCGCGCGGATGATCGCGGAAATCGTCGCCATCGGCACGGAGCTGCTGATGGGGCAAATCGTCAACACGAACGCGCAGTATCTCTCCCGCCGCCTGCAAAGCCTGGGCATCTCGGTCTACTACCATACGACCGTGGGCGACAACCCGCAGCGCCTGGAGGCGACGCTCGCGCAGGCGCTCGCGCGCAGCGACGTGGTGATCACCACCGGCGGCCTCGGACCGACGCAGGACGACCTGTCCAAGGAGATTGCCGCGAAGCTGCTGGGGCTGAACATGGTCTTTGACGCGGAGAGCTGGCGCGAGATCGAAGGGTATTTTGCCGGGCTGGGCCGCGTGTGCCCGGCCAACAACAAAAAGCAGGCGATGTTCGCCGAGGGCGCGACCATCCTCAAGAACGCCTGCGGGACCGCGCCGGGCTGCCTGATCGAGCGGGCGGGCAAGGTGCTCGTGCAGCTTCCCGGCCCGCCGCAGGAGATGGCGGACATGTTCGAGCGGCAGGTCTACGGCTATCTGGCGCAGCGCACGGGCGGGTGCATCGCCTCGCGCTACATGCGCATCTATGGCCTGGGCGAATCGCAGGTCGCACAGCTGTGCGCGAAGTGGATCGAGTGCGGCGGCGAGGTGACCGTCGCGCCGTATTGCTCGCTGGGCGAGTGTCAACTGCGCGTGACGGCGCGCGGGGAGAGCGAGGCACAGGCGCTTGAGAAGGTGCGCCCCGTCGTGCAGGCGATGGCCGAGCGGCTGGGCGAGAGCGTCTACGCGGTGCTGCCTGAGAGCGAGGGGAGCATGGAGGAGATCGCCGGGCGCGAGCTGACGGCGCGCGGGCTCACCGTCGCCACGGCGGAGAGCTGCACGGGCGGGCTGGTCGCGGCGCGGCTGGTGCGCTTTCCGGGCATCTCCGCGGCGCTGGGCGAGGCGCACGTGACATACGCCAACGAGGCGAAGATCAAATACTGCGGCGTGAAGCCGGAGACGCTCGCGCGCTGCGGCGCGGTGAGCGAGGAGACGGCGCGCGAGATGGCACAGGGCCTGCGAGCGCGCAGCGGCGCGGACATCGCCGTGTCGACCACGGGCATCGCAGGGCCGTCCGGCGGCACGCGGGAGAAGCCCGTGGGGCTGGTGTACGTCGGCTGTGCGGACGCATCCGGCGTGCGGGTGGAAAAACTGACGCTGTCCGGCTCGCGCGAGCGCATCCGCAGCCTGGCGGCGCTGCGGGCGCTGGACATGATCCGGCGCGCCTGCTTGACATACGAGACGAGATAAAGGAGAAGAGCGATGGCGACGAAGAAGACTGCCAAGGCGGTTCCCGCCGCGGCCGAGGAAAACAGCGAGAAGAAGCGCGCGCTGGAGATGGCGCTGGCCGGGATTGAAAAGCAGTTCGGCAAGGGCTCGATCATCCGCATGGGCGACAGGCCGGTGCAGAACATCGAGGTCATCCCCACCGGGTGCCTCGATCTGGATATGGCGCTGGGCGTGGGCGGCCTGCCGCGCGGGCGCGTGGTGGAGATCTACGGCCCGGAATCCTCCGGCAAGACCACGGTGGCGCTGCACGTCGTCGCCGAGGCGCAGAAGGCCGGCGGCGTGGCGGCGTTCATCGACGCGGAGCACGCGCTCGACCCGATCTACGCGCGCAAGCTGGGCGTGGACATCGACCAGCTCTACGTCTCCCAGCCGGACACCGGCGAGCAGGCGCTGGAGATCTGCGAGGCGCTCGTGCGCTCCGGCGCGATCGACATCGTGGTCATCGACTCCGTGGCGGCGCTGACGCCCAAGGCGGAGATCGACGGCGAGATGGGCGATTCCTTCGTCGGATTGCAGGCGCGCCTGATGAGCCAGGCGCTGCGCAAGCTGACCGGCATCGTCAACAAGACCAACTGCGTGTGCATCTTCATCAACCAGCTGCGCGAGAAGGTGGGCGTGATGTACGGCAATCCGGAGACGACGCCGGGCGGCCGCGCGCTCAAGTTCTATGCGTCCGTGCGCATCGACATCCGCCGCGGCGAGCAGCTCAAGGACGGATCGACCGTCGTGGGCAACCGCACGAAGGCGAAGATCGTCAAGAACAAGGTGGCCCCGCCGTTCCGCGTGGCGGAGTTTGACATCCTCTACGGCGAGGGCATCAGCAAGGAGGGCAGCCTGCTGGACAGCGCGGTGCAGCTGGATATCATCCACAAGTCCGGCGCGTGGTTCAGCTACGGCGACCAGCGCATCGGCCAGGGCCGCGAGAATACGCGCAAGTACCTCAAGGAGAATCCGGAGATTGCCGCGGAGATCGACGCGCTGGTGCGCGCGGAGCTGCTGGGCAAGAAGGAGCCGGTCGCGCCGGTGATCGAGGAGGCGGCGGAGGAGGAATTCGACGACCTGCCGCTGCTGGGCGCGGACGACGAGTAACGCCATCCCTGCCTTTCGCCGCCGCAAAGCGAAGAAGGGGACTGGTCCCCAGCGGGGTTTGGGCGGCAGCCCGACGCGCCCTCAACATGCCGTGGCGCAGGGCGCGCCGCGCTAAACCTGCTTGAAACCGCTGCGAAGTGAGGACGCATACCGGAAAGCGCCCGCAGCCTTCGCGCAAACCCGGCCGCCATCACCCGCCCGCGCTGCGGGCAGACCACAACCGACACGCAGCCGCAGGTTCCTCTGCGGCTGATTTCATCCGTGTACGCAGGGAGGCGCACGCCATGACCGAACGCGAAGCGATGGCCATTCTGGTCTCCGTCCGGGAGATCAGCTACATGCAGCGCGCCGCTGCGCTCGCACAGGCGGGCGGCGCGCTGCGCCTGATCGAGGACCCGAACGCCGGCCGGCAGGCGCTGGGCGAGGCGGGCATCGGCGCATTGCGCGCGGCCATGCGCGAGGGCGACGCGCTGCTTGCGCGCCTGCGCGCGGAGCACGTCCACCTGATCGCGCAGGAGGACGAGGCGTATCCCGGCCTGCTCGCGCGCACGGCCAGGCCGCCGCACCTGCTCTTTGTGCAAGGACGGGCCGACCTGAGCGACCTATTCCCGATCGCCGTCGTCGGCACGCGCAGCGCGGACGCCTACGGCGTGCGCCACACGCGCAGGTTGGCGCGCGAGCTGGCCGAGAGCGGCGTGTGCGTCGTCTCCGGGCTGGCGCTGGGCATCGACAGCGCCGCGCACCGGGGCGCGCTGGACGCGGGCGGGCGCACCGTGGCCGTGCTCGGCAGCGCGCTCAACAGGCCGTATCCCGCGCAGAATCGGCGGCTGATCCGGGAGATCGTGGAGGCGGGCGGCAGCGTCATCAGCGAGTACCCGCCGGACGTCGCGGCCGCGCGCTACAGCTTCGTGCGGCGCAACCGCATCATCGCCGGCATGTGCTACGGCGTGCTGGTGACGCAGGCCCCGCTCAAAAGCGGCGCGCTCTCTACCGTCCACTGCGCATTGGAGGAAGGGCGCGAGGTGTACGCCATGCCCGGCGACATCGACCGTCCGGGCTCGCAGCTGCCCCACAGGCTCATCGCCGAGGGCGCGGCGCCCGTGACGGATGCGCAGGCGATCGTGGACGCGCTGGTGATCGAGCCCAAGCGCAGCGCGCAGAAGCCGAAAAGGCAGACGGACGCGCCCGCCGCGCGGCCCGCGCCCCTTGCGCCCGTCCTCGATCCCTTGCAGCGGCGCGTCTGCGAGCTGCTTCAGGCGGGCGAGCAGAGCTTTGACGCGCTCTGCGCGCACGCGGATGCCGCGCCGGAAGCGATCAGCGGCGCGCTGATGCTCCTTGAGATGGACGGGGTGATCCAGACGCTGCCCGGCCCCGCCTACAGGCTGCTTTGACGGGAAAAACCCACGCTTTATATGTAGGGACTTTCGCAGAAAATTTTGCCCATGCCTTGACAGATTCAAAAAGGGCTGGTATTCTTTCTGCGATAAGCATGAGGCCGGACGGTTCCGGCGATGGAGGAATATCAAATTGAGTAGCCGCAAGACGGCGCAAAAGCTGGTCATCGTGGAGTCGCCCGCCAAGGCGCGCACGATCTCCAAATTCCTGGGCAAGACGTACAAGGTCGAGGCCTCCAACGGCCACGTCCGCGACCTGCCCAAGTCCCAGCTGGGCGTCGACGTTGAGAACGATTTTGAACCCAAGTACATCACCATCCGCGGCCGCGGCGAGGTGCTCGAACGCATCCGCAAGGAGGCCAGGGGCGCCAGGTCCGTCATCCTGGCGACCGACCCGGACCGCGAGGGCGAGGCCATCTCCTGGCACCTGGCGCACATCCTGGGCATCGACCCGGACAGCGCCTGCCGCGTGGAATTCAACGAGATCACCGAGAAGACGGTCAAGAGCGCCATCAAGAACCCGCGTACCATCAACCGCGAGCTGGTCGACGCGCAGCAGGCGCGCCGCATCCTCGACCGTCTGGTGGGCTACAAGATCAGCCCGCTGCTCTGGGCGAAGATCAAGAAGGGCCTGTCCGCCGGCCGCGTGCAGTCCGTCGCCACGCGCATGATCGTCGACCGCGAGCAGGAGATTGAGACGTTTGAGCCGGAGGAGTACTGGACGGTGGACGCGACGCTGCGCGCCGCGGGCCAGACGCTTGCAGCCAAGCTCTACAGCCTGGACGGCGAGCGCGCCGCCATCGCCAGCGGCGAGCAGGCCGAGGCCGCCAGGGCGCGCATCGCGCAGGGCGGCTTTGTGATTGCCAGCGTGAAGCGCGGCGAGCGCCGCCGCCACCCGGCCCCGCCGTTCACCACGTCCAACTTGCAGCAGGAGGCCAGCCGCAAGCTGGGCTTCACCACCGGCAAGACCATGCAGATCGCCCAGCAGCTCTACGAGGGCGTGGACATCGCCGGGCATGGCACGGTCGGCCTGATCTCCTACATCCGTACCGACAGCGTCCGCCTCTCCGAGGAGGCCGTCACCGGCGCGCGCGAGGCGATCGCCGCGCGCTACGGCGAGGCCTACGTGCCGGAGAAGCCCGTCGTCTACAAGGGACGCAAGAGCGCGCAGGACGCGCACGAGGCCATTCGCCCCACGTACATCGGGCTGCGCCCGGAGGACATCAAGCCGTCGCTCACGCGCGACCAGTTCAACCTGTATAAGCTGGTCTACCTGCGCTTCATCGCCTGCCAGATGGCCGACGCCGTCTACGAGACGCAGCAGATCGAGATCGCAAACGGCGCGGGCGTCGTGCTGCGCTCCGGCGCCGAGCGGTTGAAGTTCGCGGGCTTTACGGCGGTCTACGAAGAGGGCCGCGACGAGGCCGCGCAGGAGGAGGCGGAGGCGAGCGTGCTCGCGGATGTCGCGGAGGGCTGCGAGGCGGCGGTCGAGGCGACCGACGCCGTGCAGCACTTCACGCAGGCGCCGCCGCGGTACACGGAGGCGTCGCTGGTGCGCGCGCTGGAGGAAAAGGGCATCGGCCGCCCGTCCACATACGCGCCCACGATCTCCACGATCCTGGCGCGCGGCTACGTCACGCGCGAAAAGCGCCAGCTCTTCCCGACCGAGCTGGGCGTGATGATCACCGACATGATGAAGGAGCACTTTGCCGACATCGTGGACATCGCGTTCACCGCGAGCATGGAGCAGCAGCTCGACGAGATCGAGGAGGGCAAGCGCGGCTGGCGCGACGTGCTGCGCGACTTCTACGGTCCGTTCGCCGAGACGCTTTCCAAGGCGGAGACGGAGATCGAGAAGATCGAGATCAAGGACGAGGTCTCCGACGTCCCCTGCGAGCAGTGCGGCGCGATGATGGTGTACAAGTTCGGCCGCTACGGCCGCTTCCTGGCCTGCCCGAACTTCCCGGAATGCCGCAACACGAAGGCGATTCAGGTGGAGATCGACGCGCCCTGCCCGGCCTGCGGCGCGAAGCTGCTGGAGAAGACCTCCCGCAAGGGGCGCAAGTTCTACGGCTGCGAGCGCTATCCGGACTGCGACTTCGTCTCCTGGGAGATGCCGGTGAAGGAAAAATGCCCCAAGTGCGGCGGCTACATGGTGCTCAAGCGCGACAGGAAGGGCGACCGCTACTATCTGTGCGCCAGCGAGACATGCCGCGAGCGCGTGGAAGCGCCCCATGACGAGGAAGACCATGACTGAAGCGACGGTGATCGGCGCCGGGCTGGCGGGCTGCGAGGCGGCCTGGCAGCTGGCGAAGCGGGGCGTGCGGGTCGCGCTCGTGGAGATGAAGCCCCGGCGCTACACGCCCGCGCACCACAGCGAGGGATTCGCCGAGCTGGTCTGCTCCAACTCGCTGCGCTCCGATCAGCTGACCAACGCGGTCGGCCTGCTCAAAGAGGAGATGCGCCAGCTCGGCAGCCTGATCATGCGCGCGGCGGACGAGACGCGCGTGCCTGCGGGCGGCGCGCTGGCGGTCGACCGCGAGGCGTTCTCCGCGCACATCACGCAGGCGGTGCAGGTGCATCCCCATGTCACGGTCGTGCGTGAGGAGGCTGTGCGGCTGCCGGAGGGCCCGTGCGTCATCGCCACCGGCCCGCTGACCAGCGACGCGCTGGCCGGGCAGATCGCGCGGCTGCCGGGGCTTGAGACGCTCCATTTCTACGATGCGGCCGCGCCCATCGTCTCCGGCGATTCGCTTGACATGGGCAAGGTGTTTCGCGCGGGCCGCTATGGAAGGGGCGACGACTACCTCAACTGCCCGATGACGCGCGAGGAATACTTCGCGTTCTACGAGGCGCTGCGCGACGCGCAGACGGCGGACGTGCACGGCTTTGACGGCACGCAGGTCTTCGAGGGCTGCATGCCCATCGAGGTGATGGCCCGGCGCGGCGAGATGGTGATGGCCTTCGGCCCGATGAAGCCGGTCGGACTGACCGACCCGCGCACGGGTCGCGAGCCCTTCGCCGTCGTGCAGCTGCGTGCGGAGAACCGCGAGGGCAGCATGTACAACCTCGTGGGCTTCCAGACGCGGCTCAAGTGGGGCGAGCAAAAGCGGGTGTTCTCGATGATTCCGGGGCTTGAACAGGCGGAGTTTTTACGCTACGGCGTGATGCACCGCAACACGTTCCTCCATTCGCCGGGGTTCCTCGATGCGCAGTATCAGATGATCGCGCGTCCGGGCACCTATTTCGCGGGACAGATGACGGGCGTGGAAGGCTACGTGGAGAGCGCGTCCAGCGGCATGGTCGCGGGGATCTCGCTCGCCCGGCAGCTTCTGGGCCTGCCGCCGGTCGATTTCACGCGCTACACGGCCATCGGCAGCCTCGCGCACCACGTGGCGCATGCCACGGGCGACTTCCAGCCGATGAACGCCAATTTCGGGCTGATCGCGCCGTGCGAGCGGCGCATCCGCGGCAAGCAGGAGCGCTATGCCGCCGTCGCCGCGCGCGCGCTTGACGTGATCGAGGCGCTGCGCAGCAACCCGCTCTCGTGCGATTTTGATAAGGCTGACTGGAAACAAGATAGACCTGTTTGAATGGATGACAGTGTGATATAATCATGCTGTCATTCTTGCTATGGAGGGAAACACATGCAGCAGCTCAGAGGCACGACCATTTGTGCCGTTTTGAAGGATGGACATATTGCGGTCGCCGGAGACGGCCAGGTGACGATGGGCGAGAGCACCATCTTCAAGGCGACCGCCCGCAAGGTGCGCCGCATCTACGGGGGAAAGGTCGTCACCGGTTTTGCGGGCAGCGTTGCCGACGCGTTCGCGCTGTGCGAGCGCTTTGAGGCGAAGCTCGAACAGTACAGCGGCAATCTGGAGCGCGCGGCGGTGGAGCTGGCGCAGGATTGGCGCGCGGACAAGGCCATGCGCAAGCTGGAGGCCATGCTCATCGTCGCGGGCGCGCAGTCGCTGATGATCCTGTCGGGCACCGGCGAGGTCATCACCCCGGACGACGGCATCGCGGCCGTCGGCTCCGGCGGCAACTACGCGCTGGCTGCGGCGCGCGCGCTCAAGGAGAACACCGATCTCTCCGCCCGCGAGATCGCCGAAAAGGCGCTGCACATCGCGGCGGACATCTGCGTGTTCACCAATCATCACGTCATCGTGGAGGAGGTCTGATGGAGATGGAACGGACGCCCAAGCAGATTGTGCGCGAGCTTGACCGCTACATCATCGGCCAGGACGAGGCCAAGCGCGCGGTCGCCGTCGCGCTGCGCAACCGCTACCGCCGCGCGCAGCTCCCGGAGGAGATGCGCAGCGAGATCGTGCCCAAGAACATCCTGATGGTCGGCCCCACGGGCGTAGGCAAGACGGAGATCGCCCGCAGGCTCGCGCGGATGGTGGATGCGCCGTTTGTCAAGGTAGAGGCGACGAAGTTCACCGAGGTCGGCTACGTGGGCCGGGACGTGGAGAGCATCATCCGGGATCTGGTGGAGGCCAGCGTGCGCATCTGCAAGGCGAAGGCTGCCGAGAAGGTGAAGGCGCGCGCGACGGTGCTGGCCGAGGAGCGCATCGTGGACATCCTGCTCCACCCGAACCGCAAGCCCGTCAACCCCATCGACGTGCTGCTGGGCAACAAGCCCAAGGCCCCGGAGCTGCCGGAGGCGGAGAAGCAGCGCCTGGCCACGCGCGCCGAGACGCTGCGCGCCCAGCTCATGCGCGGCGAGTTGGAGGATGTGGAGATCGAGGTCGAGGTTGAGGACGCGCCCAAGGACGGGGAGATCAACGGCGCGAGCGTGAACATCGGCTCGATGATGGGCGACATGCTGCCCAGAAAGACCAGGATGCGCCGCATGAAGGTCGCGGATGCGCGCAAGCTGCTCGTGGCGCAGGAGGAGAGCAACCTCATCGACATGGACGCCGTCACCGAGGAAGCGCTGCGCCGCGCGGAGCAGGACGGCATCGTGTTCATCGACGAGATCGACAAGGTGGCCGGGCGCGCGGCCAACGGCCCGGACGTCAGCCGCGAGGGCGTGCAGCGGGACATCCTGCCCATCGTGGAGGGCAGCACGGTGAGCACCAAGTACGGCGTGGTCAAGACGGACTACATGCTCTTCATCGCGGCGGGCGCGTTCCACGTGTCGAAGGTGACGGATTTGATCCCCGAATTGCAGGGCCGCTTCCCGGTGCGCGTGGACTTAAAGCCGCTGACGAAGGAGGACTTCAAGAAGATCCTCACCCAGACGGACAACGCGCTCACCCGGCAGTATGAGGCGCTGCTGGCCGTCGATCACGTGCACCTGCGCTTTGAGGACTCGGCGCTCGACGCGATCTCCGAGGCCGCGCAGCAGGCGAACGAGACGAAGGAGGACATCGGCGCGCGCAGGCTGCACACGCTCTTTGAGCAGATGCTGGAGGACATCTCCTTCAACGCGGGCGGCGACATGCCCGACGTGGACGTGGTGATCAACGGCGATTACGTGCGCGAACACCTTGGGCAGGACGGCAAGCGGGTGGACATGAAGCGCTACATCCTGTAAAGCGGGACGACGAACCGGCGATGCGGAGGGAAGCACACATGAAGAGACACGCGTATCTGATCATCGCACACCATCACTTTCACCTGCTCGCGCGGCTGATCGCCGCGCTGGACAGCGAGAACGCGGACTTTTACATCCACATCGACCGGCGCGCGCAGGTGGACGAAGGGAAGCTGCTGGGCGCGATGCGCCGCTCGCACGGCCGGATCTTTCGTCGCTACAAGATCACGTGGGGCGGCGATACGCAGATCCGCTGCGAGATGATGCTGCTCAAGGCCGCGGTCGCCGGGCGATACGACTACTACCACCTGCTATCGGGCGTGGACATCCCGCTGAGGACCGGCGCGCAGATCGAGCGCTTCTTCGAGGAGCGCACGGAGAGCTTCCTTGAATACCGGCAGGAGGCGGACGACACGCTGACCCGCGAGCGCGCGCGCTATTACTACCCGCTGCAAAACCGGATCGGCCGGCCGAGAAAGGACGCCGGCTTCCTCTACGGCGCGTACAGCCAGATCGCCTACGAGTGCGTCAAGCTGCAAAAGGCGCTGCGCATCGACCGCACGCGCCATGCGCCGTTTGCCTACCGGCGCGGCGGCAACTGGTTCTCCATCGCGCACGATCTGGCGCAATATGCGGTGGCGCACGAGCAGACCGTGCGCCGGTACTTCTATCACACGCTCAACGGGGACGAGATGTTCCTGCAATGCCTGGCGGAAGCCTCGCCGATGCGCGGGCGCATCGTCAATGACAACCTGCGCATGATCGACTGGCAGCGCCCGGAACAGGACGGCTGTTCGCCGCGCACATTCACCATGGAGGATTGCGGCGCGCTGATGGCAAGCGACAAGCTCTTCGCCCGCAAATTCGATCCGAACGTGGACGCGCAGGTCATCGAGCGGCTGTACCGGCGCATCGAGGACGCGCAGCGCGCAAATTGAAGTTGACAACGGCGGAGGGGCACGCTATAATCTTGCTATATATCATCCCCGGAGAAGAAGAGGAGTACGCGCGCGGCGCCGGCAGAGAGGGCGGTTCATGGGCTGAAAGGCCGCTTGGGAGAGCACGCGTGGAATGTCGCTTTGGAGGGGGCGGGTGAAGGGCTGCGGCCCCAGCCTGCGCGGGTGCGCCCGATACAGCGCCAAGAGGCGTCCGGCATGCCGGGCGCGAATGAAGGTGGTACCACGCAAGCGCTCTTGCGTCCTTTGGGACGGAGCGCTTGTTTTTGTTCGGAGGGTTGACGATGAATCTGAACGCTGAGATGATGCCCGGCATCACGCTGCTTCTGGCCGGCGCTTTTCTGGGCTATTTCGCCGACGGCGTGTGCCGCAACAGGAAGAACGTGCAGTCCATGCGGCTGCTGGGCGTCTTTCTGGCGGCGGCGGGCGCGATTCTCGTCTTTGCCGCAGCGTGAGAGGATCATCAGAAAGGGAGTTTTGCGCAATGGAAGAAATGGAGAAGGTCTATAACCCGCAAGCCATCGAAGGCGAGCTCTACAGGGAGTGGGAGGAGTCCGGCGCGTTTGTGGCGCACCGCGTGGAGGGCAGGAAGCCCTTTACCATCGTGATGCCGCCGCCCAACATCACCGGCCAGCTGCACATGGGCCACGCGATGGACTGTACCATGCAGGACGCGCTCATCCGCTATCACCGCATGAAGGGCGACCCGACGCTCTGGCTGCCGGGCACCGACCACGCGGCCATCGCCACCGAGGTCAAGATCGTGGAGACGATGGCCAAGGAGGGGCTGACCAAGGAGAGCCTCGGGCGCGAGGGCTTCCTCAAGCGCGCGTGGCAGTGGAAGAAGGACTACGGCGGGCGCATCGTGCACCAGCAGCGCCGCATGGGCGTCTCCTGCGACTGGAGCCGCGAGCGCTTCACGATGGACGAGGGCTGCTCCAGGGCCGTGCGCGAGACGTTCTGCCGGCTCTATGAAAAGGGCCTCATGTACCGCGGCGCGCGCATGGTCAACTGGTGCCCGTGCTGCCGCACGTCCATCTCCGACGCGGAGGTCGAATACAAGGAGCAGGACAGCTTCTTCTGGCACCTGCTCTACCCGGTCAAGGAGACCGGCGAGATGCTCGAACTGGCGACGACCCGCCCGGAGACGATGCTCGGCGACACCGCCGTGGCCATCAACGCCGAGGACCCGCGCTATGCGCACCTGCACGGCTGCCACGTCGTGCTGCCGCTGATTGACAAGGAGATCCCCATCGTCTGCGACGAGCACGCCGACATGACCAAGGGCACCGGCGTCGTGAAGATCACCCCGGCGCACGACCCGAACGACTTTGAGGTCGGCCAGCGCCACAACCTGCCGCTGGTGCGCGTGTTCACCGAGGACGGCCACATGACCGGCGCGGCGGACAAGGCGGAAAACGACGAGCTCTTCGCCTCCGGCAAGGCCGCCGTGGGCGAGCCGCGCGTGCTCGACTGCGGCAAGTACGCCGGGATGACGACGATCCAGGCGCGCAAGGCGATCGTGGCGGATCTGACGGCGCTGGGCCTGCTCAAGAAGACGGAGCCGCTGCGCCACGAGGTCGGCACCTGCTACCGCTGCCACACGACGATCGAGCCGATGGTCTCCAAGCAGTGGTTCGTGCGCATGAAGCCGGTGACGGAGCCCGCGATTGAGGCGGTCAAGTCCGGTAAGACGAAGTTCGTGCCGGAGCGCTTCACCAAAAACTACATGAACTGGATGGAGAACATCCGCGACTGGTGCGTCTCCCGCCAGCTCTGGTGGGGCCACCGCATCCCGGTGTGGTACTGCGAGGACTGCGGCGAGATGATGGTGCTGCGCGAGGACCCGGCCTGCTGCGCCAAGTGCGGCTCCGGCCACATCCATCAGGACGAGGACGTGCTGGACACGTGGTTCTCCTCCGCGCTCTGGCCGTTCTCCACGCTCGGCTGGCCGCAGCAGACGCAGGACCTTCAGTACTTCTACCCGACCGACGTGCTGGTGACGGGCTATGACATCATCACCTTCTGGGTGTCGCGCATGATCACCACCGGCGTGGAGGAGATGGGCGAGACGCCGTTCCACACCGTGCTCATTCACGGCCTGGTGCGCGACGCGCTCGGCCGCAAGATGAGCAAGTCGCTGGGCAACGGCGTCGATCCGCTGGAGATCATCGACCGGTACGGTGCGGACGCGCTGCGCACGTCGCTGGTGATGGGCGTCTCGCCGGGCAACGACATGCGCTTTTCCACCGACAAGGTGGAGTCCGCGCGCAATTTTGCCAACAAGATCTGGAACGCCAGCCGCTTCGTGCTCATGAACCTCGGCGATACGGCGGAGGAGATCGAGGGCAAGACGCTGTGCGCGGCGGACAAGTGGATTCTCACGCGCCTTGACGAGACGATCGGCGAGGTGACGGCGCACTTTGAGGACTACGACCTCGGTCTGGCCGCGCAGAAGATCTACGACTTCGTCTGGAGCGAGTTCTGCGACTGGTACATCGAGCTCTCCAAGGTGACGCTGAACGGCGGCGATGAGCAGGCGCGCAAGGCGACCTGCGCCGTGCTGCGCCGCGTGCTCATCAGCCTGCTCAAGCTGCTGCACCCGTTCATGCCGTTCATCACCGACGCGGTGTACAGGCACGTGCCGGGCACGCAGGGCACGATCATGCTCAGCAGCTGGCCGCAGCGCGACGCGGCGCTCGTCTTCCCGCAGGAGGCGCGCGAGATGGCCGGCGTGATGGACGTCATCCGCGCGGTGCGCAACCTGCGCGCGGAGATGAACGTGGCCGTCGGCAAGCGCGCGCACCTGATGGTGCGCCCGAAAGCCGGCTGGGCGCAGGGCATGGCCGGTGCGCAGGAGTACCTCAGGCGCATGGCGTGGGTCAGCGAGATGCGCCTGCTGGGCGCGGACGAGGCGGTGCAGGGCAAGACGGTCTCCGCCGTCTCCGAGGCGGCCGAGCTGTTCATCCCGCTGGGCGATCTGGTGGACATCGACAAGGAGATCGCACGCCTGAGCAAGGAGCGCGACGGCGTCGCGCGCGACATCGAGCGCGCCGAGGCGAAGCTCAACAATCCGGGCTTCCTGGGGAAGGCGCCGGCGCAGCTGGTGGAGCAGGAGCGCGCGAAGCTCGATGTGAACCGCGACAAGCTGCAAAAGCTCGACGCGCGCCTCGCGGACCTGAAGGCCATGTAAGCCTTCGGTCGGGCGCCGCAAGGCGAGGGAAGGCGTCTGCGGCCCGGCGCTTCCCCGTGCGCGAAGCGCCTGATCCGCATAGAATGTCCTTTCTCCTGCCGCCTTTGGCGAGCGGGGGACGTTGGGGAGATGATCTCCCCCCGCACTTCCCGGCTTCGCCGGGGCGGCTGACCGATACTTTCTCACGCATCCATCAGGGCGGGCGGAACGACCTCTGCCCGCCCTTTGAACAACGTTTGCAGGGAGGCGAGCGGCATGACGGAACAGGAGGCCATCGCGCGGATTCACAGCGTCTATCCGTCCGGGAAAAAAGAGGGATTGTCCAATATGCGCGCGATCATGGCGCGGCTGCACAACGTGCAGGAGGGCGTGCCGATGGTGCACGTCGCCGGCACGAACGGCAAGGGCTCGTGCTGCGCGATGATCGAGCGCGTGCTGCGCGAGGCGGGCTACAAGACGGGGCTGTACACATCGCCGTACATCGAGCGCTACAACGAACGCATCCGCATCGACGGCGTGCCCATCGCGGGCGACGCGCTCGCCGCGCTGGTGGAGCGCGTCTGGCCGATTATCGAGGACTGCCGCGCGAAGGGCGTGCACGTGACCGAGTTTGAGCTGGGCACCGCGCTTGCCTTTCTCGCCTTTGCGCAGGAGAAGGTCGATATCGCGATCATCGAGGTCGGCCTGGGCGGCCGTCTGGATCCCACGAACATCATCCGCCCGATCGTGTCCGTCATCACCGAGGTCGGCATGGATCACATGGGCTTCCTGGGCGAGACCATCGAGCAGATCGCGCTGGAGAAGGCGGGCATCATGAAGCGCGGCGTGCCCGTGGCCTTTGGGCCGCAGGAAAAGGCCGCGCTGCGCGTGCTCACGGCTGCGGCGAAGGGGCTGAACATCCCCGTGATCGACCCGGACGCGCAGAACGTGCGCGAGACGAGCCGGAATGTGACGTTCGACGTCGCGCTGCGCGATGCGACGATCAAGAACCTCGTCGTCTCCCTGCGCGGAAAGCATCAGGCGGAAAACGCCTGCGCCGCACTGGGCGCGCTCTATGTGCTCAGGCGGCGCGGCTACCGCATCTCGCTGGAGGCGATTCGCGCGGGCATGGCGGACGTGCGCTGGCCGGGCCGGCTGGAGTACTTCGGCAACGTGATTCTCGACGGCGCGCACAACGACCCCGGCGTGCGCGCGCTGTGCGGCTATTGCGACGCGTGGCTGCCGCGGGAGAAGACCGTGCTGCTGTGCGGCATGATGGAGGACAAGGAGGTCGCCAAGATGACGCAGCGGCTGAGCACGCGCGTGCGCTGCGTCGTGGCGACGCAGGTGGACGTGCCGCGCGCGCTGCCCGCACAGGCGCTGGCGGACGCATTCTCCGATTGCGGATTGCGCGCCTACGCGCAGCCGGAGATCGGCCGGGCGCTGGAACAGGCGCGCTCGCTGGCCGGGCCGGAGGGCACGGTGCTGTGCGCAGGCTCGCTGTACCTGATCGGCGCGCTGCGCACGATGCTGCGCGGAGAAAAGGAGTTTGCCGATGTCATTTGAATCGAAGACGGCACAGGTGGAGAGCCAGATGCGCGCGCAGGCGGGCGAGGCGTTCCGCCACCTGAGCGTCATGCTTGAGGAGACGGTGGACATGCTGGGCGTGCGGCCCGGCGGCGTCTACGTGGACGGCACGCTCGGCGGCGGCGGCCACAGCGCGGAGATCCTGCGCAGGCTCGGCGGCACGGGCCGTCTCTATGGCATCGATCGCGACAGCGACGCGCTTGCCGCCGCGACGGCGCGGCTGGGCGGCGCGGGCAATTTCACGGCGATCAAGGGCAATTTTCACGACGTGAAGGCGCTGCTGGCGGCGCAGGGCGTCGAGCGCATCGACGGCATGATGATCGACCTGGGCGTGAGCAGCCATCAGCTGGACACCGCGGAGCGCGGCTTTTCCTACCACGCCGACGCGCCGCTGGACATGCGCATGGACCGCGAGCAGGCGCTCAGCGCGCGGGAGATCGTCAACGAGTGGCCCGCACAGGAGATCGCGCGCATCCTGCGCGACTACGCGGAGGAGAAGTGGGCCGTGCGCATCGCGCAGATCATCGCCGAGCACCGCGCGCAAAAGCCGCTGGAGACGACCGCCGATCTGGTCGCCTGCGTGGACGCGGCCATCCCCAGGAAGGTGCGCATGCAGGACAGCGGCCACAGCGCGCGCAGGACGTTTCAGGCGCTGCGCATCGCGGTCAACGACGAGCTGGAGCCGCTCGCCCGCGCGCTGGAGGACATGGCCGGCCTGCTCAACCCCGGCGGCCGTCTGGCGGTGATCACGTTCCATTCGCTGGAGGACCGCATCGTCAAGCAGACATTCCGCCGGCTGGCCAACCCCTGCACCTGCCCGCCGAAGATTCCGGTGTGCATCTGCGGCAAAAAGCCGGTGGTGAAGGTGCTCGGAGGCGGCGGCATCAAGCCGGGCGCGGAGGAGATCGCCGTCAACGCCAGAAGCCGCAGCGCGATGCTGAGGGGGTGCGAAAAGCTGTGAGGAGAGCTGACCGGGAGATTTGCGACGCGGCGCGCTTGGAAGCGATCCTGCAAAAGAGCCAGACGGTGTGCATTGCCTTTGGCGGCGGCGCGCCGTACGTCATCCCCATGAGCTACGGCTATGCGCTTGAAGAAGGCCGCCTGACGCTCTACATGCACGGCGCGGGCGAGGGCGAGAAGATCCGCCGCATCCAGGCCGACCCGCGCGCGGCGTTCACGCTCTATGCGGACAACGCCGTATACGGCGGCGAGGCGGCGTGCCGCTATTCCACGTCGTTTGACAGCGTGTGCGGCAGCGGCATGATTCGCGTGCTCGCGGGCGCGGAGAAGTGGCGCGGCCTTCAGGCGATCATGGCGCACTACGCGCCGGGCAAGGCGTTTGCCTTTGACGAGCGGCGCGTGCAGGCGACCTGCGTGCTGGCGCTTGAGGCGGAGTCGTTCACGGGAAAGCACCACGACTGAAGGAGGAAGACCCATGGCCCGACTGTACGTCGTTGCCACGCCGATCGGCAACCTGTCCGACATGACCCCGCGCGCGATTGACACGCTGCGCGCCGTCGATCTGATCGCGGCGGAGGACACGCGCGTCACGCGCGCGCTGCTCAATCACTTTGGCATCGACACGCCCTGCGTCTCCAACCATCAGCACAACGAGGCGCAGCGCGCGGCCTCGCTGCCCCGGCGGATGCTGGAGGAAGACCTCGACGTGGCGGTCGTCACCGACGCGGGCACGCCCTGCATCAGCGATCCGGGCAGCGCGCTGGTGCGCGAGGCGGCGCTGCTGGGCATCGAGGTCGTCGCCGTGCCGGGCGCGACGGCCATGGCCTGCGCGCTGTCGGTGAGCGGGTTTGACACGCGGACGTTCGCGTTCTACGGCTTTCTGCCGCGCCAGAAGAAGGAGCTGCGCGACAGACTGCTGTCCATCGCGCGCAGCGGCGTGCCCGTCGCCGTGGTGCACGAAAGCCCGCACCGGGTGATCGAGCTGGTGCGCACGATCGCAAAGACGCTGCCGGGCTGCGCCGTCTCCGCCAGCTGCGATCTGACGAAGCGGTTTGAAAAGACCATCCGCGGCACGGCGCAGGAGGTGCTCGCGCTGCTGGAGGAGAACGAGAAGGCCGAGAAGGGCGAATACTGCCTCGTGCTGGACATGAGCGGCGTGACGCTGGAGGCGCAGGAGGCGCGTCCGGATATCAGCCTGGAGGCGCAGCTGCTGGAGGAGATGCTCTCCGGCCTTGACCTGCGGCAGGCTGCCCTCGCGCTGACCGGGCGCGGCGCGAAGCGCAACGACGTCTACAGGGCGCGCATGCACGTGCAGCGCTTCCTGGAGGACCTGACGGACGCGGCGCAGCGCGACGGATGAACCGGCGCGCGGCGACAGCTTCCATATGCCGATGGGCACGGCGGGCTGCCGTCTGGCGGCTGCGGTGAAGATCGCGGTCCGGGTGATCCACGGCCGAAAGATGCAGCTCTATCCTTTTTGCGCGGCGCCGCCGAAGGCGTGTTTTGCGCCGGGCAAGCGGCCGCGCCGTGAATATGATGAAGGAGGATGACCATCATGAATGAGACGATCAAGCTGCTGATGGCGCGCAAGAGTGTGCGCCAGTTTGAGCGCGAAGCGATTCCGGAGGCGGACGTGGAGACGATCCTGCGCGCCGCCGTGCAGGCGCCCAGCGCGGGCAACATGACGCTCTGGTCGATCATCCGCGTGACCGACCCGCTCAAAAAGCAGGCGCTGGCCGTCTCCTGCGACAACCAGCCGTTCATCGCGACCGCGCCGCTGGTGCTGGTGTTCTGCGCGGACTATCGCCGCTGGTTGGATGTGTTCGCCACGCTTGATCTGGGCGAGCCGCTGCGCATGCCGGGCGAGGGCGACTTCCTGCTGGCGATGGAGGACGCGATCATCGCCGCGCACGCGAGCGTCGTGGCCGCCGACGCGCTGGGCTACGGCTCCTGCTACATCGGCGACATCATCGAGCACTGCGACACACAGCGCGAGATCCTCAGCCTGCCCGCCTACGTCAAGCCCGTGTGCATGGCCGTCTACGGCAGGCCGACGCAGGGGCAGATCGAGCGCAGGAAGCCGCCGCGCTTTGACATCCGGGACGTGGTGTTTGAAAACGCGTACCGCGTCGCGGGCGCACAGGGCATGAAGGATATGCTGGGCAAGCGGCAGGGACTGGACGGCGAGGGGCTTGAGCGCTGGCTGACGGCGTTCGCCAAGCGCAAGTGGAATTCGGACTTCAGCCGCGAGATGACGCGCTCGGCGGCGCAGATGATCGAGGAGTGGCGCGAAGGAAAGTGACCGCCTGCGGTCAGGCGCCGCGAAGCGAAGCGGGGGCAAGGGCTCCGGGGAACTCGCATAGTCGCGCCCAGCGGGGCGCTCCTTGCGATTCCCGACGCTCCGCCCGCCTGTTTCCGCCACTGGCGGCGGCGGGCTTCGGTCCCTGCCGGGGTTTGGGGCGGACCCAAGCGGTCGGCCGCGGTGTTTGCATGCTTGGCGCAAAGCCGTGTTTCAGAAAGCGCCCTGCGCGCGGCTGCGGTCAGGCGCCGCGAAGCGAGCCGGGGGTGCAGGGGAATCATTCCCCTGCCGGGGTTTGGGGCGGAGCCCCAAGAAGGCGGCAGCGCGGTGTTTACATGCTTGGCGCAAAGCCGTGTTTCAGAAAGCGTCCTGCGCGCGCCTACGGTCAGGCGCCGCGAAGCGCGTTTTCCAGAATCCCGCCTTGATGGCGGGATTTTTCTGCGCTATAATGGAGAAAAGCAAAGGGGGAGGCATGCGCATGCAGATGATCCGGGAGGCGCAGTACGAGGAGATGATGCGCACGGTGGTGGAACCGGGGCTGGCGGCCTTGCGGGAGGAGATCGACATGCCCCTGCCCACGGGCGGCACGCTGCATGCCGAGGTCTACAACCGCTATGACGCGCGCCGCGCCGTCGTGCTGCTGCACGGCTATACCGAGAGCGCCGAGAAATTCCGCGAGCTGACCTGGTATCTCGTCAGCGCGGGATACAGCGTGTTCGCGATGGATCACCGCGGGCATGGGCGTTCCGTGCGCGAGGTGGACGACGCCTCCGTCACGCACGTGGGCCGATTCGCCGATTACCTGCACGACCTGGAGGCGTTCATGGAGACGGTGGTGTTTCCGCGCATGGGCGGGGGAACGCTCTGCCTGTACGGGCACTCCATGGGCGGCGCGCTGGCCGCGTTTGCGCTCATCGAGCATCCGGACTGGTTCGCCCGCGCGGTGCTCAATGCGCCGATGATCGCGCCGGTCACCCGGCCGCTGCCGCGCCGCGCGGCCTGGCTGATGGGCGCGGCCTTCTGCCTGCTGGGCAAGGGCAAGGCGCGCGCGTTTGTGGGCAAGCCGTTTGACCCGGCCAGGGAGAAGTTCGAGACGTCGCACATGACCAGCCGCGCGCGGTTTGACTACTATCAGCAAAAGCGCAACGCGCGCAGCGAATTGCAGAATTGCAGCCCGACGTACAGCTGGGTGCGCGAGGCGGCGGGCGTGACCGGGCCGCTGCTCAAACGCGCCGGGGAGATTCGCGTGCCCGTGCTGCTGTGCCAGGCGGCGCGCGACAGCATCGTGGGGCTTGAGGAGCAGCGCCGGTTCATCGAGCGCGTGCCGCAGGGAAGGCTGGTGACGTTTGACGCCAAGCACGAGCTCTACAGCGCCGATGACGGCGTGCTCGCGGACTATCTGCACACGGTGATCGGCTTTTTTGACGAGGCGTGAGGCGCGGATGAGGCGGATTCGCCGTGCGGTGGCGGGCGGCGATGAGCGGGGACGGCATCGCCGTGTGCCCGGGCGCGCCTGAACCCGCTTGAAAAGACCGTGCGCGCGGAAGAACCACAAAGGCGTCCGACACTGCGCCGCAGCGAGGAACATTTCCCGCTGCGGCGCTTTAGTATGCGCGGAAATTGCGGAATACGGTTGAACGATATATGAAATATGCAAATCCTGTCCAAATTTCGTTGAGAAGGGATGAAAATGCAGAAATTTGAAAAAACCTCTTGCAATTATGAGAAAAATCCCCTATAATGTGCAATACGCTGGCACGGATGCCGGAAGCGTTTTTCGCAAAGATAAAACCGATGATCCTGATCGATGAAGGAGGACTGCCCCATGTCTTACGTTGACGAGGTCTATGCGCGCGTCGTTCGCGAGAATCCCGCCCAGTCGGAGTTCCATCAGGCCGTGCGCGAGGTGCTCGACTCCCTGCGCCCGGTGGTCGAGCGCAACGAAACGCTCTATCGCCGCGAAGCGCTGCTTGAGCGCATCACCATGCCGGAGCGCCAGCTGCTCTTTCGCGTGCCGTGGGTGGACGACAAGGGGCAGGTGCAGGTGAACAACGCGTTCCGCGTGCAGTTCAGCAGCGCGATCGGCCCGTACAAGGGCGGCCTGCGGCTGCATCCCAGCGTCAATCTGGGCATCATCAAGTTCCTGGGCTTCGAGCAGATCTTCAAGAACTCGCTGACCGGCCTGCCCATCGGCGGCGGCAAGGGCGGCTGCGACTTCGACCCCAAGGGCAAGAGCGACCGCGAGGTGATGGCGTTCTGCCAGAGCTTCATGACCGAGCTGCACAAGTACATCGGCGCGGACGTGGACGTGCCGGCGGGCGACATCGGCACGGGCGCGCGGGAGATCGGCTATCTCTACGGCCAGTATAAGCGGCTGACCGGCAAATACGAGGGCGTGCTCACGGGCAAGGGCCTGAGCTACGGCGGCTCGCTGGCGCGCACGCAGGCGACCGGCTACGGCCTGCTGTATCTGACGGAGGAGATGCTCGGCTGCAACGGCCACGACATCGGCGGCAAGACCGTCGTCGTCTCCGGCGCGGGCAATGTGGCGATCTACGCCATCGAAAAGGCGCAGCAGATGGGCGCCAAGGTGGTCACGGCGTCGGATTCGACCGGCTGGGTCTACGACGCGGACGGCATCGACGTGGCGCTGCTCAAGGAGATCAAGGAGGTCAGGCGCGCGCGGCTGACCGAATACGCCGCGGCGCGCGCGAACTGCGAATACCATGCGGGCAAGGGCGTGTTCACGGTGCCCTGCGACGTGGCGCTGCCCTGCGCGACGCAGAACGAGCTGGAACTGGAGGACGCCAGGGCGCTGGTGAAGAACGGCTGCATCGCCGTGGCCGAGGGCGCGAACATGCCCACCACGCTGGAGGCGACCGAATACCTGCTTGCAAACGGCGTGCTCTTTGCGCCGGGCAAGGCGGCCAACGCCGGCGGCGTGGCGACCAGCGCGCTGGAGATGAGCCAAAACTCCATGCGCATGAGCTGGACGTTTGAGGAGGTCGACCGCAAGCTGCGGGACATCATGGTGGGCATCTTCCACAGCATCGACGACGCGGCCAAGGCCTACGACATGCCGGGCAACTACGTCGCCGGCGCCAACATCGCGGGCTTCCTCAAGGTGGCCGACGCGATGCTCGCCCAGGGCGTCGTCTGATCTTTGCGCTGCAAGGCTGCCGGCGCATCCTGTGCGCGATGCGCACGACATGATCGCGGAAGCGGCTTGCAGCCGTTCCTCGCGGCGCACATGCCGCCGCTGCGGATGGCATATGAAGGGGCTATGGCCCCTTCATCCATCTCCCGGAGATCGTGCCCGCTTTGTCGAAAAGCCGGCGCGCGGGGCCTTTTACGGGCCCCGCGCGCTTCGATTTGGACGCATGGCGCTGCTTTTTTCAGGCAGCGCTTTTCTTTATGCTTATGGACACAAAACCAATGTTGACAAAATGACTTCAAATTTCGAGACAATTTGTCAACTGTAAAATGCGATCGTTCGCGCCGATTCAGAAAAATAAAGAAGAAAAATAAAGAAAATTTGAATTTTCGTATTGACAAAGATTTGGAATGGGATATATAATAGCACTACACTTTTGGATCAAAAATCAAACAACGGGGGACATGAGGTATGAAGAAGATCGTAACGCTTGCGCTTGCGCTCGTGATGGTGGCCATGGCCGCCTGCGCCGGCGCGACCACCGTGGGCATTTGCCAGCTCGTGCAGCACGTCGCGCTCGACCAGGCGACGCAGGGCTTTAAGGACGCCCTCTCCGAGAAGATGCCCGACGTCGTGTTCGACGAGAAGAACGCGTCCGGCGACGCCGTGAACTGCTCCACCATCGTCAATACGTTCGTCTCCGACGGCGTCGATCTGATCATGTGCAATGCGACGCCCGCCCTGCAGGCGGCCGTCTCCGCCACCGGCGATATCCCGATTCTGGGCACCTCCGTCACCGAGTACGGCGTGGCGCTGGACATCGACGACTTCACCGGCGTCACCGGCATGAACGTCTCCGGCACCTCCGATCTGGCCCCGCTCGACGAGCAGGCCGCGATGGTCAAGGAGGTCTTCCCGGAGGCCAAAAAGGTCGGCTTGCTCTACTGCTCCGCCGAGGCGAACTCCATCTATCAGGTGAAGGTCGTGGGCGAGGAACTCAAGAAGCTCGGCCTTGAGGTCGAGGAATTCGCCTTCACCGATTCCAATGACGTCGCCTCCGTCACCGCGCTGGCCGCGCAGAGCGTCGACGTGATCTACATCCCCACCGACAACACCGCCGCCGCCTACACCGAGACGATCGCCAACGAGGTCATCCCGGCGAAGGTGCCGGTCGTCGCCGGCGAAGAAGGCATCTGCGTGGGCTGCGGCGTCGTGACGCTGACCATCAGCTACTACGACATCGGCTACGCGACCGGCCTGATGGCCTACGACATCCTCGCCAACGGCGCGGATATCTCCACCATGCCGATCCAGTACGCGCCGCAGTTCGTCAAGAAGTACAACGCCGAAAATGCGCAGGCGCTGGGCGTCACGATTCCGGAAGGCTACGTCGCCCTGGGCGAATAAGCCGCCCGCGCACAAGCGAATCAGCCAAGGGAGAGCGCATGCTCTTTCTTGGCTTCGCTTTGTCTGTGTATAAAAGACGAGGAGGAACCCCCTTGGAGATTGTGAAACTGCTCAATGCCATGCCCAGCGCCGTCGCGCAGGGCCTGATCTGGGGCCTGATGGCCATCGGCGTGTACATCACCTATCGCGTGCTGGAGGTGTCCGACCTGACCGTGGACGGCTCCATCGCCACCGGCGGCGCCGTGGCCGCCGTGCTCATCATCGGCGGCTGGAACGTCTGGTCTGCGATGCTGGCGGCCTTCGTCGTGGGCATGCTCACCGGCCTGGCGACGGGATTGTTCCACACGCTTTGCGGCATCCCGGCCATCCTGTCCGGCATCCTGACGCAGCTGGCGCTCTATTCCATCAACCTGCGCATCCTGGGCAACAAGGCGAACGTCGCGCTGAGCGTCAACAAGTACGACCTGCTCATCACCTCCCGCAACGCGCGAACCCTCGGCTTTGAAAACCCGACGCTCATCCTCGTGCTCTTCACCGTCGCGCTGATCCTCGTGCTGTACTGGTTCTTCGGCACGGAGCTGGGCTGCTCGCTGCTCGCCACCGGCGCCAACCGCAGCATGGCGCGCGCGCAGGGCATCAACACGAACACCAACGTCGTGCTTGGCCTGATGCTCTCCAACGGCATCGTCGCGCTCGCCGGCGCGCTGCTGGCGCAGTTTCAGGGTTTTGCGGATGTGAGCATGGGCCGCGGCGCGATCGTCATCGGCCTGGCGGCGGTGATCATCGGCGAGGTGGTCTTCTCGCGCATCTTCCGCAACTTCGGCCTCAAGCTGCTGGCCGTCTCCATCGGCGCGATCCTGTATTACATGGTCATTCAGGTCGTGCTCTGGCTGGGCCTGAACACCAACGACCTCAAGCTCCTCACGGCGCTGGTCGTCGCGCTCTTCCTGGCGACGCCGCATTGGCGCGCGCAGTACCTGGCCAGAAAGAAGAAGAAGGAGGGCGTCTGAGATGCTGCACATCCATCACATCGCCAAGACGTTCAACCCCGGCACGATCACCGAAAAGACCGCGCTGGCGGACGTGGAGCTGCACCTCGCTCCCGGCGACTTTGTGACCGTCATCGGCGGCAACGGCGCGGGCAAATCGACGATGCTCAACGCGGTGGCGGGCGTGTTCCCGATCGACCGGGGCTCGATTGAGATCGGCGGCGTGGACGTGACGAACCTGCCGGAATACAGGCGCGCGCAGTATCTGGGCCGCGTGTTTCAGGACCCGATGACCGGCACCGCGGCGACGATGAACATCGAGGAGAACATGGCGCTGGCCATGCGCCGCGGCCAGCGGCGCGGACTGCGCTGGGGCATCAGCAGCATGGAGCGCGAGATGTATCGCGAGCAGCTCAGCAAGCTGGGGCTGGGGCTGGAATCGCGCATGCAGAGCAAGGTGGGCCTGCTCTCCGGCGGCCAGCGTCAGGCGCTGACGCTGCTGATGGCGACGCTGCGCACGCCCAAGCTGCTGCTGCTGGACGAGCACACGGCGGCGCTGGACCCCAAGACGGCGGACAAGGTGCTTTCGCTGAGCAACCAGATCATCCGCGAGCAGCATCCCACCACGCTGATGATCACCCACAACATGCAGGACGCCATCGATTACGGCAACCGGCTGGTGATGATGCACGAGGGCCGCGTCGTCGTGGACGTGGCGGGCGAGGAGAAGAAGAAGCTCACCCGCGCCGACCTGATGGGCCTGTTTGAAAAGGCCGCGGGCGAGCAGCTCAACAGCGACAAGCTGCTGCTCTCCTGAGCGGGAAGGCCGGAAGAGGGAACCGCGGGTCTATCCCAAGTTTTGTGTAAACGCCCAAAGCGGGTGTAAAAATCAAAGTGGTTCGAGGCGGCGGACAGGGCGACCTGTCCGCCGCCTTGACTATATAAAAAAGATGCAGGCCGCACGGCCTGCACCTTTCATCTCTGCCTCTCATGCCTGCGCATCCACGCGGTAATCCCGATAGTAGTATTCCCGGTCGCGCTCGCCGATTTCGCGCTGCACGCGGCAGGGCACGCCGCAGGCAATCACGTTCGCCGGGATGTCGCGCGTGACGACGCTGCCCGCGCCGATGATGCTGTTCTCGCCGATGGTCACGCCCGGCAGGATGACCGCGCCCGCGCCGATCCACACGTTGTCGCAGATGGTCACCGGGAAGCTGTACATGCCCGCCGTGCGCAGCGCCGGATGCACCGGATGGCCCGTCGTGCTGATGGTCACGTTCGGCGCGAACAGGCAGTTCTTGCCGATGGTCACCCTGTAGTCGTCCACAAGCGTGAGGTTCGCGTTGATGTACGAGCCGTCGCCGATGGAGACCAGCGTGCCGCGCGCCAGCGTCACCGGCGGGCGGATGAATACGTTCTCGCCCACGTGCCCGAAGAGCTTGCGGGCGATCTCCTCGCGCTCCTTCACCTGGGATGGGCGCAGGTGGTTGAAGTCGTACATCAGCTCCTGCCTGACCCGCTGTTCCTCCAGATACGCATCCGTGTCGTGCCACAGATAGCCCTTTTCCATCTTCTCCATTTCCGTCATGGCGCTTCCTCCTGTCATTCGCGTGTGATATTTCGCAGCCACGTGTCCTTTTTGAACCGCAGCAGAACCAGCGGGGTCTTCGTCAGCTCGTCGATGTTGAGCACGAGAAACACGGCGATCGGGTGCAGCTTGAGCACGAACGCCGCTATCGCCCCCAGCGCGGCCAGCGACCACATCACCGCGCCGTCGAGCAGCAGCCCGTAGCGCGTGTCGCCCCCGGCGGGGAAGATGCCGCATAGCGTCGTATTGGTGATGGCGATGAACACCGCGTTGACCGCCAGCACCTTGTACATGACGCCGAGGTAGCGCGGTGCCTCGCCCGTCAGCGCGAAGAGCGGGGTGACGATCCCCTCGACGAGGAGCATCAGCGCGCCGCCCGCCGCGCCCAGCGCGACCGCCGCGCGCAGGAGCAGCACGGCCTGCCGCTTCGCGCGCGCAAGATCGCCCGTGCCCAGCGTGCGGCTGAGCAGGATGGTGCCCGCCTCCGCCAGCGCAAAGAGCGCCACCGTGGCCACGTTTTGCACGTGCGCGGCCACGGCGTGCGCGGCGACCATGTCCGCGCCGAGCCGCCCCATGATCGCGGAAAACGCGGTCATCGCGCCGCCCCAGACACAGCCCTGCGCCGTCAGCGGCGCGCAGATGCGCACGAAATCCCACAACAGCGCCGGTTCAAACCGCCGCGCGACGGCGACGACTTTGCGCCGCGCCGCGTCGATCAGGCAGACGAGCATCTCCAGCGCGCGGGCAATGCACGTGGCCAGCGCCGCGCCGCGGATGCCCATCGCAGGCAGGCCGAACAGGCCGAAGATGAGCAGCGCGTTGAGCGCCACATTGACCAGCAGCGTCATCACGGCGATGGACATGCTCCGGCGCGCCTCCTTGCGGGCCTTGAGCAGCACGAAGTAGATCTGCGAGACGCCCATGAACAGATACGACACGCCGGCGATGCGCAGGTATTCGCCGCCCAGTTCGATGAGCGATATATCGTCCGTCAGCAGGCGCATCACCGCGCGCGGCGCGCACAGCGCCGCCAGCGCAAAGCACGCGCATACGGCCTCGGAGACCGCGCACGCCTGCGTGAAGATGCGCCGCACGCGCACCTCGTCGCCCTTGCCCATGTACTGCGAGAGCATCGCCGCGCTGCTGCCCGTCAGCCCGGCGAAGAACATGTTGAGCACGAACAGAAGCTGATTGGCCAGCGAGACGGCGGCCAGCTGCGTCTGCCCCACGGCGCTGAGCATGAGCGTGTCGGCCATGCCGACGGCCTGCGTGAGCAGGCTCTGCACGATGGCCGGCAGCGCCAGCGCAAACAGCGCGCGCAAAAAACGGCGGTCCTCCCCCATTTTGCTTTCCTCCCCGCGTGATCTGTGCTATCATGATAATGCACATCGACCGCAAAGAATAGCGGCATATTCGCCAGAAACGATCATTTTGTTCACCAATCGGAGGCAGACATGGGCAACACCATCATTCCCGTGGACGACAAGCTGTACGCCACGCTCAGCATGCAGGACGAGTCCTTTCCCCTGGTGCTCTCCCATGACGACCTGAGCAACTTTGCGCACGGCTTCGTCAACTGGCACCGCCAGACGACGCTGGAGATCTCCGTCATCCTGGAGGGCAGCGTGCGCGTCTGCCTGCTGCGCGGCGAGCACCGGCTGCGCGCGGGCGAGAGCTTTCTCGTCCTGCCCAACACGCTGCACGCCGTGCAGCCCGTCGCCAACGAGGCGGGCCGCTATGTGACGCTGATCTTTGAGCCGCGCCTGCTGACCGGCTTCCCCGGCAGCTTCTTTGACAACGCGTGGTACGCGCCGCTCGTCCCGGCCTGCGGCGGCTTTGTGCGCCTCTCCGGCCTGCCCGGCTGGGACGCGATCCGCGCGCACGTCGCCTTCGCCTGCGAACGCGCCGGGCACGCGGACGCCGGCGCGCAGCTCGCCGTGCAGCGCGCCTTGCAGGACGCCTGGCGGCACATCGCCCCCGCGCTCGCGGGCCTGCAGGATGCGGCGCGGCGCGAGGACAGGCGCATCGTGGAGATGACCCAATACCTGCGCGCGCACTATGCCGAAAAATTCTCGCTGGATGCGATGGCCGCGCACCTGCACGTCAGCCGCGGCGAGTGCTGCCGCTACTTCAAGCGCATGATGGGCATGACCATCACCGACTACCTGCTCGACTACCGCCTGAGCCACGCCGCGCAGCAGCTCGCCCAGACGAGCCTGCCCGTCACGCAGATCGCGCACGCGTCGGGCTTCAACAGCCCCAGCAGCTTCGCCCAGTTCTTCAGGAAAAAGACCGGCCTGACGCCCTCCGCCTACCGCGCGCAGAAGCGCTGACCCCTCGCCGCGAAGCCTTTCGGCAGAATCCCACGCGCCCGCAAGCGCACGTCTTCCTTGCGCCGCACGACGAAAAAGCGCCCGGAACTTCGCGTTCCGAGCGCTTTTCAATCGCCTTATACCGTTTTCCAATTCAAACGCTTCACGCCGGAAGGATGCGTGAGGGGTTTCACCCCTGAAACCCTGAACAGGGACTGGTCCCTGCGCCCTTCTTCGCTTCGCGCCGTTTTGAGCTTTTTCATCAAGAATCAGCCTTACAGTTTGCAATCGAGCTTGGCCAGTTCGTCCACGACGTAGTTGTAGATGAAGTCCACGGCCTCGTCCGCCGGCTTCTTCTCCTGCATGGCCTTGTCGCGGGAGGAGATTTCGATGGTGCCGTTCTTGAGGCCCTTCGGGCTGACGACCACGCGCACCGGCACGCCGAACAGGTCGGCGTCCGAGAACATGACGCCCGCGCTGACGGGGCGGTCGTCCCAGATGACCTCCACGCCCCTTTCCGTCAGCTCGTCGTAGATCTTCTGGGAGGCGGCGAGCACCTCCTCGTTGTCCGGGCGCAGCGAACACAGGTGCACGTGCCACGGCGCGATGGAGATCGGCCAGATCGGGCCGTAATCGTCGCGGTGCGCCTCGCACACGGACGCGGCCAGACGGCCCACGCCGATGCCGTAGCAGCCCATGATCGGGTGCTTGAGCGTGCCGTCCTGATCGACGTAGGTCATGTCCATGCTCTCGGTGTACTTGGTGCCCAGCTGGAAGATGTTGCCCACCTCGATGCCGCGGGAGGTGTAGACCGTCGGCTTGCCGCAGACCGGGCAGATGCCGCCGTCATACGCCTTGGCCACGTCCACGTATTCCACATCGCCCATCTCTCGCGCGATGTGAAAGCCCACGTAATGCATGTCGGGCTCGTTGGCGCCGGTGGCGAACCAGTTGACGCCCTTGAGGGACGCGTCGTAGACCACGCGCACGCCCTCAGGCAGCCCCTTGGGGCCGATGAAGCCCGCCGTCAGGCCGCACTCCGCCGTGATCTCCGCCGGATGGATCTCCGCCTTGAGGTGGTTGCGCAGCTTCGTCTCGTTGATGTCCAGATCGCCGCGCAGGAAGGCGACGACGTAGCGGTCGGTCAGGTTCTCCTGATAGACGACGGCCTTGCAGGTCGCGGCCGCGGGGATCTTGAGGAACGCGCACAGGTCTTCGATGGTCTTCACGCCCGGCGTGGCGACCTTCTCCAGCGCCGCCGTCTCGCCCGCCTCGCCATGCACGATGCACGGCGCGGCCTCCATGTTCGCGCGGTAATCGCAGCTGTGGCAGAGCACGATGGTGTCCTCGCCCACCGGCGTGAGCAGCATGTACTCGTGGGAGACCTTGCCGCCCATCATGCCGCTGTCGGAGGCGACGGCCACGACAGCGCCCACGCCCGCGCGCAGGAAGATGCGGTGATAGGCGTCGTAGCAGATGGCGTAATAGCGCTCCAGATCCTCCTGCGAGGTGTGGAAGGAGTACGCGTCCTTCATGGTGAACTCGCGCACGCGGATCAGGCCGCCGCGGCAGCGCGGCTCGTCGCGGAACTTGGTCTGAATCTGATAGATCATAAAGGGATACTGGGTGTAGCTGTCGGCCACGTCGCGCACGAAGTGCACGGAGGCCTCCTCGTGGGTCATGCCCAGCACCATGTCGCCGCCGGAGCGATCCTGAAAGCGCAGCAGCTCGCTGCCGATGGAATCGTAGCGGCCGGACTCGCGCCACAGCGAGGCGGGCATGGTCACGGGGAAGAGCAGCTCCTGGCCGCCGATGCGGTTCATCTCCTCGCGGATGATCTTCTCGATCTTGCTGGTGATGCGCCTGGTGATCGGGAACAGCGTGTAGATGCCGTTGCCCACGGGCTTGATGTAGCCGCCGCGGGTCATCAGCGCCTGGCTGGCGATGACGCAGTCGGCAGGCGTCTCCTTGTAGCGCTTGGACACGAGATTCCTGAGCTTCATACGGTTCTCTCCTTTGCGGTCGGGTATGGGCGGGCGGCGGCATGCCGCCCGAAAGGCCGTTGCAGCCTGGGCTGCGGGACGAAAAAAGCTCCGCCCCATGTTGCAGGGGCGAAGCGCTGCTTCGCGGTACCACCTTGCTTCAACGCAGCAATCTGCGTCCTCAAGCGCCCTGTATCGGGAGCACCCGGCAGGATTTCATCGCGCGCGATGCGTTCTCCTGCGCACTCGGGAGGCCGGAGCGCCCTGCCGCCGGAAGCGCGCCTTTCAGCCGTGGGCGCGCTCTCTGCCTTTCCGCGTGCAATCGCTTTCTCCTTCAACGTGCGGCTTTCATTATACCCATTTTTTTCAGAACGCGCAAGCCCCATTCCGCCCGAATTCGCAGGAAAAACACGCAAAACCACCGCAGCGCGAAACGGGGCGGGCGCGCTGCTCCCCGCCGGTTTGGACGGCGGCCCGGCGTTCCCCTGCGCAAAGCGCCCATTCAGGCCATGGCAGCCCGTTCATCTTCCGACCCGATGCGCACGAAAGCCCGCCGCCGGGCGGATGGGGAAGCGGGCGATGGGCACGTCGGACACCGCGAGGCGGCGCACAGCCGCCGGGCGCTGCCGCGCGCTTGGGCCTCCGCCCCGAACCCCGCAAGGGATTTCTTCATTTTCGCTTCGCGGCGCTTTACCGGCTTTGGGTCAGGGTCATGACGGGACAGATCCCCTCAGGCAGTTCTTCCACCGGGACGAGCACCGCGTTCGTCCCCGTCGTGTCCAGATAGCCCGACGCGGAAAACGCGTACAGCGTGCCGTCCTGCGCCCGATGCACATCAAAGCCATAGTCCGGCCTGGCCGAAAAGTCCCATGCGCGCGTCCATTCGATCCGTCCGTCGCGCGTCATCGCCAGCTGCACCACGTCGTAGACCCCGCGCGATTTGGAGATCGCCCGGCCGGTCACGATCAGCCAGCCGCTCGCCGCGTCGTACTCGCACACGTCCGCGTGATAGATCAGGTCCTTTGCCGCAAGAAAGCCGAGGAACGTCTCCGTGCCGTCCGCCGCGACGTGGTGCACCTGCGTGATCTTGTAGTTCTCCCGGTCGGCGCACAGCGCGAACACGCCGCCTTCCCCATCGTCCACGATCAGCCGCCCAACCTCAAATGTCACCGGCATCCGCCAGATCGGGTTCCCGTCGGGCGCAATCCGCCAGACGGACGGCTGCGAGCCGGCGATCAACGCCAGATACGTGCCGTCCGCGCCCTGCGCGCAGGCGGCGAGGGATGACCCTTCCTGGCTGCCCAGGGGAATGCGGTTCCTGACGCGGCCCATGTCATTCAGGAGCACCAGCGCATATTCGCCGTCCTTCTTCTCCACGCCCATCAGCCCGTCGCCGCATGCCTGCGCGCTCTGCATCGCAGCCGACAGCGCGATCGGGCGCGGCGTCACCGAACTGGCGCCCCAGTAGCAAAACGCCGTCTTCTCCCCGGTCCCAATGTCCCCCACCAGAAAGCCTGAGCGCCCATCCGCCAGCGCAAACGGCCTGTACCAGCCGCTGTCCCGCCCAAAGCGCGCCTGCGCGATCACCTGCCCATCCCGAACCATCGTCGCGTCATACAGCTCTGCGTCGCCCTCTTCCTCCGGCTCAAAGCGCGAATCCAGCAGCAGCACGCGCCCATCGCTGACGGGCAGCATCTCGTCGGCGTCCTCGACCACGTATGCGGAAAGATCAAACGCATGCTCCGTCTCCGCCATCTCGTTGTATTCCTCAACCGCGTATGCGGAAAGCGCAAACGCACGCGCCGTCGCCGCCATCGCGGTCAACAGCAGCGCCACGCATGCAATCCGTTTCATACCGTCCCCTCCCGTCTTCCATCTCTATCCATATAGACGAACGAGCGGGCGGAAAATTTCACCGTCCTGCCTCCGGCGGCAAAAAAAGGAACCGCGCACTGCGCGATGTCATTATCGTGGATTGCAGAAGAACGCAAATCGGCCATATGCGTTGCTCCTCAGCGCCAATCTCTGCATGCGGGCACGTGCAGGACGGCCTTTCAAAAAACTGGGGATCGTCTGATTCGGGGGGTTCTATGCCCGTTTGGGCCTTTCGGAAGTGAATTACAAGGATTCCGACGACCCAACAGCGGTTTTCGTGGATAGAATGGTCGGTTGTGATGAATTACCGGTGATGCATCAGTGGCTTCCTAAGCCCGTTTACGGGCGGCAAGCAACAAGCAAATGCCAGACCGTACCAACGTGACGTGACACGTGGCCCATCACACAGGGCTATGCCCGTCGAAGAAGCCCCGGCTCCCGCCGGGGGGATCATGATTTGCCGGCAGTGTCCGCCGGAGCGCGCCGATTCGGGGCTCCCCTTTTGTGCCGGGCATGCGGCGTTTGCGCTGCGCGGCAGTCTGTGGTATACTGGTGGCAAGCGGGGAAGGGGGCTGCGCATGCGGGGAAAGCTGCTTTTTGAGATGGCGCTCAAGGGCGCGCTTGGGATCGCCGCGCTGGCGCTGCTGCTCTTCGTGCCGGCGGGCACGCTGCGCTACTGGAATGCGTGGCTGCTGATGGCCGTGCTCTTCGTGCCGATGGCGCTGGCCGGGGCCGTGATGCTGCGCCGCTGCCCGGCGCTGCTCCAAAAGCGCCTGAACATGAAGGAGAAGCACGCGCAGCAGCGAACCGTCGTCGCCCTGAGCGCGTTGATGTGCGTCGCGGGCTTCACGCTGGCGGGGCTGGATGCGCGCCTGGCGTGGACGCGCCTGCCGCCCGCCGTGTCCTGGGCGGGGGCGGCGCTGCTGCTGCTGGGCTATGCGCTCTACGCCGAAGTGCTGCGGGAAAACCGGTTTCTCTCGCGCACCGTCGAGGTGCAGGCGGGGCAGACGGTCATCGACACGGGGTTCTACGGCGTCGTGCGCCATCCGATGTACGCCGCGACGCTGCTGATGTTCCTGGCCATGCCGCTGGTGCTCGGTTCGGGCGTCGCGCTCGCGCCGTTTCTGCTGTATCCCGCAATCCTCGCCCGGCGCATCCGCCACGAGGAGGCGCTGCTCGTCCGGGAGCTGGCCGGATACGCCGCCTATATGCAGAAGGTTCGATACAGGATGATCCCCTTTCTCTGGTAAAGACGGGAGGACAGGCGATGTACGAGGGAAAACGCTTTGACATGCTCTATGAGACGATGCCCTGGCAGGACGTGGACGCCGTGATCTTTGACATCGGCAACGTGCTCATCCGCTTTGCGCCGGACGACTTCTTGCAGCAGCTCTTCCCCGGCGACGGGGAAAAACAGCGGCACATGCTCCGCCACGTGTACAGGGGGCCGTACTGGCCCTGCTTTGACCGCGGCACGATGACCTATGAGGAGGCCGCGCAGCGGCTCGTGCGCGAGGCCGGGGGCGCGTATGCGGAGTACATGCACGCGTTTCTGGGGTGGATCGAGCTCAAGACGCCGATCGAGGCGGGCTGGCGCGCGGCGCGCCGCTGCAAGCAGGCGGGCAAGCGGCTCTACCTGCTCTCCAACTATCCCCAGCGGGGCTATGAACGCCTGCGCGAGAAGTTCGCGAACCTGTTCGATCCGCTCTTTGACGGCGGCGTCATCTCCTGCTACGAGCACGTGATGAAGCCCGAACGCGAGATCTACGCGCGGCTTTGCGAACGATACGGCATCGATCCCGCGCGCGCCGTGTTCATCGACGACACGCCGGTCAATGTCGAAGGAGCCTGCGAATTTGGCCTGAACGGATTTTATCTGCAAGAAAGCGGCATGATGGATCGTTTCTTTATATAGAATAGAATCAGGAAACGACCGGAGGAGATCGCATGAAGAGAAAAATGGCTGCGGCGCTGCTGCTGATGCTCGCGCCGCTGTGCGCGCGCGCGGAGGGCGTGATGCTGGGCGTGCAGGTGAAGGACACGGCTGTGCCCGAACAGACGGTTGCGCCCGCGCAGCAGAGCGAGGACCTCTTTGCGCCCATCACGCAGGAGGAGATCACCGCCGCCGGGCTGGGTGAGCGCATCCTGTGGCGCGGCATGGAGGGCGAGGATGTCCGGCTCATGCAGCGCAGGCTCTATCAGCTGGGCTATTATCTGGGCGAGATCGACGGCGTGTTCGGCCTGGGCACGCGCACGGCGGTCTACGGCTTCCAGCGCGCGCACAAGCTGGAGAAGATCGACGGCAAGGTGGGGCAGGAGACGCTTGCGCGGATGTTCGCCGAGGACGCCATCGTGAAGCCCACGCCGACGCCTTCGCCGACGCCCACGCCCACGCCGACCCCCGTGCCCACGCCCACGCCGGTGCCCACGCCCACGCCCACGGCGACGCCGGACGTCTCCGGCGCGCCCTTTGCGCTCTCGGAGATGGAATTCTACGTGCAGGACGAGCCCGTGCGCCTGTTCGTGGGCCGCGACAGGGAGGAATGGCTCTATCCGCTGTGCGGCGTGCTGGGACACATGGGCTATGAGGCCCAGTACGAGGCGGGCAGCTGGCAGCTGACATCGCCGGAGGGCGATCACGAGATTGCGCTGATGGCGGAGGGGGGAGACGGTTTGTGCGAGGGCGCCATGGGCGCCGTGGACGGCGTGCTCTTCCTGTGCGACGAGGCGGCGCGCGTCTACGTGTACGGCCAGGAGGCGTACGTGACCGGGGCGCTGCTTGAGCGCCTGGGCCTGTCCTGCCTGCTGGTCGGCGACGTGCCGGTCATCCATCGATAAAAGGGCCGAGGCTGCGGCGATATCCGGCCCGCAGCGCGCCAGACGTGCGCGCTGCGGGCCTTTTTTTGATGCGCGGATGCACGGGCGCGAAAAATGGAAAAATCGCACAATACCTGGGTTGACAAAATGTTGCACAACGTGCTACACTTGTACCCATCACAGGCCATGCCAAAGAAGAACGTTGCGGAGGATGCGCATATGGCAGAACTCGATCAGATCGGCAACCCGAACGAGCTGGACGCAAAAGCGCAAAAGCTCATGGAAGACAAGGACTCGGAGAACCGAACCCGCGTCTTCGAAGGCCCCATGGAGAAGGCGCTGACCGCCGTGCTGGTGATCTGGGCGGTGTTCCAGATCTGGGCGAACACGTTCGGCATGCTCGGCGCGGTGAAGATGCGCACGGCGCACATCATGTTCCTGCTGCCCCTGGCGTTCGCGCTCTACCCGACTTACAAGAAGGAGCGCCGGCGCCGCAGGATGGTGCCCGCGTGGGATGTCGTGCTCATCGTGCTGGCCGTTGCCTGTTTCGGGTACATCTTCCTGCGCTATGACGCGCTGTCCAAGACGGGCCGCCTGAGCAGCGTGGACGTGTGGATCGGCGTGATCAGCCTGATCCTCGTGTTTGCGGCGGCGTGGCGCACCAGCGGCAACCTCGCGCTCATCGCGCTGCTGTTCCTGTCGTACTTCGCGGTCTGGGGCCGCTACATCCCCGGCACGTTCGGCACGAGCGCCTTCACGCTCAAGCGCGTGATCAAGGCGCTGGTCTGGGATACGAACGGCATCCTGGGCACGGGCGCGGGCGTCTCGGCGACGTACATCTTCGTGTTCGTGCTCTTCGGCGCGTTCCTCAAGTATTCCGGCTTTTCCCAGTTCATCAACGACATCGCGCTCACGCTGGTGGGCCGCTCGCCGGGCGGCCCGGCGAAGGTGGCGGTCATCGCCTCGGCGCTCATGGGCATGATCAACGGCTCGGCCATCGCCAACGTGGCGACGACCGGCACCATCACCATCCCGCTGATGAAGAAGACCGGCTACAAGAAGGACTTCGCCGCGGCGGTGGAAGCCGTGGCCTCGACCGGCGGGCAGTTCACCCCGCCGATCATGGGCGCGGTGGGTTTCGTGATGGCGGAGTTCATGGCCGTCAGCTACACGAAGGTCATGCTGGCGGCGGCCATCCCGGCATTTTTGTACTACCTGAGCCTGCTCTACTCCGTGCATCTGGAGGCCAGGCGGCTGGGATTGTCCGGCCTCTCGCCGGAGCACATCCCGGAGGCGGGCAAGGTGATGCGCGAGCGCGGCCACCTGCTCATCCCGCTGGTCGTGCTCATGGGCCTCATGTTCATGGGCTACACGCCGCTCTTCTCCGCCATCGCGGCCATCTTCGCGACGGTGCCGGTCTCCTGGCTGCGCAGGGACACGCGCATGACGCTCAAGACCGTCATGCAGGCGTGCGTGGAGGGCAGCCGCAGCGCCATCAGCGTGGGCGTGAGCTGCATCATCATCGGCGTGATCATCGGCTCGGTGAACATGACCAGCCTGGGGCTGAACTTCGGCAACCTGATCCTCAAGGTCGTGGGCGAGGGCCAGCTCTTTCTGGGCGGATTGATGGTCATGATCATGTCCACCATCCTGGGCATGGGCGTGCCGGGCGTGGCGGCGTACGTCATCGTGTACGTCGTGGCGGTGCCGGTGCTGCGCGCCACAGGCGCGACCGAGATGGCGGCCAACATGTTCTGCCTGATCTACGCGTGCCTCTCCAACATCACCCCGCCGGTGGCCATGAGCTCCTACGTCGCCGCGGGCATCGCGGACAGCAACATGACCAGAACGTCCTTCATCGCCATGAAGCTGGGCGTCGCCGGCTTCATCCTCCCGTTCTTCTTCCTCAACAACCCCGTCCTGCTCTACGGCAGCGCGGAAGGCGTCGCGCTCTCGGAGACGATCCGCGCATTCGTCACCTCGTCCGTCGGCGTGCTGGCGCTCTCGGCCGGTCTGGCCGGTTTCCCGCGCGAAACATACGCCGCGCGCGCGACGGCGCTGCGCCTGCTCTGCCGCGCCATGCTCATCGCAGGCGGATTGCTCTTCGTCAATCCGACGCTGCCCACCGACATCATGGGCGTCGTGATCATCGGGGCGGAGCTCGCGCTGGACAAGCTCGTCCTGGCCAGGATGCAACCCATCGCCGAGGCGGCGTAACGCGCGCGGCGAAGCATAGAAAGAGAGGAAACCCCATGAAGAAGATCCTTGCAGCCGCTGTGAGCGTCGCCCTGCTGCTGAGCGCATCCTGCGCGCTGGCCGCGAACATCAACTTCGTGACCGCCGGCACGTCCTCCACGTTCTATCCCATCAGCGCGACGGTCTGCCGGCTCTGGAATGAGCACATCGAGGGCATGCGCGCCGTGGCGACCCCGTCCGGCGGCGGTATCGACAACCTGAACCAGGCGTACGACGGCGAGGCGCAGATCGGCATCGCCAACGCGAACCTCGTCTATCAGGCGCGGGAGGGCATCGCCTCCTTTGAAGGCTACGCCGACGACAACCTGCGCATCTTTGCGGGCCTGTACGTCAATCCGAATCAGGTCGTCGTCACGCAGGAATCGGGCGTTGAATCGCTGGCGGATCTGGCAGGCAAGCGCATCTCCGTCGGCACGGCGGGCTCGACCACCGTCGATGAGGCGGCCGTGCATCTGGCGAGCGCGGGCCTGTCTCTTGAGGACATCAAGGCCGAGTACATGGACACGTCCGCCGCGGCCGACGCGATCAGCAACAAGCTGCTGGACGGCGTGTGGATCATGGCGGGCATCCCCAACGCCGCCGTCACCCAGATCATGACGACCACCGACGCGAAGATCATGCCGATCACCGCGCAGCAGGTGGAGGCGCTCGAATACCCGTGGTACGCCGCCTGCGAGATCCCTGCGGGCACCTACACGGGCCAGGAGGAGGCCGTGCCCACATCCGGCGTCAAGCTGACGCTGTTCATCACCGCCGACGTGGACGAGGAGACCGTCTACCAGATGACCAGGGTGTTCTGGGAGAACTGGGACTACCTGACCGACATGCACGCCGCGCTCGAACGGGCCGATCCCAGGGAAGCGTGCAACGACGTGGCGGGCGTGCCCATCCACGAGGGCGCCGCGCGCTACTATCGCGAGATCGGCATCATGCAGTGAACATCCGGCCCCGCCCGCGCGGCGGGGCCTTTTGACGGAAGGGGACACCTATGAAGAAGATCGGTCTGGTCGGCATCTACTTTCCCGGCGCATACGAGGCGCTGCATCAGAACGTGCCCGACGGGTTTGAGCTGATCGACGCGCTCAGCCCGGCGGCATACGGCAAGCTCGCGGACTGCGAGTACATGATCTCCCGGCTTGACATCGACCCGGAGATCATCCATCACACGCCCAGTCTCCGCTTCTGGCAGCGCTGGGGCGCGGGCTTTGACCACGTGGACCTCAAGGCCTGGGGCGAGCGCGGCATCCCGATCGCCACATGCCCTGGCGTCAATTCCGGCATCGTGGCGGAGCTGGCGATCATGCTGATGCTCGCGGGCTATCGCAACCTGCTGCAGATCAACCGCGACCTGCGCGCGGGCCACTGGCCGCGCTACGAGTACTTCGGCCGCTCGTTCATGCTGCGCGGCAAGACGGTGGGCATCCTGGGCCTGGGCCACATCGGCAAGAAGGTGGCGGCGCTGGTGACGGCGTTCGGCGCGCACGTCATCTACTACGACATCGTCCGCATGACGCAGCAGGAGGAATTGTTCGGTTACCGGTTTGTGGACATGGACACGCTGCTGCGCGAGAGCGACATCTTCTCGATCCACTGCCCACTGGATGAGACGACGCGCGGGTTGATCGGCGCGGCGGAGTTCGCGAAGATGAAGCCGTCCTGCATGCTGATCAACACGGCGCGCGGCCCGATCGTCGATGAGCGCGCGCTCATCGACGCGCTCACGACCGGAAAGATCGCCACGGCGGGGCTGGACACCTACGAGAAGGAGCCGCTGCCGGCGGATCATCCGCTGCTGACGCTGCAAAACGTCGTGGCCAGCGCGCACGCGGGCGGCAACACGAAGGACAACGACATCCACATGGTCAACTACATCTACGGCAACATCGTGCGGTTCGACCGGGGCCGGCCGCTCCATACGGAGCTGGACATCGTGAACGCGCAGTATCTCAGGCGGTAAGCGGGATCGGAGCCTGCCGCCGCCGGTGGCGGAAACGGTCGATGCGTCGGGAACCGCAAGGAGTATCCGAAGGATACGACGATGCGAGTTCCCCGGAACGCCCCTGTACCCGCTTCGCTTCGCGGCGGCTTAAAGCGGGGGGTACGGCGCATGATTGCGCCTTCGGCGCGCCCTGCGCCATGGCGGCGGGGGAATGCTGGGCTGCCGCCCAGACCTGCCCGGGGCGCTGCCCCGGACCCCGGCAGGGGCATGATGCCCCTGCACCCCCGCTTCGCTTGGCGCGGCTTAAAGCGGGGGGGGGGTGGTGCGGCGCATGATTGCGCCTTTGGCGCGCCCTGCGCCATGGCGGCAGGGGAATGCTGGGCTGCCGCCCAGACCTGCCCGGGGCGCTGCCCCGGACCCCCGGCAGGGGCATGATGCCCCTGCACCCCCGCTTCGCTTCGCGGCGCTTGATCCGGCGTTTTTCATGGAACCCCTCGCGGGTTCCTTTTCCATTTCTGCACAAGAAAGGACAACAAATCGCCACAAACGGCCTTTCCACATTCGTGCAAATTTGATACAATGAAGCCGGAAAGGCATGCGCGGGAGGAGGATACGATGCGATACGGATACTTTGACGACGGCAGGCGCGAATACGTGATCGACCGGGTGGACGTGCCGGTCTCCCTGACGAACTACCTGGGCACGCAGCGCATGGGCGCGGTCGTCTCCCACAACGCGGGCGGCTATTGCTGGCTGGATTCGCCGCAGCATCACCGCATCACGCGCTTTCGGCCCAACGGCGTGCCCATGGACTGGCCCGGCCATTACGTCTACCTGCGCGACGAGGAGACGGGAAAATTCTGGTCGCTCTCCTGGCAGCCGGTGGGCCTGCCGCCGGAGGAGGCGCAATACGTCTGCCGCCACGGGCTGGGCTACTCGACGTTTGCATGCGATTGCGCGGGCATCCATGCCAGCCAGACGCTGTTCATCCCGCGCGAGGCGGGCGGCGAAGACCCGGTGGAGATCTTTGACGTGCGCATCCGCAACGACTCGGACAGGGCGAGAAGCCTGAGCGTATACGGCTACGTGGAGTTCTCCTTCCACCACATCGACATGGACAACCAGAACTTCCAGATGAGCCTGTACGCCTGCGGCTCGCACATCGAGGACGGCGCGGCGGTCTGCGAGCTGCACTACGAGGCGGACAGCCACCAGTTCTTCGCGGGCAATTTTGAGCCGGACGGCTGCGACGGCGAGCGCGACGCGTTCATCGGCGCGTATCGCACGGAGCGCAACCCGCTGGGCGTGGACAGGGGCGCGCTGTCCGGTTCGCACGCGCTTTGCGGCAACCCGTGCGGCGCGCTGCAAAAGAAGCTGACGCTCGCGCCCGGCGAAACGCGGCGCGTGCTGTTTTATCTGGGTACGGGCCGGGGCGATGCGATCGCCAGGGCGCGCAGCGTGTACGACGAGGCGGGCGCGGACAGGGCCTTTGCCGAGCTGGCGGCGTGGTGGGATGCGAAGCTGGGCGCTTTGCAGGTGCGCACGCCGCACGAGCACATGAACCGCAGCCTCAACATCTGGAATCTGTATCAGAGCGAGATCAACGTGCTCTTCTCCCGCTTCGCCTCGTTCATCGAGGTCGGCGGGCGCACGGGGCTTGGCTACCGCGACACGGCGCAGGACGCCATGTGCATCCCGCACGCGGAGCCGGCGATGTGCCGCACGCGGATCATGCAGCTGCTGCGCGGACAGGTCTCCATGGGCTATGGGCTGCACCTGTTCGATCCGGCGTGGTTTGAGCCGCAGAAGAAACCGGCCTTCCAGTCGCCGACGGTCGTGCCCACGCCGGCGCGTTCGAGCATCATCCACGGGATCAGGGACACCTGCGCGGACGACGCGCTCTGGCTGCTGCCCGCGATTGCGGAATACGTGCGCGAGACGGGCGACGACGCGTTCCTGGACACGGTGGTCCCCTACGCCGACGCGGGCGAGGACACGGTCTACGGGCACATGATGCGCGCGCTCGACTTCTCCTACGCGCAGCTGGGTGCGCACGGCGTGACGAAGGGCCTGCGCGCGGACTGGAACGACTGCCTGAACCTGGGCGGCGGCGAGAGCGCCATGGTCGCCTTCCTGCTCGTCTGGGCGACGGCACACTTTGTCGATGCGGCCCGGCATCTGGGCCGCACGGACGACGCGCAAAAGTACGAAGCGCTCAGGGAACGGATGATCAGGACGTGCCGGGACGTGCTCTGGGACGGGCGGTGGTTCCTGCGCGGCTTCACGGCGGACGGGCGGCCCATCGGCTCGCAGGCGGCGAAGGAAGGCAAGGTGCACCTGGAGAGCAACGCGTGGGCGGTCGTCTCCGGCGCGGCGACACGGGCGCAGGCGCTTTCCTGCATGGACGCGGTGGACGAATGGCTCTACACGCCCTACGGGCTGATGCTCAACGCGCCGTCGTTCACGCAGCCGGACGACGCCATCGGTTTTGTCACGCGCGTGTATCCGGGCGTCAAGGAGAACGGCTCGATCTTCTCCCATCCCAACCCGTGGGCGTGGGTGGCCGAGTGCCGCCTCGGACGCGGCGGCCGGGCGATGAAATTCTACGACGCGCTGCTGCCCGAAAACCAGAACGACAGGATGGAGATCCGGCAGGCGGAACCCTACGTCTACTGCCAGTTTATCATGGGCCGGGATCACGCGCAGCACGGCCGGGCGCGCCATCCGTTCATGACCGGCTCCTCCGGCTGGGCGTACTACGCGGCGACGCGCTACATGCTGGGCGTCCGGCCGGAGTTTGACCGCCTGACGGTCGATCCGTGCATTCCGGATGCGTGGGACGGCTTTGCGGTTTCGCGCTTGTGGCGCGGCGCGCGCTACGAGATTGAGGTCAAAAACCCCGATCACGTCGAGAAGGGCGTGCGGCTCATCGAGGTGGACGGCGAGACGATGGCGCGGATTCCGGCGTTTGCGTCGGGCACGCATGCCGTCGTGGTGACGATGGGATAAGGAGGCACAGGTGATGATTCGATTCGGTACGGGCGGCTGGCGCGAGGTGATCGGCGACGGCTTCACGCGTGCGAACATCCGGCGCGTGGCCTGCGCGCTGGCGCGGCGCATGCGGCGCGAGGGCGTGGACGGCGAGGGATTCTGCATCGGCTATGACCGCCGGTTCCTCAGCCGCGAGGCGGCCATCTGGTTTTCCGAGGTGATGGCGGGCGAGGGCGTGCAGCTCTCCTTCGTCAACCTCGCCGCGCCGACGCCGCAGATCATGTTCACCGTCAAGCACATGAACCTGCCCTACGGCGCGGCGGTGACAGCCAGCCACAACCCGGCGATCTACAACGGCATCAAGCTCTTCACGCGCGGCGGCCGGGACGCCAGCGAGGAGGTGACCACGCCCATCGGCAAGGAAGCCAACGCGCTGGAGGAGTCGGAGATCCGCTCGATCCCCTTTGACGAGGCGCTCAGGGCGGGCAAAGTGCGCTTCATCGACCCGCGCGACGCGTACCTCGACTCCATCATGGAGAAGATCGACATGGAAGCCATCCGCGCGCGTCGGCCGCGCGTGGTGCTCGACCCGATGTACGGCGTCAGCCTGACGGGCCTGATGACCATCCTGTTTACCGCCCGCTGCGACGTGGACGTGATCAACGACCGGCATGACGCGTTCTTCGGCGGGCACCTGCCTGCGCCCAACCCCGACACGCTGCGCGATTTGCAGGGCTCGGTCGCCGATCACCACGCGGATCTGGGCATCGCCACGGACGGCGACGCCGACCGGCTGGGCATCATTGACGAGACGGGACACTATGTCTCGGCCAACAGCGTGCTCGTGCTGCTGTATTACTACCTGCTCGCCTACAAGGGGTGGAAGGGCGCGGCGGTGCGCAACATCGCCACCACGCACCTGCTCGACCGCGTGGCCGAAGCCTACGGCGAGGCGTGCATCGAGGTGCCGGTGGGCTTCAAGCACATCTCCGCCGCGATGGAAAAGCATGACGCGCTTATCGGCGGCGAGTCCTCCGGCGGCCTGACCGTGCGCGGGCACATCAGAGGCAAGGACGGACTGTACGCCGCGTCGCTGCTGGTGGAGATGATCTCCGTGACGCGCAAGCCGCTCTCCGCACTGCTGCGCGAGCTGAGCGACCGGTTCGGCGCGCTGTACATGGCGGAGTACGACTGGGCGCTGACGCCCCAGTCGCGCGCGGAGATCGCGCAGACGCTGATGACGGCGCGCAGGCTGCCGGACTTCGGGCTGCCGGTGCACAAGGTCAGCTATGCGGACGGCTGCAAGGCGTACTTTGAAGAGGGCTGGATCATCGCGCGCTTTTCCGGCACGGAGCCGCGCGTGCGGATCTTCGCGGAGATGCCGACCCGCGAGCGCGCCCGTGGCCTCGTGCGCACGATGGCGGAATTCCTCGGACTCGACTTCCACGACTGAAGACTCGTAAAACCGCGCGGAGCGGGCATGGGACCGGCATCGCGCAGAGTCCTTTCCTGCTTCACGCGGCTTGAAGCGGGTTTTGCGCGGCGCATGATGGCGCCGGCGGCGCGCTCTGCGCCATGGGGGATGAGGGGGAACGTTGGGGCGCTGCCCCAAACCCCGGCAGGGGAATAATTCCCATGCCCCACCTTGCTTCGCGGCGTTTTCGAGCATGTTGACGGTGAAAGAGGTGTCCATGAAGCTCAAATCCATTCGCGCGCAGATTCTGGCGATCGTGCTCGTGTGCTACCTGACGCCGACGCTGCTGCTGGGGGAATACATGGGACGCGTGTTCTTCGCGGATCTGCAGGAGAAGACCGAACAGGCGCTCACCTCCGGCGCGGAGCATGCGCGCACGCTGACCGTGCGGCTCATCGAACAGGCGGTGACGCTGTCGAAGGACGCGACCTACGACGGGGAGCTGACGCAGGCGTTCTCCGCCTATGCCGCCGGGACGATGAACGAGGGCGAGGCGATGCGCGCCGCGCGCACGTATCTGGAGCGCAAGTACGGCCGCGAGCCGCTCTTCACATTCGCGGCCTGCTTCCCCTGCAATGTGCCGGACAAGCTCATCTACAGCCGATCTGGGTTTGATCGGGCGCAGGTCTATCAGCGCGGTGCGCACGAGCGCGTCAAGCGGCTGGGCGAAACGCTGGACACCCGCTGCCTGTTCATCCAGGAGGGCGAGGACGTCTACCTGATCCGAAACCTCTACAACCTCAGGATGGAGCGCTACGGCATGCTCGTGCTGGGCGTGGAGATGGACACGATGCTTTCCGCCGTGACGGAGCTGGCCGGGGAGTGGGATGCGCAGACCGACGTGCGCGTGGGCGACGCCGGCGCGCTTGCCGTCGACTGGGAAGCGCTGCCCCGCGGCCTTTATGACGCGGGCGACGCCGGGACGATCACCTACGTGCAGTACGAGAAGACGCGCGATTACGCGCTGGGCCTGCGCCTGACGGTCGGCAAAAGCCGCGTGTACGGCGAGATCGAGGCGTTCAGGCGGATGATGATGGGGCTCTTTCTGCTGCTGATTCCGGCGATGGCGCTGATTCTGTGGTACGTCAACCGGCGCATTGTGCGCCCGATCACGATTCTCTCCCAGGCGTCGCGGCGCATCGAGGCGGGCGAATGGGGTGTGACCGTGCCCATGCGCGGCGGGGACGAGCTGGGCGATCTGGGGCGCGCGTTTTCCGGCATGAGCACGAAGATCGCCCACCTGATCGACAAGACCTACAAGGAGGAAATCGCGCTGCGGGACGCGCGCATCCAGGCGATGCAGAGCCGCATCAACCCGCACTTCATCAACAACGCGCTGGAGTCGATCAACTGGCAGGCGCGCATGGAGGGCTCCAGGACGGTCAGCGCCATGGTCGAGAGCCTGAGCGTGCTGCTCAATGCCTCCATGGCCAAGGGCAACCGGCGCATGGTGCCCCTGCGCGAGGAGGCCGATGTCGCCCGCGCCTATCTGTACTTCATCGGCCAGCGCTTTGGCGACAGGCTGAGCGTGACGCAGGAGATCGAGGCGGCGGCGCTCGAATGCCTTCTGCCGCTGCTCACCCTTCAGCCGCTGCTGGAAAACGCCGTGGAGCACGGCATCGCGCCGGCGGGCGGCGGGGAGATCGCGCTGACGTGCGCGCTGGAGGGCGGGATGCTGCACATTCGCGTGTGCAACGGCGGCCGGGCGCTCAGCGGGGAAGACCGCGCGCGCATCGATCTGGCGCTCTCCGGCGACACGCAGGGCGGGCATCATCTGGGGCTGGCCAACATCGCCAGCAGGCTGCGCCTGATCTACGGCGGGCGGGCGCACATCGCCGTCACGCAGGACGGACAAGGGCGCACCGTCGTCGCGCTGCGCATCCCGAATTTGTGCAATCCGTCGCAAAGCGAGGCCGAAAAGCAACAAAACAGCACAACAAACCGCATCCCTGAGCAATGACGAAATATCCCCGACCTGCTATAATAAAACCATCGGAACGACCGACCAATCCAAATCAGAAAGGGGAACAAAGTCATGAAGAAATGGTTTGCTCTGCTGCTCGCCGTCCTGATGGTGCTCACGAGCGCGCTTGCGCTGGCCGATGGCGTGACGCTCAAGACCGTCAGCTCGTTCGCCGGCACCGACGCGGCGGCCGACGCCTACGTGCAGCTGCTCAAGGACTATGAGGCGGCGACCGGCAACAAGGTCGAGGACGCCTCCGCCACCAGCGACGAGGCCTGGAAGGCCAGCGTGCTCAACGACTTCGCCGTGGGCAACGAGCCGGATGTGCTGTTCTTCTTCGCGGCGAACGCCGATTCCGCGCCGATCCTGGACAAGGTCGTGCCCATCAGCGAGATCAACGAAGCGTATCCCGACCTCAACCTGACCGAGAACGCCGTGCTCACCGAGGCCGACGGCAAGGTGTACGCGATTCCGTCCCGCCCGTTCTGGGAGGGCCTGTTCGTCAACACCGACCTGTTTGAGCAGTATGGCCTGGAGCTGCCCACCGACTGGGCGAAGCTGGAGACCGCCATCGCCAAGTTCAACGAGGTGGGCATCGTGCCCATCGCCGTCTCCCTCTCCGACATCCCGCACTACATCTCCGAGTTCGCCATCATCGCCTCCGGCACGCCGCAGGAGCACATGGCGCGCCCCAAGACGCTGGAGGAAGTGCCCCAGAGCTGGTATGACGGCATGGACCTCATCCACAAGCTCTACGAGATGGGCGCCTTTGCCAAGGATGTCAACGCCACCACCGAGGCCGTGACCAGCCAGATGTTCAAGGACAAGAAGGCGGCCATGCAGATCGACGGAAGCTGGTTCGCCAACGGCATCCCGGCGGCCAACATGGACACCACGATCGTCATGCCGTTCCCGACCTATGCGGAGGATGCGGACAAGACCGCGTTCATCGGCGGCGTATCCATGGGCTTCTATCTCACCCGCAAGGCGTGGGACGATCCTGAAAAGCGCGACGCGGCCGTGGCGCTGCTGGCCCACCTGACCAGCGCGGACGCCGCGACCAAGATCGGCGGCTACCAGTTCACCGGCAAGCTGCTGGCGTCCTCCTACGACATGATCAACAACGCGAACTACATGCTCAGCCCCTTCCAGGACAGCATGACCAAGGAAGCGCGCGAGACGTGGCTGCTGGGCTGCATCTCCTCCGTCGCGGACGGCAGCATGACCGCGAAGGCATGCTGGGAGAAGGTCATGGCGCTCAAGCCCTTCGGCGAATAAGCGCAGGCCCTTCCTCGACCCTGCCCGCCGGGCCCCGCTTCCGGGGTCCGGCTTTTGAACGAACAGGAGGTGCGCCATGCTCTACAGGGACAGACGGCCGCTGATCGTCTTCGTGCTGCCGTCTCTGCTGCTGATGCTCGTGCTGCTGTACTATCCGTTCCTGGAGAACATCGTCAACAGCTTCTTCGAGATCCGCACGCTGGTCAGCCCGCGCGAGGAATTCATCGGCCTGGGCAATTACAGGAAGTTCTTCGCGGGCGACGCCATGGCGATCCTCTCGCTGCAAAACACGCTCGTGCTCATGGCGCTCACCGTCGTCTTTCAGGTGGGCATCGCGCTGGTGCTCGCGCTGCTGGTGAGCGCCATCCGCCGGGGCGCGCAGTTCTTTCGCGTCGTCTACTTCTTCCCGATCGTCATCTCCGCCACGGCCATCGGCCTGATGTTCAGCCTGTTCTACGCCTACGACGGCGGCATGCTCAACCAGATCGTCACGGCGCTGGGCGGCGAGAAGGTGCTCTGGCTCAGCGACGACAAGGCGTTTGTCATGGTCGCCATTCCCGTGCTCTGGCAGTACGTGGGCTTTTACTTCGTGATCATCCTCACGGGCCTGTCCGGCGTGTCCGAGGACGTGTACGAGTCCGCCGAGATCGACGGCGCCACGGGCCTCAAGAAGACCTGGTACATCACGCTGCCGCTGATCTCCGACGTGCTGGTCACCTGCATGACGCTGGCCATCACCGGCGCGATCAAGGTGTTCGACCTGCCCAGCGTCATCGCCAGGAACGGCGCGCCCAAGGGGCTGACGCACTTCCTGGGCACGTACATGTATCAAAAGACGTTCATCGCGCAGGACGTGGACTACGGCTCGGCGATCTCCATCATCATCGTCGTGCTGGGCGTGGTGCTCTCGCGCACCGTGGGACGGCTGCTCGGCCGGGACGGCGAGAGGGGGTGAGCGCATGGCGAAGATCCGCGGCCTGCACCGCATGACCCCGCAAAAGGCGCTCATCTACGCCGTGCTGCTGCTCTGGGCGTTCACGACGCTCTTCCCGTTCGTCTGGGTGATCAACAACTCGTTCAAGGATTCCTCGCTGGTGGTGAGCGACTCGTTCACACCGGCGTTCAGGAAGATCTACAGCTACGACCAGCACGGCCGGATCATCCGCGAGCGGGTGCTCAAGGACGAATACGGCCGGGACATGTACCGCGAATACCTGTACAACGAGGACGGCACCGTCAAGCTGGAAAAGGATGTGAACAAGCCGGCGCTCGACCAGAGCTCCGCCTTCGCCGGGCTGATGGGCTACAACGCCTCGCTCCAGCAGGACGAGAAGACCGCAAACCTGCCGGCCTACGACACGTCCAGCGGCTACGTCTACGACGAGACGAGCGATCCGGTGATGCGCTCGCCGACGATCAGGAACTATGTCACCGCCTTCACCAACAACAACGTGAACATCCTGCGCGGCTACAGGAACAGCCTGATCATCTCCGGCACGGTGATGGTGCTGGTCATGCTGCTCTCCACGATGATGGCCTTCGGCCTGACGCGCTGGACGTTCCGCGGGCGGGAGATCATCAAGTCACTCGTGGTGGCGGCGCTGATGTTCCCGGCGTTCTCCACGATCGTGCCGGTCTACCGGATGATCACGCGCGTGGGACTCTTTGACACGCTCAGCAGCGTGATCATCGTGCAGACGGCGGGCAACCTCGCCTTTGCCTGCACGGTCATGATGGGCTTTGTGACGGCGCTGCCCTGCGAGCTGGAGGAGGCGGCGTTCATCGAGGGCTGCGGCGCGCAGGACATCTTCTGGCGCATCGTGCTGCCCATGTGCCGCCCGGCGCTGGCGACGGTGGCGATCTTCACGTTCATCTGGAGCTACAACGACCTGTTCGTGCAGATGGTGCTCCTGCGCTCCAAGGCGCTCATGCCGGTGTGCGCGATCCTGCGCGAGATCTCCAGCCAATACGGCACGGATTACGGCTTCATGGCCGCGGCGGTGGCGATCGTCGTCATCCCGGTGATGATCCTGTATCTGTTCCTGCAAAAGAACATCATCAAGGGCCTTACGGCCGGCGCGGTCAAGGGATGAGGGAATGCGATGTACAAGGTGATCCTGATTGACGACGAGCACATCATCGTCGAAGGCCTGCGGCGCGTGCTGCCGTGGGCGGAACTGGGCTGCACCGTCGTGGGCACGGCGGGCGACGGCGTGACGGGTCTGGCGCTCATCCACGAGCGGAAGCCGGACATCCTCTTCACGGATATCCGCATGCCCAACATGGACGGCCTGACGATGCTCGCCGCCGTGCACAGCGAGTTTCCGCGCACGCAGGTCTGCGTGCTCACGGCGTTCCGGGACTTTGACTATGCGCAGCGCGCGATGCACCTGGGCGCCTGCCGCTATCTGCTCAAGCCCAGCAAGATGGACGAGCTGCACGAGGCCGTGCAGGAGATGACGCGGCGGCTGGCCGGCCTCCCGGCGCAGGAGGAGGAGAGCCGGGGCGGCGAGGCGTCCAGCTTCGTGGTGCGCGCGGCGCTTGCCTACATGCAGGCGCACTGCACGGAGCGCCTGAGCCTCTCGGATGTGGCGGAAAACGTGTACGTGAGCCAGTGGCACCTGAGCAAGCTGATCAACCGGCACACGGGGCAGAGCTTCTTTGACCTGCTCAGCGGCATGCGCATCGAGCGGGCGAAGGCGCTGCTGGCCGATCCGACCATGCGCGTGCACGCCGTCGCGGAGCGCACGGGCTTTTCCGACGTGGCGCACTTCTCCAGGAGCTTCAAGAAGCTCACCGGCCGGACGCCCGGCGAGTATCGGGCGAGCCTCAAATGACGCCGCAAAGCGCTTGAAGCCGCCGCGAAGAGCGCCTGCGTCCCCATGCGCGCTTTGCGCCGGCACAGATCAGGGGCATGCGCCCCTTTTTTGCGTGCCCGCGCGTTTTGTCAACTCAGGTATAGCCATGCGGCGGCAAATGGGCTATAATAAGGCGTAAGCACGCAAAGGAGGGACGGGGCATGGTATCCCAGCAGGAGTTCGTCAAGGCGCTGGATCTGGAAGTGATCAGCCCGGCGCGAGAGCGCGAAATGCCCATCGAGGTGGCGGACGTCTGCCGACCGGGCATCCAGTTCGCAGGCTATTTCGACGTGTTCGCCAACGCGCGCCCGCAGGTCATCGGCAAGACGGAGATGGCTTACCTGATGAGCCTGCCGGAAGCGGTGCGCAGCGAGCGTCTGCGGCGCTACTTCTCCTACGACATCCCCTGCATCGTCATCGCGCGCGGCATGGAGTGTCCGCAGGCGCTGCTGGAACAGGCGCGCGAGAACGACGTGCCGGTGTACGGCACGCAGGCGGAGACGAGCATGTTCACCGGCAAGGCCATCGCCTTTCTCTCCGAGGCGCTCGCCCCGCGCGTCACACAGCACGGCGTGCTGGTGGACGTGTTCGGCGTGGGCGTGCTCATCACGGGCGAGAGCGGCGTGGGCAAGAGCGAGTGCGCGCTGGAGCTCATCAAGCGCGGCCATCAGCTCGTGGCCGACGACGTGGTGGACATCGCGCGCGTGGGGCGCAAGCTGCGCGGCGAATCGCCGGAGATCGTGCGCGACTTCATGGAGCTGCGCGGCATCGGCATCGTGGACATCAAGCTGATCTTCGGCATCGGCGCGATCATGCGCCGCAAGACGATCGACATGGTGATTCACCTGGAGCTGTGGATTCCGGGCAAGGACTACGACCGGCTGGGCACGAAGGACGCGACGATGGACATCCTCGGCGTGGCCGTGCCGCTGATCAACGTGCCCGTGCGCTCCGGCCGCAACCTGGCGATGATCGTGGAGATCGCCGCGCGCAACTGGCGCCTGAAAAACGAGGGCTACAATGCGGTCAACGAGCTGGACAGGCGGCTGGGCGAGATGTACGGCATGCAGCACCCGCATGACGAATAACCTCTTTGAAAGGATGAGCGATATGATGTACATGGGACTGGACGTGGGCGGCACCACGTTCAAAGCCGGCCTGGTGACGCCGGAGGGACGGATTGTGCACAAGGACGCGATGCCCACCGGCATCGAGCGGCCGTATCAGGCGATCATCGCGGACATGGCGGCGCTGTGCCGCAAGGTGGCCGCGGACGCGGGCGTCGCCATGGCGGACGTGGCGGCCATCGGCGTGGGCGTGCCCGGCCTGTTTGACAACAGGACCGGCCGCATCCCCTTCTGCACGAACCTCGGCTGGCACGACGTGCCCTTTGTGGAGGAGATGAAAAAGCACCTCCATACGCCGGTCTTCGGCGATAACGACGCGACCGTCGCCGGTCTGGCGGAGTCCATCGCGGGCGTGAGCGCGGGCGTGCGCAGCAGCGTGCTGCTGACGCTGGGCACCGGCGTGGGCGGCGGCATCATCATCGACGGCAAGCCGTACTCCGGCGCGCACGGCGTCGGCTCGGAGATCGGCCACATGATGGTCGCCATGGGCGGCGAGCTGTGTACCTGCGGCAATGCCGGCTGCTTTGAGCGCTATGCCTCCGCGACGGCCATCATCCGCGAGGCGAAGAAGGCGGTCGCCGCGCATCCGCAGAGCGCGATCCTGACGGCCTGCGGCGGCGATGCGCAGAAGATCAACGCCAAGATCGTCATCGACGCCGCGAAGGCGGGCGACGAGACGGCGCTTCGCGTATTTGACGGCTATGTGCAGGGATTGGCCGTGGGCATCGTCAACATCATCAACATGATCGACCCGGAGATGATCGTGCTGGGCGGCGGCGTCAGCGCGGCGGGCACGTTCCTGCTGGAAGCCGTGCGCGAGAAGGTGAAGCCGATGGTCTTCTTCAAGACCATGCCGTATGCGCGCATCGAGCTGGCGATGCTGGGCAACGATGCGGGCATCATCGGCGCGGCGATGCTGGGCAAGTAAACCCGCTTCAAACCGCCCGCGGCGCGCAAAAGAGAGAACCGGCGGCAGGGACGACCTGCCGCCGGTTTTTGTGCGGGAATCAAGCGGGTTTGAGGGAGCGCTGGGGGAGACGTGGCGCGCGGACGCGCTCTGCCTGCTTGTTGTGCTTCGATGGGGCACATCGGGACGGCGCCCCAAGCCCCGCCTGAGGGATGTCCTCCCGCCTTTTTCGCTTCGCGCCGGTTTCAAGGCATTTGGCTTAGCCCAGATGGCGATAGCCCAATGCCGTGCCGCAGCTCTCGCGCACGATCAGCGAGGCCTCGCGCATCAGCGTGAGCGACTGCGCGCCGCCCTCGCGTGCGACGAGCAGCTCGCGCACGGCGCTGCGGGTCATCTCCTCCGGGTGCAGGTCGACCGTCGTCAGCGCCGGATCGACGTAGGGGCAGAAGAACTGGTTGTCGCAGCCGATGATCGCCATGTCCTCCGGCAGGCGCAGCCCCATCTGCTTGAGCTGGCGCATCGCGCCGAGCGCCACCTGATCGTTGAAGGCGATGATGGCGGTCGGCCAGCGCTTTCTGGGCAGGCCGGAGAGCATGCGCAGCACGGCGCGCTCGCCGCCCTCGGCGTCAAAGCCCGTGTCCACGTGATAGGCGGGATCGTCCGCCAGGCCCAGCGCGCGCAGCTCCTCCAAAAAGCCCTCGCCGCGGCGGCTGGTGTCCTCCAGCTGCATGGAGCCGCCGATATACGCGATGCGCCGGTGGCCCAGCGCATGCAGGTGGCGCACCGGCAGGCGCGAGCAGCTGACCAGATCGCTGTGGATGCAGATGCAGTCCAGCTCCATGGACGGCGGGCAGACGACGGCCACCGGCATGTGATGGCGAAAGCGCGCGACCGCCTCGGCCAGCCCGCTGCGCCGCGTGGACCAGATGCCGCCCGCAAAGAGCACGCCGTCCATCCGGCGGCGGATCAATTCATCCACCAGCTCGCCGGAGATGGGATTGTGCTCGCCGATTTGAAAGAGCCAGACGTAATAGCCGTGCGCCTGCGCCTCGGCGTAGGCGGTGGCGTAGATGCGCGCGAAGTACGGGTTCTGCACGCCGGGCATGATCATGGCGAGCGTGCGCGTCTGCCCGCCCTCCAGGTGCTGCGCGCTGGCGCTGGGGGAATAGGCGTGGGCGTCGATGACGCGCTGCACCTTCTCCCGCGTGGCGGCCTTGACGCTGGGATGCCCGGCGACCACGCGCGTCACGGTCGCCGTGGAGACGCCCGCTTCCCGCGCGATGTCGTAGATGGTCACTTTTTTCTGCATGGGATGCCTTTCCGCCGCATGGCTGCACAGGGTGGTTTTTCCATATTATACCGCATCGGCCATCGCTTGACAAGATGAAATGTTATCGGTAACATATCTTTGTGGCAAGGACTTTACGGGCGCTTTACAAATCCTTTGAGAAAAAATTGCACAAAACCTTGACATCCGTTCTTCGCTTGCTGTATAATCAGCGCAAGAGAAGGGGCGTGATTGTGGTCAATCGGTGATTGAAAACGGCCCGTAACCCAAATGTTACCGGTCACACAACCGCCCCCGGAATCAAAAAGGAGGAGCATTCTCATGAAGAAACTCGTTGCTGTGCTGCTGTCCGTCATGCTGCTGGCCGTGTCGGCCTGCGCGATGGCGCAGACCACCCTGACCGTCGCCGGCTGGGATACGGCCACCACGCCGTATTACGCCGCGATCAAGGCCGGCTATGAGGCGGCGAACCCGGACGTGACCATCGAGTGGGTTGACCTCGCGTCCCAGGACTACAACATCAAGGCGAGCACCATGCTCTCCGGCGGCGACACCACCGACCTGTACTGCGTCAAGGAGCTCTCCGACCTGCAGAACTGGTCCAAGGAAGGCCTCGTCGTGCCGATGGATGAGCGCATCGCCGCGGAAAGCTATGACATGACCAAGTACGCCGGCATGGATGCCTGCTATGTCAGCCTCGCCGACGGCAAGCAGTACGCGCTGCCCTTCCGCGCGGACTACTGGGTCATGTTCTACAACAAGGACCTGTTCGATCAGGCCGGCGTCGCCTACCCGACCAATGACTGGACCTGGGAAGAGTACGCGGCCATCGCCCGTGAGATCACCGAGAAGACCGGCGCTTACGGCACGCACTACCACACCTGGACGTCCTGCGTGGCCAACTGGGCCGTGTGCGACGGCGTGAACACGCTGGCTGACGGCGAATACTCCGACCTCAAGTACTTCTACGAGCTCTACCAGGCCCTCGAAGACGACGGCGTGTGCATGAGCTATGACGAGCTCAAGGCCTCCGGCATGCACTATTCCGGCGCGTTCGCGCAGGGCAATGTCGCCATGATGCCCATGGGCTACTGGTACGCCTCCACGCTGATGGGCTACATCAAGGACGGCACCGCCTCCATGAACTGGGGCATCGCCGCCGTGCCGCATCTGGAGAGCGTGCCCGCCGGTTCCTCCTTCGGTTCCCCGACCGGCATCGCCATCAGCGCCTCCAGCGAGAATCAGGACGAAGCTTGGAAGTTCGCCGCCTGGATGTGCTCTGAGGAAGGCGCGAAGGTCATCGCCGAGACCGGCACCCGTCCGGCGTACGTGAGCGATGCCGTCGCCGCCGTCATGGCGTCCGCCGAGGGCTTCCCGACCGACGAGACGACCAAGGCCGCGCTGCTGCCCACCGCCATCGCGCTGGAGTGGCCGATCGGCGATGGCGTCAACGAGATCAAGACGGCCGTCAACGAGGAGCATACGCTCATCATGACCCGCGAGCTGACCATTGACGAGGGCATCGCGGAGATGGAAGCGCGCGCTGCCGAGTTCCTGACGAAGTAAGCCAAGTGTAAAGGGGGAGCGCGGAGCACGCACTCCCCCTTTTTGCTTACGCGCCTTCGCGTGGGCGCGGTTTTTCCATGTTGATCCAATGAAAGGAAGGTGCAATCGATGACGAACGACGCGGCGACCGCCAGACGGACGATGAGCAAGCTTGAACGCCACAACACGCTGATCGCCTATTCGTTTCTGGCGCCCAACTTCATCGGCTTTGTCGTCTTTACTCTGATTCCGGTGATCTTCTCCTTCGTGCTCGCCTTCATGGACTGGGGCGGCGGCGAAAACGTCACGTTCGTGGGGCTGGACAATTTCCGCTACATCTTCAAGGATTTCAGCTTCACCAGGAGCAACCTGGGCATCGCGCTCAAGAACACCGTGTTCTATACGCTGATGACCGTGCCGCTGACGCTGGTGAGCGCGATGGCGCTGGCGCTGGTGCTCAACAAGGCCGTCAAGGGCGCGAACTTCTTCCGTGCCGTGTTCTTCTTCCCGTACGTGGCCTCGCTGGTGGCCATCTGCGTGTGCTGGAACTTCCTGCTCATGAAGAACGGCCCCATCAACCAGATGCTCAACGCCATCGGCTTTAACATGACGAAGAGCTGGACATCCAGCCGCGATCTGGCCATCTGGGCGATCATCATCGTCTCCGTCTGGCGCAATGCGGGCTACTACATGGTCATGTACCTGGCCGGCCTGCAGGGCGTGCCCGCGGAGCTCTACGAGGCCGCCACGATGGACGGCGCCAACGGCTGGCAGAAGTTCACTAAGGTGACGCTGCCCATGCTCACGCCCACCACGTTCTTCTGCTCCATCATGATGATCATCTCCTGCTTCAAGATCTACGATGTCGTGGCGATCATGACGCAGGGCGGCCCGGGCCGGTCCACCAAGATGCTCGTCACCTACATCTTCGAGCTGAGCTTCGGCGGCGAGGGCATCGCGACCTCCGCGCAGTACGGCGTGGCGAGCGCGGTGTCCATGGTGCTGCTGGCGATCGTGCTGCTTGTCACGTTCGTGCAGTTCCGCGGCGAGAAGAAGTGGGTCAACTACATGTAAGGGGAGGTGCGAAGAGATGTCTGCCAACAAGAAAACCGTGCACATGTCGGCGGGGCAGGTGGTCCTGTCCGTGCTCAAATACGCCGTGCTCATCGCGCTGGCCATCGTCGCGCTGATCCCGTTTGTCTGGATGATCTCCTCCTCCATCAAGACGAGCATTGAAGTGTTCTCCGTGCCGATGAACTGGATCCCCAAGGAGTTCCACTGGGAGAACTATTCGCTGATCTGGGAGCGCGTGCCGCTGGCGACGTACTTCAAGAACACCGCCGTGCTGGCGATCGTCGTCACGTTCATGCAGATCCTGACCTCGTCGTTTGCGGCCTATGCCTTTGCCAAGATGCAGTTCAAGGGCCGCGACATGCTCTTCATGTGCTACATTGGCACCATCGCGGTGCCGTGGCAGGCGTACATGGTGCCCCAGTTCATCATGATGCGCTCCATCGGATTGTACGACACGATCTGGGCGCTCGTCGTGCTCCAGAGCTTCACGGCCTTCGGCGTGTTCCTGATGCGCCAGTTCTATCTGGGCATCCCCAACGACCTGAGCGAAGCCGCCCGCATCGACGGCCTCTCCGAGTACGGCATCTGGGCGCGCATCGTCCTGCCGCTGGCCAAGCCCGCCATCGCGACGCTGTGCATCTTCACGTTCGTCAACACCTGGAACGACTACATGGGCCCGATGATCTACCTGACCACCGACACGAAGAAGACCATTCAGGTCGGCCTGCGCCGCTTCATTCAGGCGTACTCCGCGGATTACAACCTGATCATGGCGGCCTCGCTGTGCTCGTTGATCCCGGTGAGCGTCGTGTTCCTGTTCCTGCAGCGCTACTTCATCGAGGGCATTGCGACCACCGGCATGAAGGGTTGATGGATCATGATCTTTTCCTCCTACCTGGACGCGCACGACCTGACAAACCTGCTCGCGCCGCGCGAGGCCTACCGCCCCTTTCCGAGGCGGCAGGACCGCGCGGCTTGGGCTGCGCTTCACAAAGACAAGCGCGACGCGCTGCTTGACTGGGGCCGCGAGGCGCTTTCCGGCTATCCGATGCTCACGGCGACGCAGTTTCTCGCCTTCGTGCGCACGGGCAGCCGCGAGGCGTATGAGACGCCGTACTTCGCGCGCCGGGTGAAGCTGATGGGCGCAGCGCTGGCCGCCTGCGTATCGGATGGCGAGCCGGAGGCCGACGCGTTTGTGGACGCGGTGATCGACGGCCTGTGGTGCATCTGTGAGGAGAGCACGTGGGTGCTCTCCGCGCACAACGGCAGCAGCCATCGCGGCGTGCCGCCCGCCGGCAAGCGCCCCCTGCCGGACGTGACCAACCCCTACGTCGACCTCTTCGCCGCGCAGACGGCGGCGACGCTGGCCGACACGCTGTATCTGCTTGAAGACAGGCTGGACGCCGTCAGCCCGCTGCTCGCGCGCCGCGTGCGCGCTCAGATCGAGCGGCGCGTGCTGCACCCGTTCATGACCCACGACGACTTCTGGTGGATGGGCATGATCCGCCGGGACGTGAACAACTGGACGCCGTGGATCCTCTCCAACGTGATCGACACGGCGCTGCTGCTGGTGGAGGACCGCATCCGCCGCGCGGAGATCGTCTCCCGCGCGCTGCGCATGCTGGACAGCTACCTCGCCGTGATGCCCCCGGACGGCGGCTGCGACGAGGGCGCGGGCTATTTCAACATGGCCGGGGCGGCGCTGCTGGACTGTCTGGAGAGCGTCTACCGGGCGACGGACGGAAAGGTCAGCTTCTACGGCGAGCCGCACATCCGCGCCATCGGCGCTTTCCCGCTGCGCGCGCACATCGCCGGGCCGTACTTCCTCAACTTCGCGGACTGCGACGCCATGCCGCACATGGATGGCGAGCGCATCCATCGCTATGGCGTGCGCACGGACAACGCGCCGCTCGCGTCGTTGGGCGCGTGGCTGACCGCGCAAAACGGCGGCGTGAAGCCGCTGGATACGCCGCAGATGAACCGCGTGCTCTTCACGCTCTTTGCCGAGCTGCCCGAAGATGTGGCCGCGCCGGCGCACGAGGCCTACGAATGTCTGCCGGATCTGCAAGTGCACATGTGGCGGCGCGGCGGGCTCTTTGCCGCCGTCAAGGGCGGGCACAACGGCGAAAACCACAACCACAACGACGTCGGCAGCTTCATCGTCTACGCGGACGGCGAGCCGGAGATTGTGGACATGGGCAACCAGACGTACACGGCCGTCACGTTCAGCGACCTGCGCTATACGCAGGAGAACACCCGTGCGCGCAACCACAATGTGCCGATGATCGGCGAATGCGAGCAGGCGGCGGGCAGCGAATACGCCGCGCGGGCCGTGCAGGCGGATGCGGACGGCGCGCAGATGGACATCGCCGGGGCGTACCCGAAAGAGGCGGGCGTGCGCGCGCTCGTGCGCGAGCTGCGCGTGAACGAAGACGGCCTGCGCCTGACGGATGCCGCCGAGCTGGATGCGCCGCAGACGATGACCTGGGTCTTCATGCTGCGCAACAGGCCGTCGCTTGCGCCGGGTGCGGCGCGCTTTGGCCGCCTGACGCTCGCGTTTGACCCGGCGCTGCATGCCGGCGTGCAGGAGATGCCCGTGACCGACGCGCGCATGGCCCGCAATTTTCCGGGCAGCCTCTGGCGGCTGACGCTGCGCGCGGACGCCGCGTGCGCGCACACACAGCATTTTACCATCACAAGGAGCTGATCCCATGGGTAACGCAGTACAACTCAACCCGCTGCGCTCGCGCGCGGACGTCGAGCGCGCGGCGATACAACTCATCGAGCCGCTCGTACCGCTGCTCAGCGAGGGGCGCGCGCGGCTGCATCTGGGCGAGACCGGCGCGACCTACTCGCCCGACATCGCGGAGATGGAAGGCTTTGCCCGGCCGCTGTGGGCGATCGTGCCGATGCTCGCGGGCGGCTGCGAGGCCGTCGAGCCGATCTGGCGCGAGTGGAAGCAGGGCATCATCAACGGCGTGGACCCCGAACACCCGGAGTACTGGGGCGAGGTGGAGGACTTCGACCAGCGGCTCGTGGAGATGGCGGTCTTTGGCATGGGCATGGCCATCGTGCCGCAGCGCTTCTTCTTTGAGCTGCCGGAGCGCGCCCAGCGCAACCTGCACGCGTGGCTCGACCAGATCAACCATCACGACATGCCCAAGAACAACTGGACGTTCTTCCGCGTGCTGGTGAACATGGGATTCATGGTCTGCGGTCAGCCCTACGACGCCGAGCGCCTCGAAAAGGACTTCGCCATGATCGAGGAGCACTACGAGGGCGACGGCTGGTACTTCGATTACTTCAACCAGCGCGAGTACTACACGCTCTGGGCGTTCCACTACTACGGGCTGGTGTACGCGAAGGTGATGGGCGAGCGCGATCCCGCGCGCAGCGCCGAGTACATCCGCCGCGCCCGGCTGATCGCGCCGGACTTCGCCTGCTGGTTTGACCGAGAGGGCGAGGCGCTGCCCTATGGGCGCAGCCTGACGTACCGCTTCGCGCAGGGCGCGTTCTTCGCGGCGCAGGCGCTGGCCGAGGCCCCGTGCGAGGCCGTCGATTACGGCGTGATGAAGCACTTGCTGCTGGGCAACATGCGCTGCTGGTTCAAAAAGCCCATCTTCACCCGCGACGGCGCGCTGACCATCGGCTACGGCTATCCGAACCTGCTCATGGCCGAGGGTTACAACGCGCCCGGCTCGCCGTATTGGGCGATGAAGGCGTTCGCCGTGCTGGCGCTGCCCCAGAGCCATCCCTTCTGGCAGGCCGAGGAGAAGGCGTTCGACGCGCCGCTGTTCTCGCGCCAGCCCCACATGCGCATGCTCGTGGCCCGCAGCGCGGACGACAGCCACGTGATGGCCTATCCGGCGGGCAACCGCGCGCACGAACATAGCCACGACGAGGCGAAGTACGAGAAATTTGTCTATTCCACGCGGTTCGGCTTCTCCGTGTGCAAGGCGCAGAAGCTGCTCAAGGACGGCGCGTTTGACAACATGCTCGCCCTCTCCGAGGACGGGGACACGTATCACCCGCGCTACGGCTGCACCGAGTACAGCGTCGAGGCGGATCGCGTCGTCTCGACGTGGCGCCCGTTCGCCGGGGTCACGGTCACCAGCACGATCATTCCGCGCGGGGAGTGGCACGTGCGCGTGCACCGCATCACGACCGACCGCACGCTCTATGCGGCAGAGGGCGGCTTTGCGCTCGCGCGCGGCAAAAACGGCGAGGATGAGCGCATCGAGCGGGCCGACTGCGCGGCGGCGATTGCGCCGTGGGGCGTGAGCGCGGTGTGCAATCTGCGCGGCTACACGGGCGGCACGGTCGTACTGCCGGAGCCCAATACCAACCTGATGGCTCCGCGCACGCTGCTGCCCACGCTCACGGCGAAGATCGAGCCGGGCGAGCACGTGCTGGTCAGCGCCGTGCTGGGCACGGTTACCGGCGGGCGCGCATTGCTGGACGACGTGCCGGCGTATGACGAGATCTGAGACAAAGAAGCGACCTGTAGGCGCGAAGCGAAGAAGGGAGTCTGAAATCCCTCAGGCGGGTTTGGGCGGCAGCACAACGTTCCCCCAAAATCGAAGAAAAAACGCCGTTTCAGAGCAGGCCGCGCACCGGCCTGCGATTGAAACGGATGGGATTCGCCGGGCGAGGGAATGTGCATGCCCGCTTCGCGCGGTTTAAAGCGGGTCGGGCGCGGCGCATGATGGCGCCTGTGGCGCGCCCTGCGCCATGGAGGATGTGGGGAGCGTTGGGGCGGCTGCCCCAAGCCCCGCTCGGGGCGCTGCCCCGAACCCCGCAAGGGACTTCGCCCCTTGACCCCATGATCGCTTCGCGGCGGCTGCAAGCCGCTTTGGGCGGTTTCAAGAGATTGATGAGGAGGAAACATATGGAAAAATGGGTGGATATCGCCTTTGAACGCGCTTGCCGCAAGTTCGCGCGCGGCGCGAAGCTGGCGGCACAGCAGGGCATCATTCCCTACAAGAGCGAGGGCGATCACTACATTCCGTCCCCGTTCGACGGCAACAGCTGGTGGACGGGCGGCTTCTGGCCGGGCCTGATGTGGCAGCTCTACAAGGCCACCGGCGACGGGCTGTACATGCACGAGGCGCTGCGCGCGGAGAAGCTGCTCACCGACGAGCTGCGCACGTTCGACCTGCTCAACCATGACGTGGGCTTCATGTATCTGCTCTCCACCGGCGCGCACCATCGCCTGATGGGCGACGCGCAGGCGAAGACCGACACGCTCCACGCCGCAACGCTGCTGGCGGGCCGCTTCAACCCGAACGGATTCATCCGCGCGTGGCCGCAGCCGGAGCGCGCGGGCTACGCCATCATCGACTGCATGATGAACCTGTCGCTGCTCTACTGGGCCAGTGCGCAGACCGGCGACCCGCGCTTTGCGCAGATCGCGCGCATCCACGCCGATACGACGATCCGCGAATTCCTGCGCGAGGACGGCAGCAGCTGCCACATCACCATCTTTGATCCCGAGACGGGCAAGGCGCTCGCCCGCCCGGCGGGTCAGGGCTATTGCGAGGGCTCCAGCTGGAGCCGCGGTCAGGCGTGGGCGCTCTATGGCTTCACGCTCAGCGCGATCAACACGGGCGATGCGAAATACCTGGACATCGCGCGCCGCTGCGCGGCCTATTTCATCGCGCATATCCGCGAGGACGGCCTGACCGACAGCGACTTCTGCCAGCCCGCGGACGAGGAGCGCATCGACAACATCGCCGGGGCGTGCGCGGCCTGCGGCCTGCTGGAGCTGGCGAAGCTCACGCAGGGCGAGGAGGCGCAAGGCTATCGCGAGGCGGCCATGCGCCTGCTGCGCGCGCTCAATGACCTGTGCGCCGACTGGGGCGAAGAGGCGCCCGGCATCCTGCAAAAGTGCACCGCGTCCTATCACGACGACGGCGCGGGCCGGCACGTCAACATCCTCTACGGCGATTACTTCTTCGTGGAAGCGCTGTGCAAGCTGCGCGGCACGGACGCGAAGCTCTGGTGGGCGAAGGTGGACGCATGATCAGCATCACGGTATTGGACGCGCGCGGCGAGGCGCTCGCCCGCGGCGCGCACGAAAGCGAAGCGTATGCGCGCGTGGAGCGCGTGTATCAGCCGGGCGACGTGATCCGCATTGAATCGGACTGCCCGCATCTCATCGTGCAGATGGACGCGGCGCTGCTGCCGGGCGAGGTGTATCTGCCCGGCGGGGCGATGACGTGGCGCGTGCCCTGCGGCGAGCAGCGCCTCGCCTATAGCCCGGCGGCGTTCGCCGGGGCGCGGCACGTCGTCACCGCGCGCGCGATGACGGCGGAGGAGATCGCTGCGCCGCGCAATCTGGCGCGCAACCCCGCCGACCTGCGCGGGGAGACGGACTTCTTCCCGCACTGCACGGCCAACGTGGAGACGCGCGGGGAATCCTGCTTTGCGGCGCGCAACGTGATCGACGGCATGCGCTGCAACGACTTCCACGGCGAATGGCCGTACCAGTCCTGGGGGATCGGCGCGCGCGAGGACGCGTGGTGCCTGCTCGACTTCGGCCGCGAGGTGGAGGTGGAGGAGATGGCGCTGACGCTGCGGGCGGATTTCCCGCATGACGCATACTGGACGCATGGGCACGTCGTGCTCTCCGATGGGACGCAGGCGGCGTTTGATCTGCAGAAGACGGCCGACCGGCAGCGGATTGCGCTGGGGAAGTATGTCGTGCGCTGGATGCGGCTGGAGCGGATGCAAAAGAGCGATGATCCCTCGGCCTTCCCGGCCCTGATCGAGTGGGAGGTCTACGGGCGCGACCTGTGACCCCGCTTCAAACCGCGCCGCAAGTGGACTCAAGCGGCCTGCGAACGACAAAGCGCGCATGCGGCGCGCGGCAAAACAGACCGGCGGCAGGGATGACCTGCCGCCGGTTTTTGCGCGCGTTGCGCGGAAGTTGGCGGGCGGCGCGGGGAAAGGCGGACGGCACGGACCGGCGTCCGCTGCGCCGGGACAAAACCGACCAGAAGTCGGCAATTTGGGCGGCAGTATGGCCAAAAAGTTGCGAAAAAATGTTCAGATTAGTTGACTTTTCCAGATTCATCCAGTATAATAAATCAAGTATAGCTATGGTTATAGCCCTGTCCATTTTACAGAACGCGCGTTTTGTGACGCCGGTTCTGCGGGCGGCGCGGCTATGGGTATGTGAAACGGAGGCACGACGATGAACGGAAGAAGCATAGGCGCACCGGCGGCCATCGGAGAAAAACGCGGGAAATACCATCGGGAACGATGTGCAGATAGAAGAGATCATCGGGGAGGAGATTTCAACATGAGAACGAATGCAAGGCGGCTCTTCGCGCTGCTGATGACGATGATGCTGCTCGTGGCCGGCCTGCCGGGCGCGGCGGTGGCGGCGGATGACAACCCAGTGGCCGACACCTCCACCTTGAACGGCTGGCAGGGGTATGCCGGCGCCAATTCCACCCAGTATGTGGGCCGCGTCTGGACGGACAAGTCCGTCTCCACGAGCGATGTGGCTCTGACGGGGAGTGGGAACAGACCGATCAACATCAAGAAGTCCGATGATGCGGATTTCCTGGTGGGCCTGTCCGCGCTGTCCTCGACCATGAAAAACACCGCCCAGATTTCGGTGCCGCTGGACATCGTCCTGGTGCTGGACGTATCCGGTTCTATGGACGATCCTCTGAACGATTATAATATTGTCTATGCATCAGAAATGGACAAGGATGCCACCTACTATATTATTGACGAGTGGTACGGTTATCGGGAAATTACCTATAGGGAGGGGAGTTGGGGATACCGCGGTTGGGGGGGTTGGACTTCCATCACTCCAAAAACCGATGCAGATTCCGAGGGCACCCAGTGCTATTCCCGTAATCGTAATTCAAAGCTTGTGGAGCTGAAATCCGCGGTGGGAAGTTTCCTGGACGCGGTGTCCGACGCCAACGGCCAGGCTGCCGATGACAAAAAGCACCAAGTCGGCTTGGTAACCTTTGCAAGTCTATCTTCTATTGAACATCATCTGACCGACAATACCGCAGAAGTGGCGTCCACCGTAGACGGACTCACTGCCAATGGCGCAACCGACGCAGGCGCGGGCATGGGTTCTGCGATTACTGTAATGAACCGCGCCCGGACAAACGCCAAAAAAGTGGTGATCTTCTTCACCGACGGTGTTCCTACCACGAGAACGAGCTTTAACGACTCTGTGGCAAACGAAGCCATTGACAATGCCAAGACGCTGAAGGATGAAGGCACCACCATCTACACCATCGGCATCTTCAGCGGCGCGGATAGTACTGTTACCGAAGCCGATGAAGGCAGCGATGAAACAACCAGGGCAAATGCCTATATGCACGCAGTGTCCTCCAACTACCCTCAGGCTGAGTTCTATTATAGTCATTGGAATCATGGTCGCAACGGATTGGGCGAGCGGGCGGCCAACAGTGACTACTATAAGTCCACCAATGATGCCGGCGAGCTGAATACGATCTTCAAAGACATCTTCGAGACCGAAGGCGCCAATGCCGTATCGCCCATTGTAAGTACCGAAGGGGGTTCGGCTGTCGGCTACATCGAGTTTACCGACCAGCTGGGCGATTATATGGAGGTCAAGGACTTCAACGCCATCGTCTACGGCGATACCGCTTATACTGAGAAGACTTCCTATTCCAATAACGGGGTCACAACTTATGTGTTTGAGCAGGTCATTGACGGCAACGAAGTCTATGGCCCAGCCAACCTGGAAGATGTTATCATTCAGGTGACAAAGTCCGATGATCCCGATGATCCCAAGGTGGGGGATCGGGTAACGGTTAAGATTCCGGCCACGGCCATCCCCATGCGCTACTACGAAGTGGATACGGATCTTGATGGCAATACCTCCATGGATGTGACCGCTGCCTATCCCATCCGCGTGTTCTTCTCGGTGGGAACCAAGATCGGTAAATTTGGCGGGGTGAGTAAGTCCTACGCGGCTGCTCTGGAAGACGGCACCTACACCAGCGACACGACCTTTGCCTCGTACGTGTCTGAGAATGTGGGCACTGACGGCAAGCTGAGCTTCTACTCCAACGATTGGGGAGAAAGCTCTGCCGCTACCGCCCAGTTCATCCCGGCGACGGACAACAACTTCTACTACTTCACCGCAGACACCCCGATCTATGCCAATAGGGAGTGTACCATACCGCTGAATTCAAACGACGGGATCGAACTGGATACCTATTATTATTATAAGAATGTCTACTACAAGCTGGATAATGGCAATACGCTGACCGTTACCGATGAGCCGGTAGCATTCCTGGGCAGCCTGCTGGACACGAGCGCTAACGGCAATACGACAACGATTGACGGCAATTTGTATGTCAGGGCCGGCACGCAGAAGACCAATCGCCATCGGGACTTTTTGGCTGAAAAGAAACCAAATACCACCGGCACCTACGCCAACAGCTACGAGCCTGCCTACATAGGCGACACCACCATGGAGGTGAAGCTGGGCAACAATGGCAAGCTGAGCGTGGATGCGGCGGGCAATCTGTCCATCACCAAGCGAGTGAGTCCTGCGACGGGCTACATCACACTGCCGGAGAATGTGGCAGATGAGGAGTTTGCTTTCACCGTCGAAACGCTCACGGCTTCGACGTACTATACGGTGAAGTACTCGACGGCGGATACAACGAAGACGATCCAAACCGATGCGAATGGTGTGCTTTCGTTCTCGCTGCAGAAGGACCAAACGATCACGATCTATGGCCTGCCGATCGGAACGACGTATACCGTGAAGGAAACGCTGACCACTGCTCAGACGAATGCGGGCTATACGTCCACGACGACTGATACGAAAATGACGATCAGCGCCACGGAAAACAGCCTGACGTGGGCGAACACCTATGCGCCGAAGCCGGCGACGCTGGATGGCGAAACCGCGCTCAAGGTGCGCAAGACGCTGGATGGGCGCGACTGGCGGACAGGCGAGACGTACACATTCAAGCTGACACAGGGTACGATCGGCGCGGACGGCAAGAACCCGGTGGCTGTCCTGCCGGGGACTGCTGAGAATGAATACAGCATCACGACCACGATCACGGTGGCCGATCCGACAGATACGAAGGGCATCCCGCAATATCAGACGTTTGGCCAGATCAAGTTTACGCAGGAAGGCGTGTACACGTTCACCGTGACGGAAGTGCCGCCTGCCTCCGGCACCGCTGGCATGACCTACGACACACACGCGGCCACGATCACCGTGACCGTAGAGGACGACGGCAACGGCCAGCTGGTGATCAGGCGGGTGGAGAATGCAGAAGGACCGGCGACAGATCCTGAAGGCGCTGCTGTGTACGCCGTGTACGCCAATACCGGCGCGAGTGACGAGGATGATGCCGAATTGACGACCGTCGCCGCGTTCACCAACACGTACGCAGCGACCGGCACGCTGAACGGCGAGATGTATCTGAAGGTGACGAAGAACCTGACGGGCCGCGACTGGGCGAACGGCGACAGCTTCACGTTCACGCTGACGGCGGCTGCGGGCACGCCGATGCCGGAAGGCTCCGCCACCGAGGGGGACGGAACGTGGACGTCGACCATTGTGATCGATAATTCCGATGTCCAGAAGAGCAAGAATTTCGGAGACATCAAATACACGGAGGCCAACCTCGGCAAGACGTATACCTATACGATCAAGGAAGTACTGCCCCAGGACGATGATGCCGAAACAGAGGGCATCCAGAGCAAGGGCGTCACGTACGACGAGACGGTGTACACCGTGACCGTCAAGGTCAGATATGACGCGACGAACGGGCTGACGCTGGATGTGATGCATGACGAAGGCTTCACGCAGTCTGAAGACGAGACGCAGACCGCGATCTTCACCAACAGGTATGCGGCGGATAACACCACGCTCGCCAGCGGCTCCCTCAAGGTGAGCAAGACGCTGACTGGCCGCGACTGGCGCGATAGCGATGCGTTCAAGTTCAAGCTGACGGGCCAGAATGGCGCGCCGATGCCGGCAGAGGGCGGCGAGACCGTGACGATCAAAGGTTCCGACGACACAAAGGAAGCCTCCTTCGGCGCGATCACGTACACACTCTCGGATTTGAAGGACGAGAATGGAAATTATGTGGGTGAGAAGACGTTCACCTACACCATCAGGGAAGACACGGAGAAGCTGCCCGCGGGCGTTCGGCTTGACGGTACGTCCAGCTACGAGGTGAAGGTTGTGCTGAAGGACAACGGCAACGGCACGCTCTCGCTCCAGAACGAGGATGGCTCGCCCTTCACTGCAACAACCAGTTCCTTTACGAACACATACCAGGGCGATCAGGATGTTGTCACGATCACCGGCAGCAAGAGCCTGACGGGCGACTCCAACAGCACCAGAGAGCCGGCGGCGGGCGAGTTCAGCTTCACCATCAGCAGCGTTGATGAAGGTGGCAATCCGAGAACAGGCACGCCGTTGCCGCAGGAGACGAAGGTGACCAATGCTGCTGGCGGGAGCTTTGCGTTCGAGTCGATCACGTTCACAGCCAACCACGTGAGCGGAAGTCCGTACTATTACCAGATCGTCGAAGAGGAAGGCCGCGACGGGACCATGACCTACGACAAGGACGTGTACACGGTGAAGGTCGAAGTCACGGAGACACCGGGCGAAAATGGTGCGGAGATCGACGCCAAGATCAGCGAGGTGAAAAAGGGCGACGAAACTGTCGTAACTCCGGAAGGAGATCCCGGCCCAATCACCTTCTCCAACATCTACGACCCCGTTGACGTGACGCTGGATGGCATCACCGCGATCTCCGGCACGAAGACGCTGAAGGGCCGCGACATGGCGGAGAATGAGAGATTCACCTTCACGCTGACGCCGGCCACTGGCGATGGCTTCAGCATCGAAGAGAACGGCACGACGGCCACCGCGAGCGGCGGTGCGGATGGCGCGCCGGTACGCTTCAGCTTCGGTGCGATCACCTTCTCCAAGGTGGGCACGTACACGTTCACGCTCAAGGAGACGGTGGGTAGTGCTGGCGGCGTGACTTACGACACGCACGAGTGCACCGTGACCGTGACCGTGAAGGACAATAACGGCACGCTGCAAGCGGATGTCAGCTATGCTGGCGATGCAACGAACACGGACGGCACGGCAAACAACTTCGTCAACACGTACGGCACCACTGGGCTGACCCTCAGCGGCGACACCGCGCTCAAGGTGCAGAAGACGCTGTCTGGCCGCAATTGGCTGACGAATGACAGCTTCACCTTCACGCTGGAGCTGACGAGCGACAATGAGACGAATGTGAGCGGTCTGACCGAAGGCAAGATGACTGCGACCATCTCTGCGCCGGGTACGCTGGGAAGTGAGGTGCAGAGCCAGTCCTTCGGCGCCATCACCTTCAACGCGCCGGGCACGTACACGTTCAACGTGACGGAGGATAAGCCTGCTGATGATGACGATCCCGACACGGCAGGCATTCAGTCCAAAGGCGTGACCTACGACGCGCACACGACCACGATCACCGTCGTCGTGAGGGACAACGGCGAGGGCAAGCTGAAGCTTGTCGGGCAGAACCCTGCCTACAGCAATGATGGCGCAAGCGAAGCAGATAAGGCACGGACGGATATCGCCGCCTTCACCAACACGTACACGGCGAATCCCGACACCGTCAACATCCCGGTGACCAAGGTGCTCAATGGCTACGAGTGGAGCGAGCCGGATGCCTCGTTCCAGTTCACGCTGAGCGCGGAGGATGGCACGCCGATGCCGTTCGATGCGGAGGAGGGCGCCAAGACGATCATCATCGATGGCCAGACGGCGAACCACACGGCTTCCTTCGGCGAAATCGAGTACGGGATGGAACATATCGGCCGGACGTATACCTACACCATCACGGAGAACACGCCGACCGAAAACCCGATCGACGGCATGCATTACTCCAAGGCCCAATATCAGGTGAATGTGAGGGTGACGGATGGCGGCGCTGGCGATCTGACGGTAGTGGCGGATATCGTCAGGATCCTGAACGACGACGGCACGAATTATGTGCAGTCGACGCGGTCCGTGACGACGGGTCAGGCGATCTTCACCAACGTCGTGAAGCTCGCCGAGCTGGAGGGCAACTCTCCGACCGATGCCGCGCTCAAGATCGAGAAGCGCCTCGCAGGCCGCGCATGGCTGCAGGATGATCAGTTCTG
>CALVKT010000028.1 GCA_944333055.1 uncultured Clostridia bacterium
TCATCAACGAGGAGGCCGTCGAGGCGTATTACCAGAGCGAATACGAGGGCAGCGTCGTCGGCCCGCTGGTCAATTTCATCAACAACCTGTCGCTTGCGCTGGTGAGCGTGTTCGGCGCGCTGCTCTTCTGCGCCGGGCAGATGACCATCGGCAGCATCTCCTCCTTTATCCTGTATTCGCGCAAGTTCTCCGGCCCGATCAACGAGGCGGCTAACGTCTTTGCCGAGTTGCAGAGCGCCCTGGCCGCCGCCGAGCGCATCTTCGCGCTGATTGACGAGCCGATTGAGACGGAGGACGCGCCGGATGCCCACGCGCTTGACGACGTTGACGGGCATGTGGAGCTTGAGCACGTGACCTTCGGCTACGAGCCGGGCCAGCCGATTCTGCATGACTTCTGCGTGGACGCCAAGCCGGGGCGGCTGATTGCCGTCGTCGGGCCGACGGGCGCGGGCAAGACGACGCTCATTTCGCTGCTGATGCGCTTTTACGACGCGCAGCAGGGCGACATCCGCGTGGATGGCAACGACGTGCATGCGCTCACGCGCGACAGCCTGCGCGCTTCCTACGCGATGGTGCTTCAGGAGACGTGGCTCTTCCACGGCACGGTCTATGAGAACCTGATCTACGGCAACGAGCATGCCACCCGCGAACAGGTCATCGCCGCCGCGAAGGCCGCGCACGCGGACGGCTTTATCCGCCGTCTGCCGCAGGGCTACGACACGCTGCTCACCGACGACGGCGCGAACATCTCCAAGGGGCAAAAGCAGCTGCTGACCATCGCCCGCGCGATGCTGCTCAACAGCCGCATGGTCATCCTCGACGAGGCGACCAGCAACGTCGATACCCGCGTGGAGAAATTGATCCAGAAGGCCATGCGCAACCTGATGGCGGGCAAGACGTGCTTCGTCATCGCGCACCGGCTTTCGACCATTGAAAGCGCGGACGAGATTCTGGTCGTCGATCACGGCGAGATCGTCGAGCACGGCACGCATCAGGAACTGATGGCCAGGAAGGGCTTCTATTACAACATGTACCGCGCGCAGTTTGAATGACAGGAGGTGCGAGGCATGCTGCGATTTATAGGAACCGCCATTTTGAGCATTTCGGCGCTTTGCGCGCTGATGGTTGGGCTGTATGAGGCAGGACTGCTTGTGCTCAATTTCAAGCGGGCGCTCTTGTTTGTCGGCTCCCTGCGGGGGAAAGGCCGCTGCCGCGCGCAGTTTACCGCCTGTCATGGGCGCATTCAGCGCGTGATCCGCTTCAGGGAAAGCCGAACCTATCGCTTTGAACTCAAAGCACCGCTGAGGAGGGGCGAAATGGAGGCCGAATTGCTGGGCGAGGGCGGGCGTTCGCTGATGAGACTGTGCGCGCCGCGGGACAGCGCGCAGATTGATGTGCGGCGGGGGGAACGCTATGTGTTGCGCTTCATCTTTCGCCAGGCGAGCGGGGAGTTTGAGCTGTCCTGGAATGGGTGACGCGCGAAAAAACGAAAACCGTCGGAAAATCGTTCCGACGGTTTCTTTTTATACTATTCTCAAATAGAAATGAGCCATTCGATAATCGGTCGTCAGGTAACGCTTCGCTCCCTGACTCCTTTTCCTTGAATTGCTTCGCGATATGGGAACGATGGGGGATTTCATCCCCCAAACCCCTAGCCTGGGGACCGGTCCCCAGACCCCTTCTTCGCCTCGCGCTTATAGCTCATTTTTATCTGAGAAAGTATTACCTGTGCGGCATGACGCGCGCAAAGCGGGAAACAAAACCCCTCCCGGGGCACGGGAGGGGGATGTTGTCAGTAGGTGGTCAGCCATTCGGTCGGGTAGTCGCCCACGGCGGTCACGCCGTAGGTGTCCTGCATCTCCTGGTTCAGCTCAAGAAGCCGCTCGACGACGCGCGCGGACTCGCCGCTGTCCATGGGCGTGGGCTTGAAGTCGTTGTAATCCTCCTGCGAGGAGATCGAGCAGGGGATGATGCGGAAGCCCGCGTTTTCCGCCGTGCCGTCCGGATAGACGCGGAAGCGCTGCTGGAAGATGTAGGTGTCCATATCGTCGGGCTTGGTGTTGCCCGCGAAGGAGAAATTGCCCAGTGAGTAGCAGATGTACTTGCCGTTGTAGACCTCGATGGGGTTCATGCGGTGGCTGTGGTGGCCGATGACCAGATCCGCACCCGCGTCGATCGTCGCGCGCCCCAGCGGCACCTGCCGCTCGTTGGGCACATAGTCCTTCTCCTCGCCCCAGTGGTAGGAGACGATCACCAGCTCGCAGCCCGCGTCGCGCAGCGCCTTGATGTCGCCCTCGATGGACGCGTAGATGTTCTTGTAGTTCCCGTTGAACGTCTGATAGGACAGCATGCCGATGTCCACGCCCGTGTCCGTCGTGTAGGTCGCGCTGCCCAGATGGCCGCTGTAGCGGATGCCCGCGCCGGCCAGCGCCGCACAGGTGTCCTCGTAGCCCTGCTCGCCGTGATCGAGCACGTGGTTGTTCTCCAGAGACACGGCCTCCACGCTGCCGGAGGTGAGCACCTGCACGTACTCCGGCGGCGCGGCAAAGGAGAAGGAGTTATCCGTTTGGCTCTTTGTGTCGGTCAGCGTGCCTTCGAAGTTGACGATCGTCATGTCGTCGGCCTCAAAGATCGCGCGCGTGTTTTCAAACGGGAAGGCAAGGCCGGAAGGCTCCTGCTCCAGCTGCTTGTCAAAGACGTTCTTGCCGCTCTTGCGCGTGTCCCCGCCGATGGTCACATCGCCCGTGGCCGAGATGGTCACGATCACGGAGCCGTCGTCCTGATACCGCCAGTCCGTGCCGTCCTCGCGCGCATACCAGGGGAGCGTCTCAAACACGGCGTCCTCCCACACCTCGGCGGCGGGCGGCTGGCCGTTCTCGAACTGCGAGAGGTCGAGCACCTCTTCGCATGCGCCGCACGCGGGCAGCGCCAACAGCATGATCAGCGTGAGCGGCGCAAGGCGCGCGCATGTCTTTCTTGCGTTCATGTTTCGTTTCATCCTATCCGTTTCTCCACTTGTTCAGGGGTTGTTGAGTATCTCGTGAAACGCCTCCCGGTTGCTCTTCCAGCTGAAGATCAGCGCGGAGGACGAATCGCCCACCGTACCGTAGGAATACGTGCCGCTCTGGGGAATGCTGAACTCCTCAAACGTCGCGCCGCCCTCGATCAGCGCGTATCCCTTGGAGATCGCCCGGAGGACATCCATCGCCGAGAGGTCCATCTTGATGCCCTCGGACACCTGGTTGTAGATGCACACCAGCTCCGTGAGCGACAGGCTGCGGCACTTTTCCAGGAGCTGGCTGATCACCTTGCGCTGGCGCTCCGTCCGTCCGAAGTCGCCGCCGGAACCCGTCGCCCGCGCGCGCATGTACGCCAGCGCGATGCGGCCTGTCATGTGCGTCATGCCGGGACCGTCGGGCATGTTCGGGTCCTGCCCCAGCAGGATGTTGCGGATGGCGATGTACTCCGCCTCCGTGATCTCGATGTCCACGCCGCCCAGCGCGTCGATGACGGGTTTGACGTGCTCGAAGTTGACCAGCACCGCGCCCTCGATCTCGATTTGAAGCTCCCGCTCCAGGCAGGACGTGATCCCGTCAAAGCCGAAGTAGCGGTAGAGCAGGTTCGCCTTGGTGTCGTTGCCGTTCGGGTTTTTGATCTTGCTGTCGCGCAGCACCGAGGTCATGATCACGCGGTTGTGCGTCTCATCCAGCGTCACGATCACGATGGTGTCGGTGCGCGCGTCCTCCACGACGTCCTCCGCATAGCCGTCCTGACCGAGCAGCAGGTAGTGCGTGAGCTGCGTGTTCGTCTCCTGCGCCTGCGCCGCGCAGGGCAGCAGGCACATCAGGAGCAACAGAAAAACCGTCAAGCGTCTGAGCATAAGAGCCTCCATTTGCGCGTGTATACTGATTTGACGAGCCAAACAGGCAGATTCTTCCCGCATCAGGCGAAAAGCGCGCGCAGGAGCATCGGCCCTTCGGCGAGAAAATCGCCCGTGGCGCGCGCGTGCGCCTCGTCGAACTTGCGCGGTCTGCCGGGGGTTCGGCTGTCGTAGAGGGCGAAGGGCACGGCGGCGCCGTCATGGCCGCGCGTGCGCAGCAGCGTGGGATGATCCGAGAGGAGCAGCACGCGGTATTCGCCGTACAGCCGGTCAAGGCGCGCGAGCAGCGGGCCGACGACGCGGGCGTCAAGCCGCCGGATCGCCTCGCACTTGCCTTCCACGTCGCCCGCGTGCGCACACTCGTCCGGCGCCTCCACGTGCACGCAGCAGAAGTCCGCGCCCTGCGAAAGCGCGCGCATCACCGCGTCCACCTTGCCCTCGTAGTTGGTGTCCAGCTCGGCGGTCGCGCCCGGCACGCGCGGCGTGTCCACGCCGCACAGGTTGGCGATGCCCCAGACCAGCGGCACTGCGGAGACGGCGCTGCCCTTCTTGTGATACAGCGCGTCAAAGGATGTCAGGCGCATCGCCGCGCCCGGTCCCCACGGCCAGATGCAGTTGGCCGCCGGCTTGCCCTGCGCCCGGCGCGCCCGGTTGACCGGGTGATCGCGCAGGATCTCGAAGGAGGCGCGCATCAGCGCGGTCATCTCCGCGCCCAGCTCGCCCTGCGGCAGATGCGGCGCGACGGCGCTGCCCAGCACGTTGTGCGGCTCGGTGAAGCGCATGGCGGCGCGGTCCGGCTCATGCGCCGCGTCGATCACGCCGGTGTGGCGGAACGTCGGCGTCACGTGGATGGTCAGGCCGATCGCCGCGGCCAGCGCCGCGAAGCGCGGATCGGCGCACAGGTCTTCCATCAGCGTGACGGCCTCCTCGCCCTCGATGCCCCCGCCGCTGTGGGAGAGGATGCAGGCCGTGTCGAAATCATCGCCCTCAAGCGCGCAGAGGTTCACGCGCAGGCTGGTCTCACCGGGCGAAAGCATCACGCCCATGCCCGCCGCCTCCAGCGCGGAGCGGCCCGTATAGCAGGTGCGCGGGTCATAGCCGAAGATCGAGAGGATCGCCGTGTCGCTGCCCGCCGTCACGCCGTGCGGCACGGTCTGGCACAGGCCCAGCCGCCCGCCGGCCAGCGCATCCATGTGCGGGCAGTCGACGGCCTCAAGCGGCGTTCTGCCGCCCAGCGCGTCCAGCGGTTCATCCGCGATGCCGTCGCCAATCACCAGCACATACTTCATCATCAAGCGCCTCCCAAGCCGCGCACTGCGCAGCATTTTGGTCTATTATACCGCAACTTCCCAGATGAAGCAATGCTTTTGCATGGTACTGTCCCGGCAGGAAAACACATAGACTGATACCGTCCGTCACCCACCAAAGCACATACCGTATAAAATGCCTTCACCATGTACATCCTGATGGGCATAAGCCCCAAGCAGGGCTGCAATTCCCCGCCGACGGCGGGCAAGGAGGGACGATCATTGATGGAAATGTCCTCGGTGCGGCCGGACGATGCGCTCAGGCGTCCGGTTCGCGGGCCGCATGGCGGCTGGCAAAAGAGCGAAATCGACGCGCTGCAGCGGCGCATCGACGAGGCGGCGCAGACCGGCGAATCCCTGCGCAGCGTGTTTGACCGGCTCGGTCAGGAGCTGGGCAGGAAGCCCAACAGCATCCGCAACTTCTACTACGCGCAGGTGCGCGCGCAGACGGGCGAGGCCATGGGGCGTGCGCTGCCCTTTGAGACGTTTTCGCCGGAAGAGGTCGAGCGGCTGATCGAAAGCGTGCTGACCGCGCGGGCGCAGGGCCTGAGCGTGCGCGCCTGCGTGCGCAAGCTGGCCGACGGCGACCGCACGCTGATGCTGCGCTATCAGAACAAATACCGCTCCACCGTGCGCACGCGGCCGGAGCTGGTGCATCGCGTGATGGATCGCCTCGCGCAGGCGGGCATCCCCTACGTGAATCCGTACGCAGGCGAAGCGTCCGAACAGACCGATGCGCTCGAACGCCTTTCCCAGCAGGCGCATGAGAGCGGCGACCCGCAGATCGAGCAGCTCGTCGCCTCGCTGCAGCACCTGATCGACCGCGCGCTCGCGCCCAAAGCGGCCCCGATATCCGCCGCGCAGGAGGACGTGCAGCGCCGCGCGGATCGCCTGAGCGCGCAGCTGGACATGCTGCGCATCGCGCTGGATGACGAGCAGGCCCGCCGCGCCAGCCTGCGCACGCAGGCCGAGGGCATGGTCACGATGCTCAAGGAGTTCATCGCGCTTCCGCAGGCGGATCGCCTCGCGCACGCGGACGCCTTCTGCCTTCAGGCCGCCAGCCGCCTGAGCGCCGTGGAATGCGCGCTGATGGAGCCCTGACCCCCTCATTGACACGCCGCCCGCCGCTGTGCTATGATGAGCAAAACGGACAGGGGGGCAACGCGATGGAACGGGTTCACATCGAAAAACTGGGCGTCACGGTTTCCCGGCTGGGCTTTGGCTGCATGCGCTTTCCGACCACGTCGGACGGGTGCATCGACGAGCCGCGCGCCGCAGCCATGCTCGACACGGCGTTTGAGGCGGGCGTCAATTACTTTGACACCGCCTATTTCTACCACAACCGCACGAGCGAGGCGTTCGTGGGCCGCGCGCTCAAGGCGTATCCGCGCGATCGCTATCATCTGGCGACAAAGCTGCCCCTCGCCCTCATCAAGACGCTTGAGGAGGCCAAGGCCATCTTCGAGGGCCAGTTTGTGACCATGCAGCAGACGTACTTCGATTTCTACCTGCTGCACGCGCTCAACCGCACGCGCTGGCGCTTTGCCGTGGAGAGCGGCATCCTCGATTTTCTCATCGAGCAGCAGCGGCAGGGGCGCATACGCCACCTCGGCTTCTCCTTCCACGACGATTACGATGCGTTTGAGGAGATCCTCACCGCGCGCGACTGGGACTTTTGCCAGATCCAGCTCAACTACATGGACGTTGACGTGCAGGCCGGCATGAAGGGCTACGCGCTCTGCGAGCGCCTGGGCGTGCCGGTGATCGTCATGGAGCCGGTCAAGGGCGGCAGCCTCGCCACGATCGGCGAGGCGCTGCGCGCGCCCTTCGCCGCGCTGCATCCGGACTGGAGTCCCGCCGCCTGGGCGATGCGCTGGGTGGCCAGCCTGAACAACTGCAAGGTCATCCTCTCCGGCATGTCCACCGAGGAACAGCTCGCCGACAACCTGCACACGTTTGACGGCTGCGCGCCGCTCAATGAGGCGGAGCAGCGCGCCGTCGGCGCGGTGCGCGACGCGCTGCGCGCGCGCACGTTCGTGGGCTGCACGGCCTGCCGCTACTGCATGCCCTGCCCCTTCGGCGTGAACATCCCGGAAAACTTCGCCATGATGAACGACTTCGCCCGCTACACCAACGAGGCGCGCCTGCGCTTTCAGTGGCACGACATGGACAGCGGCGAGCGCGCCGGCGCCTGCCGCGGCTGCGGCAAGTGCGAGGCCGCCTGTCCGCAGGCCCTGCCCATCCGCGAAAAGCTGCGCGAGATTGCCGAAAAAATGGAAAAAAAGATGGAGCGCCCTGCTTGACAGGGCGCGCATTTCGTGCTATCATTTCATCATTCCATGAAATGATGAATGATTTGCGCGGTTTCCATGAAGGAGGCATGACGATGAACAAATCTCTCCACGATCGTGACGGCCGTTCCTGCGAACACGACCATCACGACCACCACAACGCCTGCGGGCACGAGCACCACGGCCACCATGACGGCTGCGCCTGCGGACACGATCACCACGCTCACCACGACGGCTGCGCCTGCGGGCACGACCACCACGCTCACCACGACGGCTGCGCCTGCGGGCACGACCACGGCGACGACGCGGCGGCCCGCGCGCAGGTTCCGCGCCTGCTGCTGGCGCTTCTCCTCTTCGCCGCGGGCATGCTGCTGCCCGCACCCGCATGGGGCAAGACGGCGCTGCTGCTCGCCTGCTACGCCGTCTCCGGCCTCGACGTGCTGTACGCCGCCGTGCGCTCGCTGGTGCGGGGCCGCATGCTCGACGAAAACTTCCTGATGGCCGTCGCCTCGCTCGCCGCCATCGCCATCGGCGAGATCACCGAGGGCTGCGCCGTCATGCTCTTTTACCAGATCGGCGAGTGCTTTCAGGCGTATGCCGTGGGCAGCTCGCGCAGGCAGATCAAGGCGCTGCTCGCGCTCAGCCCGGAGCACGCCTACGTGCTGCGCGGCAGCGAATACGTCGCGGTCGATCCGGCGCAGGTGCAGCCCGGCGACGAGATCCGCGTGCGCCCGGGCGAGCGCGTGCCGCTGGATGCGGTGGTGCTCACGGGCATCAGCGACATGGACACCTCCGCGCTGACCGGCGAGAGCGTCGCGCGCACGGCGGAGCCCGGCGACAGCGTGCTGGCGGGCTTCGTTTCCCAGAGCGGCGTGATCACCGCGCGCGTGACCAAGCCGCTTTCGGAGTCCTCCGTCAGCCGCATCCTCGCCATGATCGAGGACGCGCAGGCGCGCAAAGCGCCGGTGGAGCGCTTCATCACCGTCTTCGCCCGCGTGTATACGCCGATCGTCGTCGCGCTGGCGGCGCTGCTGTGCATCGTGCCGCCGCTGCTGATGGGCGGCTGGCGCGAGTGGGCGTACCGTGCGCTCACGTTCCTGGTCGCCTCCTGCCCCTGCGCGCTGGTGATCTCCGTGCCGCTGTGCTATTTTGCGGGCATCGGTTCGGCGGCGCGCCGCGGCATCCTGATCAAGGGCGGCGACAGCCTCGACGCGCTGTGCCGCGTCAAAACCTTCGTGCTGGACAAGACCGGCACGCTGACCACCGGCGCGTTCCGCGTGCAGCACGTGCACCCGGCGCCGGGGTTTGACGAGGCGGGCGTGCTCGCGCTGATCGCCGGCGCGGAGCGCGACAGCATGCACCCGCTGGCGCAGGCGGCCGTCGCCGAGGCTTCTGCGCGCGGCGTGGCCGCGCAGGCTGTGACGCTTGAGCGCGAGATCGCAGGGCGCGGCGTGCAGGGGCGCACGGCGGACGGGCGCGCGGTGCTCGCGGGCAACACGGCGCTGCTGCGCGAGCACGGCGTCTCGCTCGGCGGCATCGACTGCGACGCGGACGGCGCGCGCATCTACGCCGCCATCGATGGACGGTATGCGGGCTGCATCTGCCTGAGCGACGTGATCAAGCCGGGCGCGCGCGCGGCGCTTGACGCGCTGCGCGGCCTGGGCGTGACGCGCACGGTCATGCTCACCGGCGACCGCGAAGCCCCGGCTCAGGCCGTCGCCGGCGCGCTGGGCATCGACGAGACGCACGCGCAGCTCCTGCCGGACGGCAAGCTCGAACGGCTGGAAGCGATCTGCCGCGAGGGCGGCACGGCGTTCGTGGGCGACGGCATCAACGACGCCCCGGCGCTCACCCGCGCGGACGTGGGCATCGCCATGGGCGCGCTGGGCAGCGACACGGCCATCGAGGCGGCGGACGTCGTGCTGATGACCGATGCGCTCGACCGGCTGCCGCAGGCGATGCGCGTCGCCCAGCGCGTGCGCCGTCTGGCGCGCCAGAACGTCGTCCTCGCGCTGAGCATCAAGGTCGGCGTGCTGTTGCTGGCGGCGCTGGGCATGGCGGGCATGTGGGCGGCGGTGTTTGCGGACGTCGGCGTGGCGCTGCTGTGCGTGCTCAACGCGATGCGCGCCATGCGCTGATCCTTGACAGACGCGCCCGCGCATGATATGCTTCCCTTATCCGCAGCACAAGGAGGCTATGACATGGAACAGACCATCAAGAGCGAACACCGCGCGATCGTCTTTAAGATGAACCGCAAGCAGGCGGCCGCGGTCGCCCGCTATCTCAAGGATCACAGCGGCTCTCCGGAGACCATCTTCGCCGTGGACGTGGACACGCTGGAGCTGATCGTGCAGGCGAAGCACGCCGCCGAGGACGACGTGCTCGTGCTGGAAGGCGAGGAGGACGTCTTCGAGGTCGAAGAGGAGACCGTCGAGGAGAGCGAAGCGGTCTGGGAAGCCGTCGAGAAAGCCGTCGAGGCGGCGCTTTCCGACGAGGAATGAGCACACGCAAGCAGGGCCTGCAAGCAATCGCAGGCCCTGCTTTTTTGCGTCTATGGTTTGCATGGCGCGCAGCCCGGCCGCCGAAAACGGCATGCGTTTGAAGAAGCGGCCTGTCGGGCATCCCAGCACACCCGCAGGACGCTTTCCGGCTTTTGTGCGCGCCGCGGCGGTCAAACATTGGAGCGCAAGCGCTCTTACGCTTCCTCCTTGACGTGACTCATCGCCAGGTGAATGATCTCGCGCGGATGGCAGTCCGCCAGGCTGTAATAGAGCATCTTCCCCTCGCGGCGCACGTTGACCAGCCGCGCCTGCTTGAGCGCCCGAAGCTGATTGGACACCGCGCTGGGCGCCATGCCCACCGCCTCTGCCAGATGGCCCGCGCACATCTCACAGCCATCCAGCGCCAGCAGGATCTTGAGGCGCGTGTCCGAGCCGATGACGCGAAAAAACTCGGCCAGCGCGGCGATGTCCGCCTGTGCGGGCATGTTCTTTTGCACCTGCTGCACCACGGACGGGCAGACGCTGCATGAATTCATAAGTACCTCCAAGGGATCAATTCTTTGCTCATCGTAACGTATCGCAGCGCGTTTGTCAAGCACGGCGTGCATGACGGTATAAACGCCGCGCAAACAGGCCAAAGTAAAGCGCACAAGGAGGTTGATCCCAGTGAAAAAGAAGAAGTTGCTGCTGCTGGCGCTGGCCCTCGCGCTCGTGCCAACGGCCGGTTCTGCGCAGGATCTGCCGGAGCTGCTCACGGACGTATACCAGAGCATCGGCGATGGGCTTGCGCAGGGCGCCGCGTGGGCCGGGGAGAATCAGGAACTGACGCTGACGCTTGAGACGGACGACGCGCGCATCGAGGCCGGCAAGCCCGTGCGCCTGACGGTGACGGCGGGCAATCCGCTGCCCTATGAGACCGCCGTCACCCTGACGCTCAGCCTGCCCGATCGCCTGGCGGCCTCGGCGGAGACGACTTGGGAAGCCGTGCTGCCCGCCGCGCAGACCGACGCGCAGACGGGCGCGCTCACGCCCTCGGTGACGACGTTCACCCGTGAACTCACGCTGCTGCCGGACGGCGGCAGCGAGACGGTCGAGATCGGCTGCGAGCTGAGCATGGGCACGCGCTTTTATCGCGCCGCCGCGCCTCTGGCGCTGTGCGTCGCGGACATCGGCGTCAGCGCCGCCGTGGACGGCGTGACGGACGGCCGCGTACAGCCGGGCGACGCGTTTGCCTATCGCATCGAGGTGACGAACGCGGGCACGGCGGCCAAGGACGTCGCGCTGGAGCTGACGCTCCCGCAGGACGTGGCGCTCGCCGAGCCGCTTGAAGCCGGCTTCGTTCAGACGGGCCAAGTCATCCGCGGTCAGGTGCATGCGCAGGCCGCCACAGACGGTGCGCCGGGCAGCGCCGTGATCACGCTGCCGGTGCGTGTGGACGGGGATGCGCTCCGCGACGACGCGGACGCGCGCCGCCTGATGGCCGCCACGCTGCGCGCGGACGGCGAACGCGTGCCGATGCCACGCATGGAGGTCTGCGACGCGAAGGTCAGCGCGCGCCTGACGGCGGAGACGGACAGCCTCGCCGTCGGAGAGGAGACGACGCTGCGCGTCGTGGTGGTCAACGCCGGCCTGGCGGCGGCGGACGTGCACCTCTCCTGCGTGCTGCCCGAGGGGCTCTCGCTGCCGGGCAAAAAGCACGCGGCGGCCACGTCGGCCGAGGCGGCGCTCACCGACGGCGGCGACGGCGACCTGCCCATGACCGGGGCTGCCGTGCCAGGCGAGCCCGCTGCCGCGCCCGCGATGACCCAGCAGGACAGGACGCTGCTCTTCGACCTGCACATGGACGCCGCTGAGGAGGGCGAATCCGGCGTGATCGCCCGCACGCAGGTCATCGAGATCCCGGTGGTGGCCGACGCCCCGCAGGACAAGCTGAGCGAGCGTCTCGTCGGCGCGTCCCTGCTCTGGCACGTGGACGGCGGCGAAGCGGAGCTGGGCGACGCCGTGGCGATGCGCGTCTACCGCGCGGAATTCCTGGGCATGTCGCGTGCAGACTGGACCGGCGTCTTCTGGGCGTCCGCGCTGCTGCTGATCACGGTGCTCTGCCTGTATGCGGCCGTGCGCAAGGACAGCAAGGACACGGACTTCTGCTGCGAATGACGCCCCCTCAAACCGCCGCGAAGCGAAGAAGGGAGTCCGGGGGTGAAAGCGCTCAGCCAGGATCTGGGGCGGCAGCCCCATCGTTCCCCCATGCGCGAAACGCCCAGACAGGAAATCGCGCCTGCGCGCTCAAAGCGCGCAGCAGCGCCCTTCGGCCGTGCGCCATGCGGCGATGCCCGACGCACTGTCCGCTCCCTTCCGGCCATGGACGGCGGCGAGAACTCGTTCCCATCATCCCCCGCGAAACACCGGATCATCACAGACGCAAAATCGGCCCGGACATCCGTCCGGGCCTTGTTGCGTATTCGAATCAGTAGTTCTCCTTGCGCACCTCGAAGTAGCTCTGCGGATGCGCGCACACCGGGCAGACGCTCGGAGCCTTGAGGCCCATGACGAGGTGGCCGCAGTTGCGGCACTCCCACATGGTCATCTCGCCCTTCTCAAAGACCTTCTGCATCTGCACGTTGGCAAGCAGCGCGCGATAGCGCTCCTCGTGCGCCTTCTCGATGGCCGCGACGCCGCGGAACTGCTCGGCGAGCTTGGTGAAGCCCTCCTCCTCCGCCTCCCTGGCGAACGTGGCGTACATGTCGGTCCACTCGTAGTTTTCGCCCTCTGCGGCGTGCGCGAGGTTCTCCGCCGTGTTGCCCAGCTCGCCCAGCGCCTTGAACCACATCTTGGCGTGCTCCTTCTCGTTGTCCGCCGTCTGCTGGAAGATCGCCGCGATCTGCTCGTAGCCCTCTTTCTTGGCGACGGAGGCGAAGTACGTGTACTTGTTGCGCGCCTGAGACTCCCCGGCAAACGCGGTCATCAGGTTCTTCTCCGTCTTGCTGCCCTTGAGTTCCATCTCTGTATCCTCCTTGAATCCCCGCAGCACATGCGCGTGCCGCGAATCTTTTGATGATTATAGCACAGAAAGCGGCGGCTTTCAATCGCCCGCGCGCGGTTTGTGCCGTGCGCACGGCTCAATCAGGCGCATCTCGCCGGGTTTCACATCTCCTGCCGTTTCGCTTCAGGCTGAGCGTTCAGGCGTTCGCGCAGAATCTGCCGCACGCTGCGCTCAAACACCGTCTGCGAAAAGTATGTTTCGTATGTGGCTCTCGCATGGCTGCTGATTTCGTGCGCGGCGTCGGGATTCATGATATACGTTTTCAGGCAGGCTACCAGCTCTGCCGGATCGTCACCGCCGTAGATCATGCCGCTGTGCATTTTTTTCAAAATCGGCGCATAGCCCGTATTTTCCGTGCTGATGACCGGCTTGCCGGCCGAGAGCGCCTCCGTGATCACACAGGGAAGCGGGTCATCGCGCGAGACGCACAACAGACAATCCGTCATATGATGCAGCGCATAGATTTCATCTCGCGAAAGAAACTCATAATAATGAACACTGTCCGGATACCGCCGACACATCCTCATCACCGTCTCGTAAGACGCATCCGCGCACGGCCTGCCCACGATCACAAAGAAGCACTGTTCTCGAACGTGCTCCGGCAACATGTTTAATGCCGCTTCCAATATGTCATGGCCCTTGCGCGGCTCCAGCGTGCCGATCAGCGTCAGCACCTTTTTCCCGTCGTGCGGCGGCAGCGCAAACGCACGCTGCCCCGCCGCTTCGCCGATATCGGGCATGGTATAATGCAGAATGCGTATCGAATACGCCGGCCGCACGCGCAACAGACATTGCCGTGCATAGTTGCATACACAGTACACGCTGATGTGTTCAGGCAGACGCGCGGGTATATGGCGTACAAGCTCTGGATTATCATAGGACGCCATCGATTCGTGTATCCACCAGAGCACGGGAATCCGGACGGCGCTCAACCGCTCGACCGCCGCGGCCACGACGATTGTGTTGGCCACCACCAGATCAAACATCTTCACCCATTCTACCACGTTTGAACCGTCCTGCAGGATTCCAGCATCGATTATCGTTGGAATGCCAGACTTCGTGTTTTCTTCCCGCATCGGGCCATCCGCAGGCCCAATCATCACAGGCTGATACCCCAAATGCGTCAGAGTTTGTGCGAAATACAGGAGCACCAGCGGCGCACCGGTCAAGGACAGCTCGTGACTGATGAGCAGCACTCGGCGGCCGGAGCGGCTCTCCTCGATTTCCTTGAGCCGCTCCGGCAGGTACACCGTCGGGCCGGCCGTCTCCTGCGCCCGCCCGGCGCGTTCCAGCACCCGCCGGGCCGTCTGCCTGATGCCCCGGTTCTTCAGATGCCGAAGGCCACGCAGGACGAGCGTGTGCCCAAACCGGCCCTTGATTGGATCGAGCACGAAGCGCACCGGCGCCGTCATGCGCCAGCAAGTGCTGTTGATCATCGTCTCCAGCGCCTTGCGATCCTGCATCCGCGCAAGCCGCATCTCCTCCCGGTCATTTTCGCTCTCCTCCAACGCCTGCTGCAAGCGCGCGATTTCCGCTTTCATCGCACAAATCTCGTCGTCATGATTCATGTGCTTCTCCCCCCATGTGCCGGATTGCCAAACCGGGCGCAATCGGCATGCCCTGCGCCATCGCACACGCATTCCCATCACCTCATTTTTCCTATTCTTTCTATCGCTTAGTCATCTTTGGGATAATTATAGTGTAATCAAATGCTAAAGTCAATCAAATAATATCCTTTATTGGGATAAATTTGAAAGGACGGAAACTGGCATGAAGATTTACGCTTACAATGGGAAATGCAATGTGTCCGGAAAAAATATCCGAATCGTCCGAGAAAAGCTGGGGTTGACGCAAGATCAGTTGGCGGCAAAGATGCAGATCGAAGGCATACAGATCAATCAAAAGGCGATCAGTCGAATCGAGACGGGCGAGCGGGTCGTCGCCGATTACGAATTGATGATCTTCTCGGCAGTGCTGCGCGTGCCGCTTGCCGAGCTTCTCGGCATAAAAAAAACAGCCCCCGCGTCAGGCGGCTGAAACGCGCATCTCCGACTGATCTCCTTGTGAAACGCTCCCGAGAAACGCAAGGCGGGCAGGACGCCTGAGGAATGACCAGGGGATTCGCACGCCCTGTGTCCGCAGGATACGCCGGCCATTTCAGGTGCTCCGCTGCGGTTCCTGCCGCTTACTCCGTGATGATAGAAGACGTTAGGGCTGCCGCCCTAAAACCCGCCTGAGGGATTTCATCCCTCAGACTCCCTTCTTCGCTTCGCGCCGCATTCAACATTTTTATCAGCAATCAGTATCAAACGGCCTGCCGGCAATGCAGGAAAGCACGACGATTCGCCGCCCGGACGCAAAAAAACGCCGTCCCGCACGGCCTTCATGGCCATGGGGGACGGCGTCTTGCCGTTTACTTCACAGAACGATCGACGTAGTGGGTGTGCAGCAGCCTGTGCGCCAGGTGCCCGTTCGGCTCGCCGAGGTATTCCTCGTAGAGCTTCTTGACATCCGGGTTCTCGTGGGACTTGCGCAGCGTCTTCGCCTCGTCCTCGGCGTAGAGGCCCGCCGCGCGCGCCGCGCGCGGATCGACGTCCATGCGGGTCTCGGCGCTGACGATCGGCTGGCCGCCGCCGTTCACGCAGCCGCCCGGGCAGGCCATGACCTCCACGAACGCGTAGTTCGCCTCGCCCGACTGGATGCGCCGGATGAGCCGCTTGGCCGCGCCGGTGCTGTTGGCGATGGCGACCTTGAGTTCCTTGCCGCCCAGCGTGTACGTCGCCTCGCGGATGCCCTCCAGACCGCGCACCTCGTGGTATTCCACGCTCTCCAGCGAGCGGTTCTCCAGCACATCCGCCGCAGTGCGCAGCGCCGCCTCCATGACGCCGCCGGTCGCGCCGAAGATCGGCGCCGCGCCGGTGGACTGGGCGACCAGCTCGTCAAAGCACTCCTCGTCCGGCAGCTTCGCAAAGTCGATGCGCGCGTCGCGGATCATGCGCGCCAGCTCGCGCGTGGTGATGGAGATGTCCACCGAGCGCATGCCGTCGATCTCCATCTCCGGGCGCTCGGCCTCAAACTTCTTGGCCACGCACGGCATGACGGCCACGACGACGATCTTTCTCGGATCGATGCCGGCCTTCTCGGCATAGTAGCTCTTGATGACCGCGCCCTCCATCTGCATCGGGGACTTGCAGGTGGACAGGTTCGGGATCATCTCCGGGAAGTTGTGCTCGACGTACTTGATCCAGCCCGGCGAGCAGGAGGTGAACATGGGCAGCGCGCCGCCGTTCTTGATGCGGCCGAGCAGCTCCGTGGCCTCCTCCACGATGGTGATGTCCGCGCCGAAGTCGGTATCGAACACCTTGTCAAAGCCCAGGCGCCTCAGGGCCTGCGTCATCTTGCCGGTGACGCGGGTGCCGACGGGCATGCCGAACTCCTCGCCCAGCGCGACGCGCACGGCGGGCGCCGGCTGCACGACGACGATCTTGTCCGGATCGTTGATCGCGTCCCAGACCTTGTCGGTGTCGTTGCGCTCGCGCAGCGCGCCGACCGGGCAGACGCTGATGCACTGGCCGCAGTTGATGCAGTCCGTCTCGCTGAGCTTCTTGCCAAACGCCGGGGCGATGATCGTCTTGAAGCCGCGGTGGATCGGGCCGATCGCGCCGACGCCCTGCACATCGTGGCAGACCGCCACGCAGCGGCGGCAGAGGATGCACTTGTTTGGATCGCGCACGACGGACGGGGAGAAGGTGTCCAGCGGATACTCGATATTCTTGCCGTCAAACTTGCTCTCGTTCACGCCCAGGTCATTGGCCAGCGCCTGCAGTTCGCAGGTGGTGCTGCGCATGCAGGAGAGGCACTTGCGCTCGTGGTTGGAGAGGATCAGCTCCAGCACGGCCTTGCGCGCTTCGCGCACGGCGGGCGTGTTGGTCTTGACCACCATGCCATCGAAGACCGGCATCACGCAGGCCGCGGCCAGCGCGCGCGCGCCGACGTCGACCACGCACATGCGGCAGGCGCCGATGGCGTTGATGTCCTTGAGGTGACAGAGGGTCGGAATGTGGATATGCGCCTGGCGCGCCGCTTCAAGGACGGTGGTGCCGGGCTCGACCTGCACCTTCACGCCGTCAATCGTCACGTTTACCATTGCCATGTTCATTCACTCCTTCAGGCCGTATCAGGAACGGGTGATCGCGTCGAACTTACACTTCTCCATACACACGCCGCACTTGAGACACTTCGTCGTGTCGATGACGTGCGGCTCGCGCACCTTGCCGCTGATGCAGCCCGCCGGACAGTTGCGCGCGCACATCGTACAGCCACGGCACTTGGTCGCGTTGATCTTGTAGGTCAGCAGCTTCTTGCAGTGGCCCGCCGGGCAGCGCTTTTCGTAGATGTGCGCCTCGTATTCGTGGCGGAAGTACTTGAGGGTGGAGAGCACCGGATTGGGCGCGGACTGGCCCAGGCCGCACATGGCGGTCGCCTTGATCGTCTTGGCGAGGTTCTCCAGCTTCTCGATGTCGCCGTCCTCGCCCTTGCCCTCGACGATGCGTTCGAGGATCTCCAGCATGCGCCTGGTGCCGATACGGCACGGCGCGCACTTGCCGCAGGACTCGTCGACGGTGAAGTCGAGGAAGAAGCGGGCGATATCGACCATGCAGTTGTCCTCATCCATGACGATCATGCCGCCGGAGCCCATCATGGAGCCGATGGCGGTCAGGTTGTCATAGTCGATCTTCACGTCCAGATGGCTGGCCGGAATGCAGCCGCCGGAGGGGCCGCCGGTCTGCGCCGCCTTGAACTTCTTGCCGTTGGGGCAGCCGCCGCCGATGTCGTAGACGATCTCGCGCAGCGTCGTGCCCATGGGCACCTCGACCAGTCCGATGTTGTTGACCTTGCCGCCCAGCGCGAAGACCTTCGTGCCCTTCGACTTTTCCGTGCCCATCGCGGCAAACCATTCCCAGCCGTTGTTGATGATCTGCGGGATGTTGGCGTAGGTCTCCACGTTGTTGAGGATGGTCGGCTTGCCGAACAGGCCCTTGACAGCCGGGAACGGCGGACGCGGGCGCGGCTCTCCGCGATGGCCCTCGATGGAGGTCATCAGCGCGGTCTCCTCGCCGCACACGAACGCGCCGGCGCCCAGACGAACCTCCAGATCGAAGTTGAATCCGGTGCCAAAGATGTCCTCGCCCAGCAGGCCGTATTCGCGGGCCTGACGGATGGCGATTTCCAGGCGCTTGACCGCGATGGGGTACTCGGCGCGGCAGTAGATGTAGCCCTGATCGGCGCCAATGGCGTAGGCCGCGATGGCCATGGCCTCGATGACCACGTGCGGGTCGCCCTCCAGCACGGAGCGATCCATGAACGCGCCGGGGTCGCCCTCGTCGGCGTTGCAGCAGACGTACTTCTTGTCGGACACGGACGCCGCGGCGAACTTCCACTTCATGCCGGTCAAAAAGCCCGCACCGCCGCGGCCGCGCAAGCCGGACCTGGTGACCAGGTCGATGACCTCTTCCGGCTTCATCTCGGTGAGCACCTTGCCCAGCGCCTTGTAGCCGTCAAAGGCGATGTATTCCTCGATGTTCTCCGGGTCGATGACGCCGCAGTTGCGCAGCGCGATGCGTTTTTGCTTCTTATAGAATTCGACGTTCTCCAGCGACTTGATCCGGTTGTCCTCTTCGACGGCTTCCTTGTAGAGGAATTCCTTGACGACGCGGCCCTTGACCAGATGTTCCTCCACGATGCGCTCGACATTTTCGGGCTTCATGTGGGCATAGAACGCGCCTTCCGGGTAGATGATGACGACCGGGCCGGCCTGGCACAGGCCAAAGCAGCCCGTATGCACGACCCTGACTTCCTTATCGAGGCCCTTGGCGGCGAGCTGCTTTTCAAACTCCTCGATGATGGCGGCGGAGTTGGAGGACGAACAGCCCGTGCCGCAGCAGACCATGACATGAGAGCGAATCAGATCCATATTTTTTCCTCCTGTTCACCTGTCCCGCTCATTCCTGAGCACCGATGGTGTATTCTTCCACGGGTCTGCCGTTGACGATGTGATCGTTGACCACGCGGGCGACCTTTTCGGGCGTCATGTGCACGTACGTCACCTTGGGCTCATCCTTGACGTAGACATCGACGATCGGCTCCAGGTGGCACATGCCCACGCAGCCGGTCTGTGCGACGGTCACGTTATCGATGCCGCGCCGCTTGAGCTCCTCGACGAACTCAAGCATCACAGGGCGCGCGCCGGCGGCAATGCCGCAGGTGGCCATGCCCACCACGATGCGCGTGTCGATCTTGTCATCCTTCCTCAGGTTGACCTTGTCCATCATCCTTTTGCGAATCAACGCCAGTTCGGCAAGCGATTTCATGAGAACAACCCTCCATGTAAGTCGGTGATTTCCTGATACAGGCAGTCTTTTATCCACGCGGAGATCTCCGGCGCGTCCAGCGGGAACGGCGCGACCGCCGCCCGAATCTCGCGGGTATCCAGCGTGAAGCGTTTCCCGTCGTAATCGTAGAGAAAGCGAAAGTCCATCTGCGGATTGACGAGCACCAGCGTGTACAGCGCGCCCGGCACGTCGCCCATCGGCGGACGGTCGATGTGCGAGAGCCCAAAGCGCACGCGCACGGTCGTCCCGCGCCCGACCTGGGACTCGATTTGAAAGTCCCCGCCGGTCGCCAGCGCCGTCATCTTGAGCAGTGGCAGCCCCAGCCCCACCTTGCGCGTTTTGCGCGTGGTGGTGAAGGGATCGGCGACGCGCGCGGCCATCTCCTCGCTCATGCCGCAGCCGTCGTCCTCAAAGACGAAGGCGATCGCGTCCTGCGCATGGCTGACGGCGATGTCGATGGTGAGCAGTTTTGCGCCGGCGGATATGGCGTTCTGCGCGATGTCCAGGATATTGTCCGCCAGTTCGCGCATCATGGCCGATCAGTGGTACATCGAGATGATGTCCGGCACCTGATCCGGCGTCAGGCGGCCGTAGACATCCTCGTTGATCATGATGACCGGCGCCAGGCCGCACGCGCCCAGGCAGCGGGTGGCATTGAGGGTGAACAGGCCGTCCGGCGTCGTATGCCCGGCCGGCACGCCCAGCACCTCTTCCAGCTTGTCGAGCACCTGCTGGCTGCCCTTGACGTAGCACGCCGTGCCCATGCACACGCTGATGATGTACTTGCCCTTCGGCTCCAGATTGAATTGCGCGTAGAACGTGGCCACGCCGTAGACGTCGCTCGCCGGGATGTCCAGCGCCTTGGCGATGTAGCGCTGGACATCCTCTGGCAGATAGCCGAAGATCTCCTGCGCCTTCTGCATGACCGGCATCAGCGCGCCCGGCTCATTTTTGAGCTTGTCAATCTCCCGCTGCAATGCCGCATACTTTTCCTTTTCAAAAGACATGGCGTGCAAAACCCCTTTCGTTTTCCATGTTTGACATAAAGTTATCAATCACGATTGGGTTCATTATACCATAGAACCCATATGTTAGACCATGCTAATCCATGTTTTTCGACGAAATCCGCAGAATCCTTTTCCTGATTTTGTCAACATCTTCCGGATATGGCCTCAAAGACGGCTTCCACCGAGCGTTCGCGCGCCTCGATGAAGAATGTCCGTTCGAGCATGTTTTCCAGATCATGCGCGTCGGAGGAGACGAGCAGCGGGCAGCGCGGCAGCGCCACGGCGGGCATGGGCGCGGACAGGGCGATCTCCAGCGCGTCGTAATGCACGTTCTGCGGCAAAAAGCCCAGCGCCTGCAAAGCCCCGTTCGCCCCGCGGTTGATGTGCGCGGGCACGCACAGACCGCCCGCCTCATGGATGCGCGCAGCGCAGCTTTCAAAGCTCAGGTCGAGCGCGGAGATGAGCAGGCGCTCCTCCACGTCGATCTCCTCGTCCTGCGCGTTCATCACCTGCTGGCGGCCGAAATACGCTTCGCGGTTGGGGATGGCCGGCAGATGCGCGTAGATCGCCTCGCCGAAAGCGAGGCACGTGCGCACATCCCGGAAATAGCAGAGCATGTGCGCCTCTTCCCGCGTGGTCAGCTCCATGCCCGGCAGCAGCAGCACGCCCAGCCGGTCGGCCGCCGCCTGCACGGCGGGCAGGTTGCGCGCGGTGTTGTGGTCGCACACGGCGATGACATCCAGCTGCTTGATGTACGCCATGCCCGCGATGTTGTTGGGCGTCATCAGCGCGTCGCCGCAGGGCGAGAGGCAGGAGTGGATGTGCAGGTCGCAGTAGAGCTTCATGCGCTCAGCCCTTTCTGGCCGAAAGGACGCCGTTTTGTGCGAGCAGCGCCGAGAGCGCATAGGCCGTCTGGCCGCTGGAAAAGAGGATGATCCCCTCCTCCTTCGCCTTGGCGAGGATCGCCGCCTCCACCGGCAGCCCCTCCGGGATGATCACGCAGGCAAAGTCCATCAGCGCCGCCACGGCGATCACGTTCATGTGCGTCTGCACGGTGATCCACGCCATGTCCGCCTGCCCGCGGCCCATGACGTGGCTGAGCAGGTCGCAGGTGTAGCCGCAGGCGATCTCGCGGTCGTCATACGCGCCCGTCAGGCAGGCCGCGCCGCTGAGCCGTTCAAATTCGGAAACCAGCATGCCGTTTCATCCCCCTTTTCCGATCAGTCGTCGTAGCGGCTGAGCTCTTCGCGCATCTCGCGCAGCCTCGCCGTGTCCTTGAGCGTATTAAAGCGCGTGGACTCGCGCAGCGTCACCATCTCCGCCGCCAGCGCGGCGATGCGGTCGTTGAGGCGGAAGATGCAGTTGAGCTCGGTGGCGGAGCCGCGCTCGATGTCCTCCGCCAGCGCAAGGCACGTCGGCGAGCCGCAGGAGCCGCAGTTGAAGCCCGGCAGGCTCGCGGTCAGCCGGTCGATGCGCTCGGCGCGCTCGATGCGCTCGCGCATCGTGCCGCCCCTCTGCAAGCCGTCTTTGGGCTCGATCTCGCGCGTCAGGCGAAGCGTCTGATAGGCGGTGTCAAACACGTCCCGCCGCACGACCGTCTTTTGCTCCGTGCGGTTCATCACGCTGCGCAGGCGGTTCTTGGCGACGAAGCTGTTTTCCACCGTCAGCGGGCCGCCGAGGCAGCCGTTGACGCAGGCCAGCCCTTCAAAGTACGCCAGATCGCGAAAGCGCGCGTCCTCAATCGCGCCCAGCACGTTCATCACGTTGTCGATGCCGTCCACGCACAGCGCGCTCTTGATGCCCACGGCCTCCGCCTCGCCGCCGGGCACCGCCCACTTGATGCCCACCGTGCTGGCGCGGTCCATCTCCGGCGGCGTGCAGCCCTGATCCATGAGCGCGCGCATGGCCGGATAGATGTCCTTGATGGCGATGACGCCGTCCACGTAGGACTTCTCCTGCCCGATGGGCGCGCGCACCGCCGTGCGCTTGGCCGGGCAGGGCGTCAGGAAGAACGCGCCGACCTCGGCGATGTCCACGCCATGCCTTTGGGCGAACTCCTCCTTGGCGATCTTCGCGGCGGCCTCCATGGGCGAGACGAGATCGACGATGTGCTCAATCAGGCTGGGGAAGCACACCTGAATCAGCCGCACGATGGCCGGGCACGCCGAGGAGATCAGCGGGCGCGGCCTGTCCGGCTCCTCCAGCGCCTGACGGATCGCGTGGGAGACGATCTCCGCGCCGCGCGCGACCTCAAACACGTCGTCAAAGCCGAGCTTGAAGAGCGTCGCGATGATCGGCTCCGGCCTGTGCACGCCCTGAAACTGCGCATACAGCGTCGGCGCGGGCAGCGCAATGGCATAGCGAAAGCGCTTGATGGCGTCCAGCGGGTCGGTCACGGCGACCTTGGCGTGGCTGGCGCAGACCTTGATGCACTCGCCGCAGTCGATGCACCGCTCATGGATGATGGACGCCCTGTTGTTGCGGATGCGGATCGCCTCCGTCGGGCAGCGCTTGAGGCAGGTCGTGCAGCCCACACATTTCTCCTTGTCCAGCCGCACGGAATGATAGTACGTCGCAGGCAAAGCCTTTCCCTCCTGTTCGCCGGTTCTTCGTCACCGGCTCAAATGTGAAAGATCATGGTGATGTCCGTGCCCACGCCGACCTCGGACGTGATGGCGAATTCGTCGGCGTTGCGCTTCATGTTGGGCAGGCCCATGCCCGCGCCAAAGCCCATCGCGCGCACCGCGCTGGAGGCGGTCGACCAGCCCTCGGTCATCGCCTTGTCGATGTCCCGGATGCCCGGCCCCGTGTCGCACACGTGCACGAGGATGTGCTCTTCCGTGATCTCCAGATCGATCCGCCCGCCGCAGGAATGGATGACCAGGTTGATCTCCGCCTCATACGTGCACACGGACACGCGCCGCACGACGCCCGCCGGCACGCCAAGCTGCTTGATTCGCCGCTTGATCTTCGCGGCGACGTCGCCCGCGCACGTCATGTCGTTGGCCGCGACGGGATACGATTCCTTCAGCATCTCCATAGGCTCACCTCAGCTCCACGGGCGGCAGTCCGGCGGCATAGAGCCGTCCGCAGGCCTCATACATCGTATACGGCGTCTTGAGCACCGGCAGGCCGATCTTCTCCGCCTTCTCCAGCGTATCCGCCTGCGGCGCTTTGCCGCGCACAAAGACCAGGCAGGGCACATCCAGCAGCTCGCAGGTGCGCACGGACTGGATGTTGACCAGTCCGGTCAGCAGCGCCGTGTCCTCCTTGACGAAGGCCAGCACGTCGCTCATCATGTCGGAGGCAAATGCATGGCGCGCCTGGCGCGCCGCCTCCTGCGGGCAGCACAGCCAGACCGCGTCCAGCACCCTGGCCATCTCCTGTATGTTCATCGTCTCAACCCCTTCCCTGTTCGCCGCGCTTCTGTAAGTTGTGCACAAATTCAATCGCGTGTCTTATTATACTTTATCTTTCTGCCGCTGTCTATGGATTCAGAAGCGAAATCTTCACACCGGCGGCGCGAAATCTCAGGTTTCCGGAGAAAACGAGGACTGCGCCGGGAGGAGGCGGCGGAATTCGCAGCAGGGATACAAAAAAAGAGGCTTCCGATAGAGAAGCCTCAAGCGCGGCGCGCGTTCATTTCATGGCGAATTCGCCCCGGCGCTTCATGCGCAGAAAGAGCGCGATGGTCAGCAGGGAGACGATCACGGACGTGACGGTGGCATTGAGCCAGATGCCGTTGAGCCCGATCGGATAGAGGATCACCATCAGCGCGAGCGGCACGACCAGCGAGTTCGCCGCGGAGAGGACGGACGCCGGCGCCGGCTTGTCGATGGCGATCAGGAAGCTCTGCATGGCGAAGGGGAACCAGCGCAGCAGGTTGACCAGGCAGTACAGCCGCAGCGCATCCACCGCCATCGGCAGCAGGTCGCGGTTTCCCTCCTCCAGGAACAGGGAGACGAGCGCTTCCGGGAACATCTGCATCAGCGCCATGCCGCCGATGGAGATGACGGCGCTGGCCACGAGCGTGCACAGGACGATGCGCTTGACCCGGTCCCACTTCCGGCTGCCCCAGTTGTAGCCGATGGCGGGCTGGAGCGAATCGCAGGAGCCGTACAGAAACTGCTGAACGAGATCGCCGATGTTGATCAGGATGCCGTAGACGGTCACTGCCGCCGTGCCGCCCATCTTGAGCAGCACCACGTTCATCAGGATGGACGTGATTCTGGACGCCATGATGTTCAGGAAGTTCGGGAATCCGCTGGAGACAAACTGGCGCACGATGTGAAGGCTGAAACGCGGCCTGCAAAAGCGGAGCGTCAGCTTGCCGCACAGGAAGGGGATCAGCGCCAGAAACGCGCAGAAGACCATGCCGCCCGCCACGGCGATGGGCGAACCGACGATCCCCAACTGCCAGACACAGATGCAAAAGTACTGGGCGATCAGGATGACGGCGGACATGATGATGTTCAGCGCCATGCTGCTCTTGATCTTCCCGCAGATGCGCAGATAATTGTCCATGGCAAAGACGATGGTGGAGAAGGGCGAAAAACAGGCGTATGTGCGCAGATAGGCGACGCCCAGCCGGGCGAGCTCGCCCTGCGCGCCCATGACGCTCAGGATCAGCGGCGCGAGCGCAAAGAGCACGGCGCCCGAAATCGCGCCCAGGACGACGATGGTGATGCAGGCGCAGGTGAAGTCGTTGTTGGCCGCAGCGCGGTCCTCCTTGCCCAGCGCGATGGAGATCGGGACAGCCGATCCCACGCCGATCATATCCGCCAGGGAATTGTTGATCAGGACGAAGGGGAGGGCCAGATTCATGGCCGCAAAGGCGGTCTCGCCCAGAAAGCTGCCCACGAAGATGCTGTCGAATATGCCCCACAGCGAGGAGGCCAGCATGCTGATGGCGCCGGGAATGGCGACGGTCAGAAACAGCTTGACGGGCGAGGTCCTGGTGTACAGATCGAAACTATTCATGCTTGATTCCTTTCATGTGCGATCGAGGGTTCACCGTCCGTCCGGGAAAACCATGCGCGGATGTACGCCGCCAGCGCGGGGACGATCGCCTTGATCTCCACGCCGGTCGTGTTGACACACAGGTGGTACGAGGCACGCGCGCCCCATGGGGCCTCGGTGTACAGCGCCCTGTAGCGCGCGCGGCCCTTGTCGATCTCGCGGATCTTGCGCGCCATCTCCTGCGGCGAGATCGTCTCCCCCTGCTTCATGCGCGCCATGCAGCGGCGCATCTTCTCCTCCTGACCGGCGTACACGAAGAGGTTGAACGGCCGCTCGCCTGCGAGGATCACATCGGCGCAGCGCCCGATGATCACGCAATTCCCCTGCCTGCCCAGCCGCTCGATGATCCGCTTCTGCTCCGCCTGAATACGGATGGCCTCCAGCGCGGCGCCGCTCATGCGGCTGCCCTGAAAGCGGTTCCCGATGGTCAGCGGGTACGAGGCGAGGAAGCGCTTGCTCAGGATGTGCGCGGCGTATGCCTCGTCCAGCCCTTGCTGCCGGGCGATCATGGCGATGATTTCCTTGTCATAGTAGGCGAGCTGCAAGGCGTCCGAGAGGCGCTTGCCCAGCTCGCGGCCTCCGCTTCCAAATTCTCTGCTGACGGTGATGATCACGATGATTCCCCCCTGTTCTCTCTCGTCCGGGACAGAAAAAGCGCGCGCGGTTATCTGTTTCAATAACCGGGCGCACCCGACATCTTCCATTCGACGGCGGCTCATTATAAGCCGAGCATTGCGATGCTCCGTCCTCCGATGACCCCTATTCCATTGCGCGGCGCGCGAGTCCGGCCACGAGCCGGCCCTTGTACTTCTCAAGCGCCGATATCAGCGCGGCGCATTCCGCATCATCCAGGCTCGAAAACGCCTTGCGATCCTCCTCCAGAAACGGCTCGATGACCGCCCGCGTCACCCGCAGGCCCGCTTCGGTCAGATAGATCTCCTTGCTCTTCCTGTTCCCCGGCGAAAAGCGAAGCGCGACGAGGCCCTGCCTTTGCAGCGTCTTGAGCGCCGCGTTGACCGTCTGCCGGGGATAGCCCCATGCCTCGCAGAGCGCCTTCTGCGTGTAGACCGCATCCCCCGCCGCCAGGGAATACAGGATGTAAAAGGCCGTGCCGGACAGGCCGTGGGCTTTGGCATACGCCTGACAGATGCCGTCCGCCTGATTGCAGATCCGGATGAACGCTGCCAGCCGCGCCGTCTTCTGATCGATCATGCGCGCTCCTTTTTTGTCCGAATTGGGACAAAATGATGATACATCGTATCCGGGGAATTGTCAATCCCCTTTGGCGAATTTCTCGCCGCATACCGCGCCTTCCCCTCCAGCATCCGCGCCGCAGCGGCGATGATGACCGCAGCACAGACAAAAAAGCGGCCTCACAACAAGAGATCAACATTGACTTGCCGTGCAGCTTGTGATATGATCAACAAAAATATGTTTCTGCCGAGAAACGCTTATTTTTGCTCCGTTAGGCCGTGGAAGGAGTAAAAATAAGCGTTTTTTCATTCAATATCTGTCTGGAGGTCCATATGATGCTGCCGGAAATGAGACAAAAGAGCATATCGCCAGAACATGCGCGCGCCCGTATGCGCCGGAAGACGCCGCCATAAACCCGCCCGCCGGCGGAAGCTTCCGGATGTGTCGGAAACGCCAATCGCCCCCGTGACGGAAAAAGGGGCGGCCGCACTTAAGAGAGACACGCAAAAGACAATCGAATACACCGTAAATAGCATCAGCCCGCCGGGGCTTCATGGATTGTGTAGTAGGCCAGCGTTACACAAACGCCGGCCTGTTTGATTTTAAGGAGTGAGAGAAATATGTGGCTTTTATTGGGCACGACATTGACAGCAAGTTTTTTTGACAGTTTGAATCCGTCCGCTCTTGCGCAGCAGATGCTGCTTCAGGCTCTGGTCAAGAAGAAACGCCATATCTGGTTCTTTATCTCCGGCATTGGCGCGGCAAATCTGGCAATGGGCCTGGCCATCTATTATGGAATTGCCGCGTGGGCATCAAAATTCCTCATGAGCATGATACGCGCGTATCCCCTGTACGTATATGGGGCAGCAGCAACAGGCGGTTTCGTCCTTTTGGCCGTCGGCATCCGGCTCATCATCAGGACAGCACAAAGCAAAGGAGGTCAAGATGATGACGGCTGTGAGGAGGCCGGCCATGTCAAGGCCCCCGCCCAGCTTTCCCCCATATCCCTGCTGATCATGGGCGCCGCGTTTTGCATGGTGGAATTGACGAGCGCATTCCCGTATTTTGGTTTTCTGGCGCTCTTGACAAGTTATCATCTGTCATTCCCATTGGCGCTGTTGTTTATGCTCATATATAACTTCATGTATGTACTCCCGCTTATCCTGCTCTACTTTGGATACAACCGATTCCAGGGGACGACTGCAATCAAAAGACTGGAACGCGTCATGGATCAAGTGTCATCGTACATCGTACCGGTTGCAGTCAGTTTGGCAGGGCTTCTTCTTCTTTACTATGGGATCACGGCTCTGTGCTAAGCCGACGGACGTAAAACATGTTGAGGGAGGCGTTCTTATGAATAGAATCATCACCATCAGCCGCGAATTTGGAAGCGGCGGCCGGGAAGTGGGCAGACGTTTGGCGCAAGCGCTGACAATCGCATACTATGACCAGGAGATTGTGACTGCCTTGATCAATAGAACCCCGGAAGCCGAAGAATACATCCGCTATATGGCAGCAAAACGCCCGCTTCCGCTGCTGCCGATTACAACGGCCCGCACATTCGGTGTGCCCACAAACTGCGCCGTCGCGAAAAACCTGAACTTCTATATACAGGAAAGCAGCGTGATACGGGAAGCAGCAGAGCGATCCGATTGCGTGATCGTAGGACGGTGTGCGGACTACATTTTGCAGGATTTGAAACCCTTTCGGCTGTTTATCTATGCGGATATGAGATTCAAAATCGAGCGCTGCCGGGAAAAAGGGGCTGACGCAGCAGAGATGACGGACAAAGCGCTGCAACAGAAGATGATATCGATTGACAAGAGAAGGGCGCATTATTACCAATTCTACACGGGGCGAAACTGGGGCGATAAGGCGAACTATGATGTATGCATCAACACAACCCATGCCGACATGGGGAAAATCGTCCTTGCCATAGAGAAGTGCATCCTTTGACAGCATGGGGCGGCGTCCGAACGGCTGCATCTCATGATCGTCTTTTCACTGTCTGGAATCAAAAAAAGCCCATGCACTTGCATGGGTTTGCGCGCCCATGAAGACGCACGCACATCGTCGATCTTTGACATTCATACCGTCAACGCCCATGCAGTCTTCTGCTGCATGGGCGTCTGCCGTTTCAAGTACAGGGGCGCCCGCAGGGCGCGACTATGCGAATCCCCCGAACCGGGACAGCGCTCCGGCGTTCCCCTGTTCCCTCACGCGTGCTTCTCGCGGATGTACGCGTCGATCGCCCTGGCGGCCTGCTTGCCCGCGCCCATGGCGAGGATGACCGTCGCCGCGCCGGTGACCGCGTCGCCGCCGGCGTAGACGCCTTCGCGGCTGGTCAGGCCGTCCTCGCCGTTGGTCACGATGCAGCCGTGGCGGTTGGTCTCCAGGCCCGGCGTCGTGCTGCGGATGAGCGGGTTCGGGCTGGTGCCGATGGCCATGATCATCGTGTCCACGTCGAGCGTGAATTCGCTGCCCTCCTTGACGACCGGACGGCGGCGGCCGGAGGCGTCCGGCTCGCCCAGCTCCATCTCCACGCAGCGCATGCCGCGCACGAAGCCGTTCTCGTCGCCGAGCACCTCGACCGGGTTGGTCAGCGTCCTGAAGACGATGCCCTCCTCCATCGCATGCTCGACCTCCTCGCGGCGGGCGGGCAGCTCCTGCATGCCGCGGCGGTAGACGATGGTGACCTCCTGCGCGCCCAGGCGCCTGGCGCTGCGCGCCGCGTCCATGGCGACGTTGCCGCCGCCCACAACGGCTACCCGGTTGCTCTTCATGATCGGTGTCTTGCTGCCGGGCAGGTACGCCTTCATCAGGTTGATGCGCGTGAGGTATTCGTTGGCGGAGTAGACGCCCTTGAGGCTCTCGCCGGGGATGCCCATGAAGCGCGGCAGGCCCGCGCCGGAGGCGATGTACACCGCCTCAAAGCCCATCTCAAAGAGCTCGTCGATGGTCAGCACCTTGCCGATGACCATGTTGGTGAAGATCTCCACGCCCATCGCCCTGAGCCCGTCGATCTCCTGACGGACGATCTGCTTGGGCAGGCGGAACTCCGGAATGCCGTAGACCAGCACGCCGCCCGCCGTGTGCAGCGCTTCATATACGGTGACCTGATAGCCCAGCTTCGCCAGATCGCCCGCGGCGGTCAGGCCGGACGGGCCCGCGCCGATGACGGCGACCTTGTGCCCGTTCTGCTGCGGCTTGTGCGGCGCTTCGCCGGCGTGCTCGCGGTGCCAGTCGGCCACGAAGCGCTCCAGACGGCCGATGGCCACCGGCTCGCCCTTCACGCCGCGCACGCACTTGCCCTCGCACTGGCTCTCCTGCGGGCAGACGCGGCCGCACACGGCCGGCAGCGCGGAGGAGGCGGAGAGCACGCGGTACGCGCCTTCCATGTCCTCCGCGGCCACGCGCTCGATGAACGCGGGGATGTCGATCTGCACCGGGCAGGCGGAGACGCAGGGCTTTTTCGGGCAGTTCAGGCAGCGCCGCGCCTCGCCGACGGCCATCTCCCACGTATAGCCCAGCGCGACCTCGTCAAAGTTGCGGCTGCGCACGTCCGGGTCCTGCGCGGGCATCGGGCATTTCTTCATGTCCATGTTGCGCGCCATGTCACTGCACCTCCCTGTTGAGCAGGTTGCAGCTCGCCTCGCGGGCGTGCTGCTCAAACTCGCGGTACATCGTGCCGCGCTTCATCGCCTCGTCAAAGTCGACGAGATGGCCGTCGAAGTCCGGCCCGTCCACGCAGGCGAACTTCGTCTCGCCGCCCACCGTCAGGCGGCAGCCGCCGCACATACCGGTCCCGTCGATCATGATCGGGTTCATGGAGACGACGGTCTTGATGCCGTAACGCTTCGTCACGGCGCACACGAACTTCATCATCACCAGCGGGCCGATGGCGATCACCTCGTCGTAGGCGTTGCCTTCCTCAATCAGCTTCTCCAGCGCGGCCGTCACCAGACCCTTTTCGCCGCGGCTGCCGTCGTCCGTCATCAGGATCAGCCTGTCGCTGGCGGCCGCAAATTCCTCCTCCAGAATCACCAGATCGCTGCTTCGAAAGCCCACCACGGCGTGCACCTCGCAGCCCAGGTCGTGCAGCTTCCTGGCCACGGGATAGGCGATGGCGCAGCCCACGCCGCCGCCCACGACGGCGACCTTTTTGATGCCGTCCGTCTGCGTGGGCTTGCCCAGCGGGCCGACGAAGTCGCACAGCGCCTCGCCCTCCCGCATGGCGTCCAGCTCCATCGTGGAGGCGCCCACGATCTGATAGATGACCGTCACCGTGCCGGCCTCGCGGTCAAAATCCGCGATCGTCAGCGGGATGCGCTCGCTGTCCTCGTGCGCGCGGAAGATGATGAACTGACCCGGTTCGGCCTTGCGGGCGACGAACGGCGCCTTGACGACCATCCGGCTGACCGTCGGGTTCAGGCGTTCCTTTTTGAGAATGGTAAACATGACCGGCCCTCCATTGAAAGCGTGATGGGATCTCAGGGGAAACATGAAAATCATTATACCGCCTGACGGCGCGAATGTAAATGGGCAAGTTTTCAAAAGCGCGCGCCTGCGCGCCGCTCCGCCTCAGAAGAGGCCCCGATTGTATCGGAACTGCCCATACAGAATCCACGCCAGGCCGATCGCGATGCCCGCCAGGATGACCGCCGCCGCGGCCGTCTCCCGCTCGATGCACGCGGCGATCACCAGGGACACCCCGATGGCGAACGTGCCGCGCCCCACGGCCTTCGCGTATCGGGGCATGTCCGCCGCACGCACGCGCCGGCGGTTGCAGGCGTGTATCGTGTGCACATTCCCCCGCATGTTCGTCACGCCCAGCACGCACAGGCACAGGCCGACGATCCAGAGCATCGTGCGGTCCATGGCGTCCTCCTTTCAGTCGGCGCCCGCTCACCCGATCAGCCGCCAGAGCTCCCGCTCCGGCGCGCCGGGCAGCATGCGGCGCAGGTGGTCAAAGAGCAGCTCGCGGGATTCCTCCGGCTCATGCGCGTACACGCGCTGCACGAAGTCCGCGCCGAAGCGGTATTCCGGCGTCTCATAGCGCGCAATGCCCCAGCCGTAGGGCGCGCCGTCCTGCCTGCGGTCGTATTCAAAGTTGCTGACGACCGCGTCGCCCCGCATCTGCAGGCGGGTGATGGCCGCGTCAAACGGCTTTCGCCCGCCCGGACCGAAGGAAAGACGGCTGAGATCCCGGCTGAGCAGCGAGCGGCGTTCGCGCAGCACGTCGTAGACGCGCTTGTCCTCATAGCGCACCAGCCCACCGGCGTAGCGGGCGTCGAAGTCCGTTCCCTCCCGGCGGCAGTTGGCGAACTCCGCATAGAGGTCGGGCATGATGTAGCCGGCCTTGCCGCCGAAGAATTTGCCGTAGGCCGCGCCGCTGCTGCGGATCACGGGGCCCTTCCACTCCCAAAAACCCTCGCCCTCGTCGGGGAACCAGTACGCCGGATCGATGCACGCCTCGATGGAGAAGCCCGCAATCCGGCCCTCGAACGCGGGCAGCATGCCCATCTCTTCGATCAATGCGGACAGCTCCTGCGCGCTGTGGATCACCGGCAGCCGAACCATCGCGTCACCTCCTCGCGTTTCCCGGTCATTCCACGAAGGAATGGCTCAGGATGTAGAACGCCTCCTGACCGGGCAGGCGCTTTTTCTCCATGGGCGCAAGCGCGTCGTCAAAGCGCCGGGCCGACGCCTCGTCCACGGCCATCGCCGGACTCTCGCGGTACACCCAGCGCTTGCCCGCCAGCGCGCCGGGCACGAGCTCGCGCACGAGCATCGCCGTGGGATGGCGTCCGTCCTCCAGCGAGACGCCGCAGCGCTTGCAGCAGACAAAGCCGCAGCCGACGTAGTAAGACGGATTGCCAAAGATCACGACCGCGTCGTAGCCCAGCGCGCGCGCCGCCTGAAGGGAATGCTCGATGAGCTGCCTGCCGTATCCGCGCCGCTGGCGCTCCGGCGCGATGCAGACCGGCCCGAACGTCAGCACCTCCTTCTGCGCGCCGCCCTCGCCCGCGAGCCGCGCCCGCGTGTAGAGGATGCTGCCCACCAGCGCGCCGTCCTCCTCGGCGACGAAGGCCAGCGGCGCGACGAAGTCCGCATGGCCGCGCATGACGTGCGCCAGATAGTGCTCGTAGCATCCCGGTTGATAGACGTTGTAAAACGCGCGCCGGATCAGCGCCTCCACGGCGGCGTAGTCCTCCGGCGTCTCGCGGCGAATGGTCAGCATGCGATCTCCTCCCGCTTTCTGATGCTCTCATCTTACCACGGCGCAGGGCGTTTGTAAACGCGTCAAAAGCGGAGGCGGGGATGCTTTTCCCCGCCTCCGCGCGCATTATCCGAGTTGCTTGAGCATGCGAATGAGCTTGTCCACATCCTGCGCGGGCACCAGCATGCCGTGCGCATCGGTGATGGGCAGCAGGTAGGAATCCACGTCATACGCGTGGAACGACAGCGTCTGCGCCGCGCCCTCGCCGTCTGTGAGCTGCACGGTCAGCACCGTCTCGCCCGGCTCCTCCAGCGCGACGCGCGCCGTGCCCTCGATCGCGCCGAGCTGCTCCATGACGCTCTGCGCCGTCGTGGATTCGCTGTCCGCCGCGGTCAGCACGGCCTGGCCGCCTTCCCACGTGAACGCGGCCTCGCCCAGCTCCTCGGCGGTCATCGTCACGGGCTGCTTTTGCCAGAGCGTGTCGATGCTCGCCTCCAGCAGATCGTCCGCATCGTCCGCGTAGAACGTGTAGACCATGCGCGAATCCGGCAGCCGCGCGTAGCGGTCGGTCTCCGCGTTCTTGTCGCCCAGCAGCACCGTGCGCTCGGCGACATCGCCGCTGTAGAGCGTGACCGCCACGGCCTGCGCGTCGTCGAGCTTCCATTCGGCCAGCTCCTCGTCCGTCGCATCGGTGGTGATCAGCTCGCTCCACGCCAGATCCGTCGCCACAGAGACGAGCGACTTGACCGCATCGCCGTCGAGCGCTTCGCCCGTCGCCGTGTCGCGCCACGCGTCCATCTCCTCGTCATACGTGACGTCCAGCGTGTCGCCCACGGTCAGACGCGTCGCCTGCGAGACGGCGGGCATCTCCTCCATCGTCGCCAGCTGCGCGAGCGACTTGTCAAACGCGTCGGCCAGCGATTCCTCGATCACGTAGACCGCGTCCCTGCCGGTGACGCGCACGTAATAGCCGTCCTCAAAGGGCGTGGCGTCGCCCATATCAAACGTCACCGTCTGCCCGTCTGCATCGGCCGCCGACACGGAGAAAGCCGGCTCATCCAGGCCGTAATCCGCCGGCTGACTCACGTCCGTCAGCTCCGTCGTCGCGCTCAATCCGGCGATCGTGTCCGCCAGATTCGCCAGCGCCGTCTGGTTCACCGGGAAATCCGCGTCCCCCTGACGCTGCCAGACATTCTCTCCCTTGATGAATGTGAACGTCTCGCCGTCCTGCGTCCAGGAGAGCGAAGCCACATCGGCGTCCTCCTGCCAGAGCGGGAATACGCCTTCCTGCTCGCTGACGCCATCCTCCTGTTCCTGCCCGCCCAGCCAGACGTAGCCGCCCAGCAGCACGCACAGCAGGCCCAGCAGCACAATCATCTTCTTGCCCCGTCTCATCTGCGTTTCCTCCTCATCACGACGACGATGCCCGTCACAATCACCACGCCCGGAATCACGCCCAGCAGCACGATGCTCCAGAAGGAGCTCTGCGCCTGCGTCAGCGTCAGACCCGATTCATCCAGCGACTTGGCGCGGATGGAGATCGTCTCGGCGCGGTCGCACATCCAGTTCAGGCTGTTCATGAACAGGTCGCTGTTGGCGCCGGAGACCATGGCGTCGATCGATTCCGTCAGCAGCCCGGCGGACGCCACCCAGACCATGCGGCCCTCGCCGCGCTCGGACGCTGCGGCCACGGTGAACGGGCCCTCTGCATCGCCCTCTTCCTTCTCGGTGCTCGTCATCTCATAGCCGGATGCCTTGCTGTACGCGTCGTCCGACGTCTCAAGCAGCGCCGTCACCGTCGCCTCGCTGTCCTCCACCGTCTGGATAGGCTGCGCCAGCGGCAGCAGCACGTAGTATCCGCCCTCTATGAGCGGATCGCTGATCGCATGGGACTGCACCTCTGGCAGCAGGTAGTACGGATAGCGATTGACGTGCCGGCTGCGGTCGCCCTCGACGATCAGGCCCGTGCCCGCCGTCATGCCCATGTGCTGCGTCACGCGCAGCAGGTTCTCCATCTCGCCCGCCTCCATGTAGTCGGTGAGCAGCACGATGCGCCCGCCGGCGTCCAGATAGCGGATGAGCATGTCGGCCTCCTCCGCGCTCAGGTCGCTCTGCGGGGTATGGATGACCACGGCCGAGGCATCCTCCGGCACGTCCTCGATCATCAGCAGGCTGAGCGTGCTCGTCTCCAGGTTGTCCCGCTCGATCAGCGTCGCGACGCTGCTGCTCAGCTCGCTCTCGCCGTGGCCGGTGAGCGTGTAAACGCGCGGGATGTCCTCGCTGGAGACGTAGTGGATCGCGTTGGTCAGCGCGTTCTCGCCGTCAAAGTCCGTGCTTATGGTGTAGTTGTAGGTGTAGTAGTCCATCTCATAGCTGCTCACGTAGATCTCGTCGTAGCCGACCAGCCGCACCTTGTCCCCACATTCCACGAGCACGCTGTTGGCGTACAGGCGTTCGATATTCAGGTCGTAGTTGTCAAGGAACGTCGGCTTCTCGTTGGGATCGACGGTCTCCACGCGGATGTGGCTGCTCAGGTCCGCATAGCGCTCCAGCAGCCGCAGCACCGTCTCGTCCTCGCCGCCGCTCTGCGCCAGCAGGTAGAGCGTCACGTCCTGCGTCAGGCTGTTGGCCACGCGCCTGGTCTGATCGCTGAGCGTGTAGAGGGATTGATCCGTCAGGTCGATCTGCGTCTTGTCGCTGGGCAGCGATGCCGCCATCAGGTTGAGCACCACCGCGATGGCGATCACGATTGCCGCCGCGAACACGCTGTAGCTGCCCGCAAAAAAGCGCTTGCCAAACATCCGGCGCACGCGTTCCTTGAGCGGGCGCTTCTCGCGCTGCGGCCTTTCGGCCTTCTGTGCCCGATTCTTGCTCAGTCTCATTCGCTCCACCGCCTCTTCTCCATCGCCTGCACCGTCAGGAACAGGAACACCGCAATCATCGAGACATAGTAGACGATGGCGGTCAGGTCAAATACGCCGCCGATAAAGCCGTAAAACCGGTCAAACACGCTCAGCTGCGCCATGATGGACGCAAAGAGCCCCTCGAACGCGGCGCTGTCAAACGCATAAGAGCCGATCAGCGCGCCCATGCCCGCAATCGCCACGGCGAAGGCGACGATGGGGTTTTTGGAAAACACGTAGAGGATGACGGCAAAGACCAGCACGAGCGCGCACAGCGCCATCAGCGACGCGGCGGCCTCGCCGGAGACGAACTCCGCCAGGCTGCCCATGAAGAAGAGCAGCAGCACGGCGACCAGCGTCAGCACGGCGGAGGCGACCTGGTTCTCCGTCATCGAGGAGATGAACAGGCCCACGGAGAGCAGGCAGGCGCCCAGCATGAAGAAGGCCAGCAGCGCGCCGTAGGCAGTGGGCAGCGAGACCGCGCCGAACTGCGAGAGGATCAGCGGATAGAGCCCCATGATCGCCACGGGGACGGCCAGCACCGTCACCATCGCCAGATACTTGCCCATGACCACGGCGCTCATGGACACCGGCAGCGCGTAGAGCAGCTGATCGGTCTTCTGCCTGCGCTCCTCGGCAAACGAGCGCATGGTCAGGATCGGCACGCCGATCAGGTAGATGAACGAGATGGCATCCAGCACGTATTCAAACCTGGCATACATGCCGCTGAGGTTGTAGGCCATGGTGTAGATGCCGGCAAAGATCAGCACGAACGCCGTGAACAGGTAGCCCATCATGCCCTTGAAGTAGCTGTTCAGCTCCTTCTGATAGATCGCCATCATGCGCCTTCCACCTCCTGTCCGCCCTGCTTCTCATCCGGCTTTTCCGCCGCGTCGCCCGCATCGTCGGCCTGCGTCAGCTCCAGGAACACGTCCTCAAGCGTCGCGCGGTCGCGGCGCATCTCCAGAATCGGCAATCCCAGCTCCGCGAAGCGGAAGAAGAGCGTCTCGCGCAGGTCTTCGCCGTTTCGGGCGGTGAGGGTCACGCAGGTCGTGCCGTCCTCGCCCGCGGCATACTCGGCGTGCTCGACGCCCTCCATGCCCCACAGCGCGCCGCGCACCTGCTGATCCGTCGCCTTGACCAGCAGCACGAGGCGCGCGCCGCCCTTCATCAGGCCGGTCAGGTTTTCCGCCGTGTCGCTGGCGATGAGGCGGCCGTGCGCGATGATCATGATGTGATCGCACACCGCCTGCACCTCGCTGAGGATGTGGCTGGAGAGCACGATCGTGTGATCCTTGCCGAGGCTGCGGATCAGCTCGCGGATCTCGATGATCTGCGCCGGGTCCAGGCCGACCGTCGGCTCGTCGAGGATGATCACCTGCGGGTTGCCCAGCAGCGCCTGCGCGATGCCCACGCGCTGGCGATAGCCCTTGGAGAGGTTGGCGATGAGGCGGTCCTTCACATCGTGCAGGCGGGTCTTGTCCATGACCATGCGCAGCTGCGCGTCCCAGTCCTTGCGCTTGACGCCCTTGGCCTGCAGCACGAAGCGCAGGTATTCGCCGGCAGTCATGTCCGTGTACAGCGGCGGAATCTCCGGCAGGTAGCCGATGCAGGCCTTCGCCTCCATCGGGTGATCCTGCACGTCGTAGCCGTTCACCTTCACCTCGCCCTGCGTCGCGCCCAGGCAGCCGGTGATGATGTTCATCGTCGTGGACTTGCCCGCGCCGTTGGGGCCGAGGAAGCCGTAGATCTGGCCCGGCTCGATGGTGAAGGTCAAATCGGACACGGCAGTATGCCCGCCGTATCGCTTCGTCAGATGGCTGACTTCAATCACGTTTCATAAACTCCTTTCCAAATGGACTTTTGGATCTCAAGGAAGCGCGCAAAATCCCCACCCGGCCGGCAACACAGAGGGGGAGAAAAATTGCCGGCCGGATGGGCCCTGATGCGGTCGGGCTACGCCCGGATTTCCTGCCGCATAAAGGAGATGTACGCGGCGGTGAAGGCCGCCATGGTCAGCGCGAGCATGCACGTGAGATGCGGCCAGACGAGCAGCACGCTCTGATCAAACGTGAGGTAGCTCGCCAGCGCGCCGGAAAGCGACGCCTGCGTGGCGATGCCGATCGTGCGGACGTTGGGATTGAGCAGCGTCGAGACCGCCTCACAGTAGAGATAGTAGGGAGAGAATCGGTTGAGCGTCGTCTCCAGCTCGTAGTTGTCCAGCATGTTGGCAAAGCCCATGATGCCGTCGATGGGATAGACGAGGTTGGCGATCACGCTGGCGATCATCGTGGCGAACATCGTCAGGAAGATCCACGCGGCGATGACAATCAGCGCCGATGTCGCCGTGTGCCGGCAGAGCACCGAGCAGAGCATGGCCAGCGCCATCCACAGCGCCGTGTACACCACGGTGTAGAGCAGATAGACGGCCAGGCGCGCCACTTCCTCGCCGCTGGGCGGCACACCGATGCACACCAGGCCCAGCGCGCCGACGCCGATGCCCAGCGTGAAGATCATCAGGGCGATGACGGTCAGCCCGGCCAGAAACTTGGCCACGATCACCGAATCGCGGTAGATCGGCTGGGAGATCAGGCGGCTCATCGTGCCCTGCATGCGTTCGCGGTTGATCGCGTCAAACCCGAGCGCCAGCCCCGCGACCGGCGCCAGATACGCCAGGAACGAGGCGAAGGACGGGATGGAATTGGCGGAAGCCGTGTAGAGCTTGAGGAAGATGAACTCGCTGCTCTCGCTCACCGCGTCGGCGATGCCCGAAAGCGCGCCGTAGAGGCCGGCCAGGCTGGTCAAGCCCAGCAGCGCGAAGATCAGCACGAACCGCGCGCTGCGCAGGTGATCGGCGAGTTCCTTGCGGTAGAGCGTGACCAGACCGCGCGTGCGCGTCTCATCCCTTTGCCCGTTTTCTCTTGTCCGCGTGAGAGTTTGCTGCATGATGCTCACCTGCCTTTTCAAAGTACCTGCTGTAGATTTCATCCAGATCACCGCCGCGCCGGCGCAGGTGGCGCAGCTTCATGCCCGAATCCGTCAGCCGGGCGACGATCGCATCGCACATGTCCTCGCGCGTGTGCACGACCACCGTGTCCCCATCCTCCTGGGTGACGGAGAGCACGCCGTCCATCTGCGCGAGCATCCGGCACAGCGGCGCGCCGCCGGGCTGCGCGCGAATCTCCAGGCGGCATCCGTTCTCCTGCTCCATCTGCCTGCCCAGCTCCTCAATCGAGCCGCAGGCGACGATCTTGCCCGCCACGAAGATGCCCACCCGGTCGCAGATCTGCTGAATCTGATGGAGCTGATGGGAGGAGATGAGGATCGTCTTGCCGTCGCGCTCGGAGAGCGCGCGAATCAGCGTCATCAGCTCGCGCATGCCCTCCGGATCGATGCCGTTTGTCGGCTCGTCCATGATCAGCACGCTCGGATCCTTCATCAAGATGTCCGCGATGCCCAGGCGCTGCTTCATGCCCTTGGAATACGCGCCCGTCTTCTTGTCCGCCGCCTGCGCCATGCCCACGCGCTTAAGCAGCTCGTCGATGCGCGCCTCCAGCGCCGCGCCGGACAGGCCGTTCATCCTGCCGGTCATGCGCAGGTTTTCGCGCCCGGTCATGTCCGGGTAAAAGCCCATGTTGTCCGGCAGATAGCCCACGAAGCGCTTCACCCGAATGGGGTTGCGCGTGCAGTCCACCCCGGCGATCTGCGCGCTGCCTTCGGACGGCTCCGTCAGGCCCAGCAGCATCAGCGTCGTTGTCGTCTTGCCCGCGCCGTTGGGCCCCAGCAGGCCGAAGACCTCGCCCGGCTCGATGGACAGCGTCAGATGATCGACCGCCGTGAACGCGCCGTATCGCTTGGTCAGCCCTTTCGTCTCGATGATGCCCATCCTCAGCGCCTCCCGTACTTGCGCATGATGGCGGCCAGCGCCACGGCCAGCAGCACGATGATCACCACGCCCGTCACGCCCCAGACCGTCTCGGTCTTGACCGTGATGCGCAGCTCGATCTGATCGGACGCCGTGCCGCTGCTCGCCTTGAGCGTCGTCACGTAGTCGCCGGACATCGCTTCCTCGCCGGGCGTGATGTAGGCCGTCGTCTCCACGGTCGCGCCCGCCTCGATCACATCGATGGTCTCCGTCTCATAGCGCACGTTCCAGTCGCTGGGCGCGCTGCTGGTCAGGTTCACGTTCGTCAGCGCCGTGTTGCCCGTGTTGGTGAGCGTCACCTGCACGGCGCTCTCCTTGTTCGCGTACGCGTCCAGGCTCAGGCGGCCGCTGGGCGTGGACATCTCCATGGCGTAGGAGCCGGTGATCGTCACCTTCAGCTCGACGCTCATCTTCTCTGCGGCGGAAGTCGCCGTGCAGGTGATCGTATACTCGCCCGCCTCCACGTTCTCAGGCGGCGTCACGCTGATGTCCAGGCCCTGCGTCTTGCGCGCCTCCACGTCCAGGCCCGCGACCTTCGTGCTCTCATCGGCGGGCATGAAGCTCACCTGCCAGCCCGTGGGCGCGTTGGCCGAGAAGGAATAGGACTGCGTGGAGAGCATGTTGTTGATCAACGTCGCGTCAAAGCTGAACTGCGTGTCCGAGTCGCCCTCCTGGGAGGGATACTCCACCTCAAAGCTGCTCTCGCCCACCTCCTGCGCGTCGATGCGCAGGGCAAGGGTCATCTCGTCCTCATAGCCGTCGCCCTGCGCGCGCAGCGTCACCTCGTATTCGCCGTCCGCCGCGTCCGCCGGGATGTCCAGCGCGAAGTCGACGCCGGTGTTCGCTTCCTCGTCCTTGACGTGGACGACGCCCACCTGCTTGCTGCTGGCGCTGAAGGAGCCCGTCCAGCCCTCCGGTATCTCCTCGATGGACAGCGCGACATCCTGCGAGCGGCCGCTCCGGTTGTCGATGTCCAGATCGAACGTCAGGCTGTCGCCCGCCTTGACCACCATCGAGGGGTACTGCGTGCTCAGCTCGATGCGCGCCTCCTGCGCCTCCGCCTGCGTCGCCTCCGCCATCGCACTGCCCGTCAGCAGCGTCATCGCCAGCAGGACAGCCCAACCTTTTACAATCGTACTTCTTTTCATCGCCAGCACTCCTTGCTTTATGGTATGGGCGAAGGGGTCATGCCCTTTCGCCGTCTCTGCGCGCAGTATACCCTTCGGGCATGACCCAAATATGACGCGGGGGTGTCCTTTCGCGCGCCGCCCTTTCGCGTTTTTCCGCAAATTTGCCATATTTATGGCGCGCGCGTTGGCCGATGTATACCGTTTTTAAAAAAAGCGGCGCCCCAATCGGGCGTCGCAGAGCCGTCGTTCACATTTCATGTCAAAATGTCATGATTGTTCATTTTTCCGCCGGGATTGTTGGTCTTGCCCCGCTTTCATGTTATAATAGGGCATATCCCATACGGAAAGAAGGATCGCCATGAAGCGCCGCTTTCTCCTGCCGCTCGCCCTGCTGATGGCGCTGACATGCCTGCCCGCCGCGGCGGACAAATCGCCCGCCTGTCAGGCGCTGGGCAGCCGCCGCGCCGCCGAGCACCTTTACACGCATATCTACGCCTACACGGATGGCTGGGACGGCGTCGTCCCCTCCCACTGCGCGGACGAGGGATGCCTTGAATACGGGCACGTGCACTGCTACGGCGTGCGCGTCACGCTCTGGGACACGCCCGCCAAGGGCGACAGCCGCGTGAGCTACTACCCCTTCGGCACGGACGGCAAGATCGGCCCGGACACCGAGTTTCAGCTGACCAACGTCGTCACCTACAAGAACAAATACTATGCCAACATCCGCATCTACAAGGACGGCTACGCCGTCAAATCCGGCTTCGTCAATGCGGACTACATCGGCTGCGACTGCGAGACCTACGAGGCGTTTGACGAGGATCTGCCCGAATACGTGCACGACCACAGCGCCTTCTCCCTGCCCATGGCCGGGCCGTGAGCGGGCCGTGCCCGCGCCCATTTCCGAACGGCTTTGCTGCGTCCAGTCATTCGCTGCTCGCTGCACGATGTTTGCGCGATTCCCCATGACGCCGTGAGCGGGCCGTGCGGCAGCACCCTATGCGAAAAAGACGCCGGCCGCATCGGCTGACGTCTTCCTCTTCCTTTTACAAAAACTTACAAAAACCGCGTGAGCACCGCCCGCGTGTGCCCGCGCGCGCGCAGCGCCGCGAGCACCTGCCTTCCGGCCTCCAGCCGCTGCGCGTCATCGCACTTGTTGAGCACGACGTGATACGCGCGCGCGCCCACGCCCTTGCGCGTCCCCTGTGCCGAGAGCAGGATGTCGGCCATATCCTGCGCGGTCAGGCGGTGATCCTCCGCGCAGCCCAGCAGCGCCTGCACATGCTCCGGCCTGTGGCACGCCTTTTCGACCGGCTGCCCCAGCGCATCGAGCCCCATCACGCCCACGACGATGTCCGTCTCAGGCAGGATCACCGGCTCGTGCACCGCCGGGGCCTTGCAGGGCAGCCGGTGCGCGCCGTCCGCCTCCACGACCACGGCCTGCGCCTCCCGCAGCAGCGCGCCCAGCACGTCCGGCGCGGGCGCGCGGAATTTGCCCTGCACATCCGCCGCGCCGCACGCCGCCACCTGCCCCGCCGCCCACGCGGCCCGGCAGTCCGCCATCGTCGCGCAGGGATGCGCAGGCCGGGCGATCTTCGTGGTCGTCATCGCCGCCGTGCGCAGGCCGTTTCGGCAAAAGCACGCCGCCAGATGCGCCATCAGCGTGCTCTTGCCGCCGCCCCCGACGAGCGAGACGACGTGCCCCGCCTCCGACAAAAATGTGAAATACGCCGCGGCGCTGCCCGTCTCGCCGCGCCCGCCGCGCTCCCAATACGCCCAGTCCATGCGCTTCCCCTCTTTCTTCTCATCACTCTACCGTGAAACCCGTCACTTGTCAATCGCGCATGTGCGCGCCAAAAGGAGGAATTGTGATGCACCATCTCACCGAAATCCGCCTGAGCGATATCCCAGGCTTCCGCATCGGCCATGCCCAGGACGAGGCGCATGCCACCGGCTGTACCGTCATCGTCTGCGAGGAGAAGGCCGTGTGCGGCGTGGACGTGCGCGGCGGCGGCCCCGCCTCGCGCGAGACGCCGCTGCTCAACCCGTTGATGACCTGCGACGGCGTGCACGCCGTACTCCTTGGCGGCGGCAGCGCCTACGGACTGGACGCCGCGGGCGGCGTGATGCGCTACCTCGAACAGCGCGGCAGGGGCGTGCAGGTCGGCGACGCCATCGTGCCCCTCGTCGTGGGCTCGTGCATCTTTGACCTGGGCTGCGTGGACGGCAGCGTCCGCCCGGACGCCGCCATGGGCTACGCCGCCTGCGTGGACAGCGAACGCAACGAGACGCGCTGCGGCAACGTGGGCGCGGGCATGGGCGCGACGGTCGGCAAACTGCTGGGCAACGACACGGCCATGAAGGCCGGGCTGGGCTGCTGCGCCGTGCAGGCGGGCGATTTGCAGGTGGGCGCCATCGTCGTGGTCAACGCCGTGGGCGACGTGTACGCGCTCGACTCCCGGCGCGAGCTGGCCGGCCTGCTCACCCCCGACGGGGCTGCCATGCGCGACACGGAGCAGGCCATGCTTGAGCTGATGCCGCCCGCGTCCGGGCGCAGCGCCAACACGACCATCGGCGCGATCCTCACCAATGCGCGCCTTGACAAGGCGCAGACGGCCAAGGTCGCCGCCATGGCGAGCAACGGCCTGGCGCGCACCATCCGCCCCGTCAATACCTCCATGGACGGCGACTCCATCTACGCGCTGGCGGCCGGCCGTGTGCCCGCCGGCCCGGACATCGTCGGCACGCTCGCCGCGCGCGTGCTGGGCATGGCCATCGAGCGCGCCGTGCTGGAGGCTGAGCCGATCTACGGCTACAAGGCCGCCCGTTCCTTCCTGTGACGCCGGCTTTATGCCGGATGGCGAAAGGAAGATCGTATATTTATTGACGATTCCCATTTTCAAGTTTTTCGATTGATGTTATAATGTTTTCATATGAAAAGCGTTTTCCTGCGTATGTTCATGTTTCGATTTCGTTAAATTTCCGCTTTTCTTGCTTCTTTTTCATCCCGGTACCGCCGTAGACCAACAAAGGAGTGTTATGATGAAGATCACCGTTTGCATCGGTTCCTCCTGTCATCTGAAGGGATCGCATCAGGTCATCCGCACCTTGCAGCAGGGCATCGCGGCGCACCACCTGGAAGACCTGGTGCAGCTCGGCGGCACGTTCTGCATGAGCCGCTGCCAGGAGGGCGTGTGCGTGACCGTGGACGATGTGTTTCACTCCGTCACGCCCGACACGGCGCAGGCTTTCTTCGATGAGCACGTGCTCGGAAAGGCGCGGCCATGATCATCCAGATTTGCGTCGGCTCCTCCTGCCACCTCAAGGGCTCGGCGGACATCGTCGCCATGATGCAGCGGGCCGTGGAGGAAGCCCACCTTGAACACGAGATCACGCTGGCCGGCAGCTTCTGCACCGGCCAGTGCAACCGCGTCGGCGTCACCATTCAGGTGGACGACGCGGTCTACACCGGCGTCACCCGCGAGGACTTTCAGACGTTCTGGAATGAGAACGTCCTCAAGAAACTGTAAGAGAGGGTCACCATGTCAAGCTTTCTGACGCTCAAAAAATCCAACTGCAAGAACTGCTACAAGTGCATCCGCCACTGCCCGGTCAAGTCCATCCGCTTCTCCGGCAATCAGGCGCACATCATCGACAACGAGTGCATCCTGTGCGGGCACTGTTTCGTCGTCTGCCCGCAGGGCGCCAAGCAGATCGTCGACGACACGGAAAAGGTGAAGGTGCTGCTGCAGTCGGGCGATCCGGTGATCGTCTCGCTGGCCCCCTCCTTCATCGCCAACTACGAGGGCGTGGGGATCGGCGCCATGCGCCGCGCGCTGCAAAAGCTCGGCTTTGCCGACGTGGAGGAGACCGCCGTCGGCGCGACCATCGTGAAAAAGGAGTACGAGCGCATGCTCGCCGAGGACAACAAGGACGTGCTCATCTCCTCGTGCTGCCACTCGGTCAACCTGCTCATCCAGAAGTACTTCCCCGGCGCGCTGCAATACCTGGCGGACGTACTCTCCCCGATGCTCGCCCACTGTCAGGACATCAAGCGCCGCATCCCCAACGCGCACACCGTGTTCATCGGCCCGTGTGTGGCCAAGAAAGACGAGGCCGATCACTACAAGGGCCTGACCGACGCGGTGCTCACGTTTGAAGACCTGAGCAACTGGCTCAGCCGCGAGGGCATCGAGCTGGAGCGCGAGATGGACAGCCGGGAGGAGAGCCGCGCGCGCTTCTTCCCGGTGACCGGCGGCGTGCTCAAGACCATGCGCCAGGACGCGCCCGGCTTCACCTATCTCTCCATCGACGGCGTGTCCAACTGCATCGAGGCGCTCAAGGACATCGAGAGCGGCAAGATCCATCACTGCTTCATCGAGATGAACGCCTGCGCCGGCGGCTGCGTCGGCGGCCCGGTCATGGAAAAATACCACAAGAACCCGATCAAGGACTACGTCGCCGTGTCCGGCTACGCCGGTAAAAAGGACTTTGACGTGCCCCAGCCGGACCTCATGCACCTGCGCAAGAGCTTCTCCCCCATCCTCTCGGAAGCGCGCATGCCCAGCGAGACGGAGATTCAGTCCATCCTGCGCCAGATGGGCAAGTTCCGTCCGAGCCAGGAGCTCAACTGCGGCTCCTGCGGCTACAACACCTGCCGGGAAAAGGCCATCGCCATCTTCCAGGGCAAGGCGGAGGCCTCCATGTGCCTGCCCTACCTCAAGGACAAGGCCGAGAGCTTCTCGGACACCATCGTCAAGAACACGCCCAACGGCATCATCGTGCTCAACGAGGATCTGGAGGTGCAGCAGATCAACGCCGCCGCGCGCAAGATGCTCAACATCCGCGCCGCCAGCGACGTGCTGGGCGAGCCGGTCGTGCGCATCCTCGATCCCATGCTCTTCATGAACGCGCTCGAATCCCGCCTGGGCATTCTGGAGCAGCGGTCGTATCTGGCCGAATACAAGCGCTACATCGAGCAGACCGTCATCCACGACAAGGAGAGCCGCCTGCTCATCTGCATCATGCGCGACGTCACCCGCGAGGAACGCGAGCGCGAAAAGAAGGAAAGCATCAGCAGCCAGACCATCGAGGTCGCCGACAAGGTCGTCGACAAGCAGATGCGCATCGTGCAGGAGATCGCCTCGCTGCTGGGCGAAACCGCCGCTGAAACCAAGATCGCCCTGTCCAAGCTGAAGGAGTCCATCTCGAATGAATGATCTTTGTGCGGATATCGGATACAGAAGCATCAACCATGCGGGCGAGCAGCTTTGCGGAGACCACGTGGACATCGTGGAGCAGGGCGACGGCTCGACCGTCATCGTGCTCGCCGACGGGCTGGGCAGCGGCGTCAAGGCCAGCATCCTCTCCACGCTGACCTCCAAGATCATCTCCACGATGCTCGCCGCCGGTCTGCCCATCGAGGAATGCGTCTCGGCCATCGCCGCCACGCTGCCCGTGTGCTCCGTGCGCGGCGTCGCCTATTCCACGTTCACCATCATCCACCTGCGCAACAACGAGACCGCCGAGCTCATCGAATACGACAACCCGCAGGTCATCTTCATCCGCGATGAGAAGACGTGCGATTACCCGCGCACGGAGATGAATATCGGCGGCAAGCGGATCTTCAAGTCCACCATCCGCCTCCAGGAGAACGACCTGTTCATCGCCATGAGCGACGGCTGCCCGCACGCGGGCATCGGCATGAGCTACAACTTCGGCTGGAAGCGCGAGGACATCGCCGCGTTCATGGAGGCCGTCTGCGCGGCGGGCTACACCGCCAAGACGCTCTCCACCATCCTCATCGACGAGGTCAACAAGCTCTACGCCGGCCAGCCCGGCGACGACGCCACCGCCTGCATCGTGCGCATCCGCAAGCGCGTGCCGATGAATCTGCTCTTCGGCCCGCCCAGCAACCGCGACGACTGCGAGCGCATGATGAACCTGTTCTTCTCCAAGGAGGGCAAGCATATCGTGTGCGGCGGCACCACCTCGTCCATCGCGGCCAAATATCTGGGCAAACCGCTCAAGGCGACGCTCGCCTTTGAGCGCAGCGACATCCCGCCCATCGCCGAGATCGAGGGGGTCGATCTGGTCACGGAGGGCGTCATCACGATCAACCGGGTCGTGGAATACGCCAAAGACTACATCGAGGCCAACACCGAGTACGCCGAGTGGAGCATGAAGCGCGACGGCGCGTCGCTGATCGCCCGCCTGCTCTTTGAGGAGGCGACGGACATCACGTTCTTCGTCGGCCGCGCGGTCAACCCGGCGCATCAGAACCCCGATCTGCCCATCAACTTCAACATCAAGATGAATCTGGTGCAGGAGCTGAGCGACTGCCTGCGCAAGATGGGCAAGCACATCAAGGTCAGCTACTTCTAAGGAGTGAATTGGAACATGCCCGCGAAGATGAGAAAGTTCGACACCAAAGTACAGTACCTCAAGTACAAGGTGCTGCGCGAGGTCGCGCGCGATGCCTGGAACGACACGCTGCTGGACAACGTCCTCAACATCCCCCAGATCATCGTCCCCGGCAAGGTGCCGACCATGCGCTGCTGCGTGTTCAAGGAGCGCGCCATCCTCAGCGAGCGCGTCAAGCTCGCCATGGGCGGCGACAAGCGCAACGGCAACGTCATCGAGGTGATCGAGATCGCCTGCGACGAGTGCCCGGCCGCCGGTTACGAGGTGACCAGCTCCTGCCGCGGCTGCCTGGCCCACCGCTGTGAGGACGTCTGCAAGCGCGGCGCGATCACATTCGATCACAACCACGTCGCCCACATCGACAAGACCAAGTGCGTGGAGTGCGGCGCGTGTGCCAAGGTCTGCCCGTACACCGCCATCACCCAGCGCGTGCGCCCCTGCCAGACGGCCTGCAAGATCAAGGCCATCTCCATCAACGAGGACGGCGCCGCCGCCATCGACAACGAGAAGTGCATCTCCTGCGGCGCGTGCGTGTATCAGTGCCCGTTCGGCGCGATCATGGACAAGTCCTTCATCGTGGACGTGGTCAAGATGCTCAAGGAGAGCGAGCTGAACAAGCAGTACAAGGTCTACGCCGTCGTCGCGCCCTCCATCGCCAGCCAGTTCACATACGCCAAGCTCGGCCAGGTGATCACCGGCCTCAAGCGGCTGGGCTTCCACGCGGTCGTGGAGGCCGCGCTGGGCGCGGACATGGTCGCCATGTGGGAATCCAGGGAGATCGCCGAGAAGGGCTTTGTCACCAGCTCCTGCTGTCCGGGCTTCGTGCGCTACGTCAAGTCCGCGTTCCCGGCGCTGGAGAAGTACATCTCCCACAATCCCTCTCCGATGGCCGCCATCGGCCGGTACATCAAGCGCACCGACCCGACCGCCAAGATCGTGTTCATCGGCCCGTGCACGGCCAAGAAGATGGAGATGCAGGAGGAATCCGTGCGCCCCTACATCGACTCCGTGCTCACCTTCGAGGAGCTGCAGGCGCTCTTTGACAGCCGCGAGTTCGACATCCAGAACCTTGAGGAGGACGTGCTGGATAACGCCTCCTACTATGGCCGCCTCTTCGCCCGCAGCGGCGGCGTGACCGATGCGGCGGTGCAGGCGCTCAAGGAGCAGAACATCGACTTTGAGATCAAGCCGGAGGTCTGCGACGGCATCGAGGCGTGCAAGGTCGCGCTGCTCAAGAAGAGCAAGAACGTCTTGAACGCCAACTTCATCGAGGGCATGGCCTGCACCGGCGGCTGCATCGGCGGCGCCGGCTGCCTGACCCACGGCCCGAAGGACGCGTCGCAGGTCGATAAATACGGCCGCGAGGCGTTTGAAAAGACGATCACCGACGCCGTTTCCATGCTCAAATAACGCAAATCGCAAAGAAGGGATGCGCCTGCTGGGCATCCCTTTTTTTGATTCCCCATCCCCGGCACGTGCGCCTGCCCGCATGGGCCGCTGGCGGAAGCGGGCAGGCAGGCGCCGGACGTGGCAGGGATCGATCACGGGGCTCGGCGATGCGGGGCCCGGCCAATCCCTCAGCCGAACGGCTTCCCGGCTTGAGGCATTTCTGAAAACCGGCATCAGCGGCAAACCCGTATCCGAAATTCTCCAATCTTCATGCCAGACGCTTGACATCAGTTATAATCTGTTATATACTGTTATGCGAGGAGGGCGATCGCGATGAAGATGATAATCCAACCATCTTCCATGGTACCCATATACGAACAGATTGTGGACCAGATCAAAACGTTGATCCGAAAGGGCGAGCTGAAAGAAAATGACGGCCTGCCTTCGGTGCGCGCGCTGGCAAAGGAACTGAGAATCAGCGCCCTGACCGTGAAAAAAGCGTATGACACCCTGGAAAGCGACGGCTTCGTCATCACCGTGCACGGGAAAGGGACGTATGTGGCGGCAACCAATTCGGACCTTCTGCTTGAAGAGCAGAAGAAGGAGTTGGAGGCCGACCTGGATCAAGCCATTCAAAAGGGCAGGCGCTTGGGGATCAGCGATGAAGAGATCAGGGCCCTGTTTGAACTCATCTTGGAGGGTTGACAGATGTTGGAGCTTCAGAATGTAAAAAAGGCGTACAAGAATTTCTCTTTGGACTGTTCCATGCGCGTGAAAGAGGGGCAGATTACCGGGCTGGTCGGGCAGAACGGCGCGGGCAAGAGCACCGCTTTCAAAGCCGCTCTGGGGCTGATCTCCTTTGACGGCGGGCGCATTACCCTCTTCGGCAAAGACATCAAAGCGCTTTCCTCCAAGGATAGAGCGCGCATTGGCGTCGTCTTTCCCGATTCGGGGTTCAGCGGTTACCTGACCGTCAAGGACATCGTTCCCGTTTTGAAAAACCTGTACAGCGCATTTGACGCGCCGTTTTTGATCGAGCAGGCGGGCCGATTCGGATTGCCGCTCAATCAGCAAATCAAAGCGTTTTCCACCGGCATGAAGGCCAAGCTCAAGGTGTTGATCGCCATATCGCACCATGCAAATCTGCTGATTCTGGATGAACCCACGTTGGGGTTGGATGTGGTGGCCAGGGACGAACTGCTGTTCATGCTGCGCGAATACATGGAGCAGGACGAGAGACGAGCGATTCTGATCAGCTCTCACCTCTCCGCCGATTTGGAGACGCTATGCGACGATCTGTACATGATACACAGGGGCAGGATCGTGCTGCATGAAGACACGGATGTGCTGCTCAGCGATTATGCCCTGCTCAAGATGGATCGGGCGCAGTTTGACACGCTGGACAAGCGGTTCATCCTTTCCTGCAAAGATGAACCTTACGGGTATAGCTGCCTGACCAACCAAAGGCAGTTTTACATGGAGAACTATCCGCAGGTTGCCATCGAAAAGGGCAGCATAGACGGCATGATGACCATGATGATCAAGGGGGTAAGCGCATGAAGGGGCTTCTGATCAAAGACATGCGGCTGATGAAAGCGCAACGAAACTTTTTCGCGATGGTGGCCATTCTGGCCGTCGTCCTGTCCTTTTCCACGCAGGATATTTCCTTCATCGTCGGCTATCTCGGCTGTATGATGCCGCAATTTGTGTTGAGCACCATCAGTTATGACGAGTTCGACAACGGATATGCCTTCCTCTTCACACTGCCCATCAGCCGAAAAGGGTACGTCCTTGAAAAGTACTGTTTCGGTCTGTTGCTGTGCGCTGCTTCGCTCGCTTTGGCGGTGTTGCTCTCCTACGGCGTAGGACTGGCAAAGGGCGTGCGTGATTTTCAGAGCACGTGGGTGGCTGTGCCGATTGTGTTTTCGGCCACGGCGGTGCTTCTTTCGATCCTCCTTCCGCTTCACTTGAAGTTCGGGGCGGAAAAAGCGAGATTTGCCATCATCGGCGTGATCGGCGCGATATTCGTCCTCGTCTATGCCGTTGTAAAGATTCCGGGGGTCTTCGGGATCGATATGAAGCAGTTTGCCTCCGCCATATACGCGCTCAATCACGTCGCCCTGACGGCCGGCGCGCTCGCTTTTGCCTTGTGCATCGCGCTGTTGTCCATGAAAATCAGCACGGCGATCCTGTGCAGGCGAGAGTTTTGAGCGAGTGCTGTGGAAGGCGGAAGCCTCCGTGCAGCCCCGCATGCGCAGGCTTCAGGCACAGGCTTGCCGTCATCCTCTTCCTGCGCGCGATGCGCACGGCCCAAAAAGGATGACGGAGGCGGCGTGCAGCCCGGGGCGCTTATCCCCACCTTGTGGACATGCTGAAAGGGATGCGCAAGCCGCATCCCTCGCCGTCATTCCCTCGGCCTTCCCCTTGCCCGGCGCGTGCACCGGGACGAGCGCCCGCCGGCCTTGCCATCGAGCGCCGCGAAGCGAAGAAGGGGCGGCGGAGACTTCCCCAAGCGGGGCCAGCGGCCCCGGCGTTCTCCCCTCCCCGTCATACGCGCAGACCCCGCAGCCGCGCCTTGCGCTCAGGCGGAATCTTCGCGCTCTCCAGCGCCTTGCGAATCGCCCGGTTGTGCGTCCATGGCGGCAGGCGGCGGTTCTCGATGAACGGATACGTCGCCTCGTATTGCCGGGAAAGCGCCTCGGCGAAGTACCACGCGACAGCCATGTTCACGTAGTATTCCTCCCGGCGCAGCGCCGCAGCCATCTCCAGCTGCGAGGCATCGAACGCATCGCCCAGATACCAGCGCAGCAGGCAGACCAGCCCGAAGCGCACCGTATAGGGATGACCGTCGGCGAGCCAGCGACGGATTTCCGGCAGCAGGCGCGGCAGATCGCCCGCCAGCGCGGCGGGGATGAGCTGATCGCACGTCGCCCAGTTGTCCACATGCGGCAGGAAATGGTGGACAAGACCAAGGCATGCGCCAAAGTCCCGCTCCTGCGCGATGAGGAAGGCGTGCAGCTGGTTCTCCTCAAACAGCGCGTGCGGCAGATCGCGCAGAAACGCCTCCGCCTGCGGCGTGCCCCGCAGCGATTTCGCCAGCGCGCGCAGCTGCGGCGTGCGCACGCCGAGGATCGCCTGCGGATCGACGCCGGGGATCAGCCTGCGCTGAAAGTCGCGATACGCCGCGTCCTGCATGGAGAAAAGCGCATCTTCAATCCGCATGCCTGCCTCCTCGTCCGCCGCTTCCCCCGTGGAGGAGCGGGCATTTTCCTGTGTCCATCATCATCCGTTGAGAATCGCCACGCCATCCCCGATCATCCCGGCCGTCCGCACCGGCAACGGGCCGGGCACCATGCAAAAGGCCGCTTCATGCCGGCAGTCGGCGCGTTCAAGCTCCTGTCCGCCTGCATGAAGCGGCCTTCTTCGTCTCGCTGTGCGCGTCAATACGTCAGGCGCGGCGTGGCCTGCTCCACCGGCACAAAGCCGGTCGTCCCATCTGCGAGCTGCACGTGCAGGTACTGCGTGCCCACGCCCAGCACGGTCGCCAGCGTGCCGTTTTGCGCCTTGCCGATGCAGCTGCCCGTGTGCAGATAGTACAGCGGCACCGCGCCCGTCTCGCTGCTGAGCGTGACTTCGGGACGACTGTCGTACACCCCGCTCGCCGCCCGGCCGGTGCACAGGTATGCTTCCATCATGTAGCCCTCGATGCCGCCCGTCTCCCCGCCGACGCGCACGCGATACCAGCCGTTCTCCGGGCCGGAGAGCAGCTCCACCTGCGTGCCGCTGTAATACTTGCCGTAGGAGATCGCGTTTCGATCGGCCCTGGCGCGCAGGTGCAGCCTGTCCGCCGGGTTCGGGTTGTCAACCGTCGCCCAGCGTGCCTGCTGATCCTCTGCGCTAAACGAGATCCGGGGCGTCACGCAGTCCGCCGGAACGAGGCCGCATTTTCCATCCGCCGTCAACACGTGCAGGTACTTCGTGCCCACGCCCATCACGGTGAGCGCCTGACCGCTGTACACCTTGCCCACGTTCGATCCTGAGTAGAAGCTGACCAGATGCATGTCCTGCGTCAGCGTGACGGTGGGACGCATGTCCGCGACATCATCGCCCGCCGCGCCGACGGCCAGATACTTCGCCTTCATGTAGCCGTTCACGTCGCACACGCCGTTCCCCAGCCCCGCGCGCACGCGGTACCAGCCGTCCTTCGGGCCGGAGAGAATCTGCACGCGCGTGCCGTTGTAATACTTGCCGCTGGACTGCGCGCTCTCGCTCGGCGCCGTACGCAGGTTCAGCCTGTCCGCCGGGTTCGGGTTGTCAACCGTCGCCCACTCCGCCAAGGCGCCCGCGCCCAGCAGCATCATCCAAAGGGCCAGCAGGCATGCCGTCCATCTCTTCATCGCGTTGTCCTCCCATCTTTCCCACATGCGGCGCCCTCGCGCCTTCCTGTTCATATAACGAATGGGGGATGGAAATTCTTGCCGCTTCTCTGCTTTTTTTGCGAACCACCCACGAATTTGGGCGGTTCGCTTTGTCTTCCGCCGTGCAAGTGGATTCTCGTAATACCTCGCGCCTGTTTTTTCCACTGTTCACGCAAATCGTGTTGACAATTCCAAACCTCCCGTATATAATTTATCCAGATACTTATCTTCATAAGTATTTAGAAAAAAGGAGGAAGGAACATGAAAAAGACTTTTGTCTGCGGGTTCTGCCTGCTGATGGCGTTGCTGATCGCCTGCGTCGCGTCTGCGGAAACGCTGACGGGCACGGCGACAGGCTTCGGCGGCGACGTCGTGGTGACGGTAGAACTGGAGAACGACGCCGTCAGCGCCATTCACATCACCGGCGAGAAGGAGACGTCCGAACTGGGCGGCGCGGCCATCGCACAGTACAACGAATCACTGACCGCTCTCTTTGCCGGGCGTCAGCTGCTGTTCGTCAATCCGTCTGAGATCGACACGGTCGCCGGTGCGACCGTCACCTGTGAAGCCGTCGTCAAAGCACTTACGATCGCGCTTCAGGGGGAAGCCGCCAGCGACGCGCAGAAGGTCGCCAAGGACGTGACGAGCGTGAGCATGCCCGCCCTGAGCGACTGGCTGCATAATCGCACGAATGTCGCTGCCGCCAGCGGCGCGCGCGCGTTCCTGTCGGGCGAGGAAAACGCGCCGACGCGCGAACAGCTCGACCGCATTTTGCAGACGGCCAATAACTACATGTGGTGCCACAACCTCACCTCGCCGCACTTCATCGTCATCCGCGATCCGCAGGAGCAGCAGGCCCTGTTGGGCGACATGGGCATCACCGGCGACGGCACGGTGAAGGTGCTGGTGCTGGCCGACGGCGTGAGCGATCAGGCACACCACAAGGAACCGTATTCCCCACGCGACGCCGCGTTCGATGCGGAACACTATTGGCAGATGTACTACTGCATCTATGAAGCGGGCGAGGCGGCCAGCATGCTGAACCTCGCAGCCATCGCCGAAGGATTCCGCGTGCGCACCTACGGCGCCATCACGCTGTACAACCAGGGCGTAAAGGACGCCTTCCCGGACGGCAATGGCATTGACATCTGGTATGCGGGCGGCAATTTTGACGTCATTCAGGGCGCGAACTGGGACATCAGCAAGTACACGACGTCCAAGGACGGCACGCAGAAGTTCGACCATTCCTTCCGCGGCGGCTATGTGAACGGAGAACGAACCGGACGAATGGTCGACGTGGAAGGCAACCTGACGCTGCTGTGCGCCATCGTGATTGGCACGGTGGATGAGACGGACACCGTGAGCAGCGCAACCGCCGCCAAGACCGGCACCGAGCCAAACGCGAACTACGACTTCTGGGATTGATCTCTCCCCTTGCCAAAGCGGGGCCGGCACTGTCGGCTCCGCTTTTGACATTTCATGCGAATATGGTATAATACAGCCATGTCGCATAAGGAAGTGAATCGCTTGGATCCTCAAAACTCCTTTGTCTTCAGCCGAAACCTGCATCGCTCTTTTTCGGCATACAGCACCTGTCTGCAGCGGCTGACCAATCAGGCATTCCACGCGTTGTCCGCGCAGTATGCGCTTGAAAAGCCGCTGACCTTCTCTCACAACTTCATCCTGCAAGCCCTGTATTATCAGGAAAAGCCGCTGACGCTTGCGGAAATCAGCCGTCGAGGCGGGCAAGCCATGCCCAATGTGTCCGTGGCCGCCAATGAGCTGCGCGCAAACGGGCTTATCCTCTGTCAAAGGCTCGCGGATGACCGGCGCAAGTATGCGGTCGAGTTGACAGCGCTCGGCAGGCGCGTCTGCGATGATTATTTGACCCATCACCTGCCTCGGATCTACGAACATCTCTTCGCCGGATTTACATCCGAAGAACGCGATGCGTTGTTTCGTGCGCTTGAGCACCTTGAGAACAACGCAAAGCAATGCCTGATGCAGATGGACGACGCATGATGCAGTTTGGAAATAATCCGGAAAGAGAGTCTCGCAATCCCCCGCTCCCGGTCGTTCCATCTCCGCCCGTTTCCGCCACGGACAAATGATCTGAAAATCAATCGATGTTCAATTCCAAAACGAAAAAGCCCCAAACATATGTCTGGGGCTTTTCCGTTTTGGAATCCGGCAACGTCCTACTCTCCCGGGCCGTCTCCAGCCAAGTACCAT
>CALVKT010000029.1 GCA_944333055.1 uncultured Clostridia bacterium
TTTGACCTTACCCCCTTGGAACGCCAAACCAACCCCCTGGACGGGTTTACGGCCAAACAGACCCTTGATTATGCGCAAGCCCTCTATGAAAAGCGGCTTTTGACCTATCCCCGTACCGACAGCAAATATATCACTTCCGATATGCAGGACAGCGTAAAGGAACTTATCACCGGGCTTTGTTCGCTGCTTCCCTTTATGCGGGACGTGAAGCTGCAAGCCGACCTTTCGCGGATTACCGATAACAGCAAAGTAACCGACCACCACGCCATTTTGCCGACAGCCGAGTTTGTGAAAAACGGCTTTTCTTCCCTTGCTGACAGCGAGAAAAAGCTAATGACCCTTGTGTGCGCGAAGCTGCTTTGCGCCGCCCATGCCCCCTATGAGTATGAAGCGGTTACGGCGGTTTTCTCTTGCGGCGGTTATTCCTTTACCGCAAAGGGCAGGACGACGCTTTGCGAGGGGTGGCGGGAGATTGAAAAGCTGTCCCGCGCTGAAGCGGAAAAACAGGACGGGGAAACCGAGCCGGAAGCGGCCTTGCCCCCTCTTGCCGAGGGACAGGCTTTTGAAAATGCGGCGGCAGAGATCACCGAGCGTTTCACGCAGCCCCCGAAAGCCTTTACCGAAGATACCCTTTTGTCGGCTATGGAGAACGCGGGCAAGGAGGACACGCCGGAGGACGCAGAACGAAAAGGGTTAGGCACCACCGCTACGCTGGCGGGCATGATTGAAAATCTGATTTCAGCGGGCTTTGCCGAGCGCAAGGGTAAAAAGCTAATCCCTACAAAGGACGGGTATAATCTTGTCGCCATTCTGCCCGAAGCACTCACTTCCCCGCAGCTTACGGCTGAATGGGAAACGCGCCTTGTCGGGATTGCAAAGGGCAGCGACAGCCCCGCCGACTTCATGGGCGGGATTGAGAAAATGGCGGCTGATCTCGTCAAGACCTATTCCGCGATTTCCGAAGATAAAGCGAAGCTGTTTACCCCGCAGCGGGAAGCAATCGGCACTTGTCCCCGTTGCGGCGCGGGCATTTTGCTTGTTGGGATAGTCCCAAACCCTTACTTCCGATAGTATGGCTGCAAGCTGTTCCCGTCCAGCAAGTTTACAATTCCTCTATTCCCATAATTGAACGACCATAGTATAATGAAAGCAACGATACAAGCCAGTTTACTTGATAAAAGGAGGGTATGAAAATGTCGTTTTTCAAATACGGTGATAAATCCATTTTTTATAAAGAGTGTGGAACCGGCGAGCCACTTGTTTTCCTACACGGTAATACAGCTTCTTCTAAAATGTTTGAACTTCTCATGCCACTGTATGAAGAAAATTTTCGATGTATTCTGATTGATTTCTTAGGGAACGGGCAATCCGACCGAGTAGAACATTTTTCATCTGATGTGTGGCATGATGAAGCATTACAGATCATTGCGCTTACCGAACATTTACAATGCGGGAAAGTCAGTCTCATCGGAACAAGTGGCGGTTCATGGGCGGCAATCAATGCGGCATTGGAACGCCCCGACCTGTTCTACAAAGTGATAGCCGACAGTTTTGATGGCCGTACTCTTAACAGTCATTTTTCCGACAATCTCCTATCTGAAAGAAAAATGGCAAAGGCAGATTTACAGTCAAGGCAATTTTATGAATGGTGTCAAGGTGCTGATTGGGAAAAAGTAGTTGACCTTGATACAGAAGCCTTATTGAATTGCGCAAAAGAAAAGCGCCCTCTATTCCATAAACCTCTGGAAGAAATGAAAGTCCCCGTCCTATTCATGGGGAGCAAGGAAGATGAAATGTGCAGAAAGAATCTTGAACAGGAATATAAAGAAATGGCAGCCATCATGCCGAGTGCGGCAATTCAAATATTCGAGCATGGCGGGCACCCCGCAATAGCTTCCAATGCTGAACAAGCTGCGAAAATCATTCACCGTTTTATTTTGACGGAATAACTAAGATGGGTTTGTCCATCTTCGGCCACACCGCCCCGATCATTCAAAACCATAGCAATCCAATAAATTCTCGTTCACGCTGTGATGTGCGGTCATGTATGGCATTGCCGTAGATTCCCGGTTGAATGGCCCGCCGCAAATCCTGCAAGAGCGCCCAAGTCCTGATTGCAAACGATCTTCGCTCCTGCGAAGGAATTCTCTTCGCCAGCCTGATCGTCATTTTTCATTCATCGATCACCCTGTTTGAGAATTCCTTTCACAGCGATGACGCCAACCAGCAGCGGAAAGCCAACTCTGCCATAATTCACGCCATCTATTCCCCTCATCCCGATGCCCTCTATCAAATCACCAATCCCCTCCCATAACCCAACGATGGAGAACACCAAGATGACGATGCACGCTTTCTTTTTCATGGCAGATATCTCCTCATATGATCGCCCTGTCAGATTTCAATTGGCCGCTCCGTTTGATGACCCCATTCTGTCATGCAGCCCTGTATTCTTCCATGCGGATGCTGTCGGTCAAACCGGTATCTGAACCGGCTTTCCATCCGTCCGGTGTGGATGCGGTTTCCATATCGACTGATTCGTTCACGCGGGAGAAGTCGCGGATAAACAGGCAACGCCGTCAACTGCGGACGAAGCCCGTCCGCTTCCGTTTTCCGGTTCGGCTGGATTGGTCCTCTTCCCGACAAACCGGGATTGTGCGTTTACTGACGAGAGGACACGATACGGACTGCCGCCGCCATTCCCCCATCGCCATACGATGGATTTTTCATAAAATCGATGGAAGCCTGACTGCATGTTTGATGATTCGCGATGGCATGAATCATTTCATTTTCCCAGCCATACAATCTCGCTTGAGATATTGCTTCAATGCCCAACAACGCATCCGCAATATGATTTCGATAACTGTCAATGTGTTTCTCAACTATATCACGCATGAGCTCCAGTCGCTTATTCATGCTTTTTATATTGGACGAAGCAGGGGCAGTCCGATAGCGAATCAGTGGTTTTTCTACGATTCCGATAGATGCATCGGGCGACGTTTCCAACATGCTCAAAAAGAAATCCCAGTCTTCAAAACCCGAACGCATCGATTCATCATAGCCATCGCATCGCTCATAGCTTTCTCGCCGGAGAATATGGGTGGCCGGGCAACAGTTGCGAGATAGAAACTGTACGATGTGTCCACCTGTAGGGCAAACCTGCGCATCCAAAACGCCAAAGGTATGCATCCATGATGAAGCGGCTACCATGGATGGATGATCCTGAAGCAGCTTGCCTACGGACTCAATGTATGCAGGTTCCAGCCTGTCATCGCCATCAAGAACCAAAACCATCGGCGCTTGCGCTTTCCTGATGCCGGTATTTCTTGCAGCCGATACGCCGCCGTTTTTTTGATGATGTATCATCACTGGAATCGGCCATGCAGAATCTTGTTCAATGTCGCTCAACACTTGAAGAGAATGCGCATCCGTTGAACCGTCATCTATGATCATCACCCTCTTGGGCAATCGTGTTTGGCTGCACAAAGACTGCACCGCTTCAAGGATCATTGAACCCTGATTATAGCTTGTGATCACAGCCTCCACATCTGTATGGAAAGAATCTCTGCTGCCATTCATATTCACTCTGCATTTCTCCTCACCGATCTGTCGCGCGCCTGCTTTACCACATTGTAGCATATGAATACGCAGTTTTCCACCTTTTCCTCGTTTGCTGTATGAAATGGCGGCGGGGTTGCCGTCCTAATCCGTGTTTTATAGTTGACTTCTTTGTAAACCATGAGCATTCGCCGCCGGCTTATCGCTGCACGAGCACGGGCAGGTAGAGATAGCTGTCGTACGGGCCGCCGGTGTGGATGCGATGCCTGCCCCTGTTGTGATCCTTGGGCATCTCGGCGGTGTCCACCTTGGAGCCGGCGAACATCTCCGCGCCGCCGATGGTGACCATCTCCGGCCTGTCCTCCGGGAAGCAGGTGTAGCCCTCCCTGGGCAGTTCGACCTTCGCCATCTTGAGCTTAAAGGGGCCTGTCCACATCTTCTTCGTCTTGTAGGGAGAGACGGTGACGCGCAGGATGTCGCCCTTCTTGAACTTCAGCCCCATCGGCCAGATGAGGATATCCACCGGGACGATCTCGCCCTTTTGGAGTTTCTGTTCCTTTGCCATGGACTGCCGGGGATTCTCCTCGGCGCTCCTTTCCTCGTCCAGCGCCCGAAGGGACACGCGCATGTAGCCCTTGGCGGCCATGTCCATGCCGGGGCCGAGGGTAAACTTGTAGGGCAGCCCGCCGGGCCGGCGCTTTTCCAGCTTGACAAACAGATCCATGTCGTCGTGGTCCAGCGCCTCCACCCACAGCCGCAGCTTGATGTAGCCGCAGATCTCCGTGTCCTCCGTCATCTTCATGTCAAAGCGCACGCCGCTCCCCTGCCGGTCGGCATCGTACTCGGCGTGACTCGATGCGCTGACAGGCGCGGTTTGCAGCACACGTCTCTGCGCGTCCAGGTACAGCCTGCGATACTGCGTGCGCGGGATGGGCCAGTCTTCCTCCACCCGGTCGACGACATCCGCCCCGCCGGGGTTGAGGATGCTCACGCGCACGCGGGGCGTCTGCTCCCGCCGTTGTCCTCGCCCTTGAGGTAGCGGTCAAAGAAGCGGCGCAGCTCCTGGGTGTGGCCTTTGTGGTAGTAGTCGTCCCACTCGCCGGTGTTGTGGATGCGCAGCCACTTCTCCTTGGAGGAAATGCGCCGGTAGCCCTCCAGCGTGCCGTATGTGTGGATGGGGTTGGTGTAGCTGGCCACGATGTAGGCGGGCACGTCGATCTTCTCAAGTTCCGCCTCCTTGTCCGCCCACCAGGCGTTGGTGGTTTCGACCTCGTTCATCATGCCGATGACGTCCTCGATGCCGCCCTGCTCGGTGGAGGCGAAGGAGTCGGAGAGCATCTTGACGAACTCCGGCATCTTCACGCCGCCGCGGGTCGCCACCTCCCTGTGGCAGTCGGAAAGACCCTCCCACGGCGCGATGGCCTTCAGGTGCGGCGGATTCTGCGCCGCTGTGAACCACTGGGAGATGGCCAGCCACGAATTGCCGCTCATGCCGATCCTGCCGTTGCACCACTTCTGCTGCGCGGCCCACTCGATGATGTCCGCGCCATCCCTGCCGTAGTCGCTGCCGAAGAACAGGATGATGCCCTCGGAGTTGTACGCGCCGCGCACGTCCGGGTTGATGATGGCGTAGCCGTGGTTGCACCAGTAGGCCGGGTCAGGGCCTTCAAACTTCTGCAAGCCCGATGTCGCCTCCATGGGGATGCCCGCGTGGTTGGGCGTGTCATCCAGCCACTGGGAGCCGATCTCCTTGCCATAAGGGCTCATGGCCATGATGGCCGGGTGTGGCAGATCGTCGTTGGGGCGAAAAATATCGGTGTAGATGGTCACGCCGTCGCGCAGCGTCACCGGCACGTCCCGTTCCAGAATGATGTCGCAAGGCAGGGGCATGTAGCCCTTGAGGCGGATGCTGCCCTTTTTGAGCAGCAGGGTTTCCTGCTTGAAGCCCGTGTAGCGGGCGCAGGGCGCGTGAACGTGCAGCGCCTTGCGCACCATAATGGGCATGTCGTTTCCGTTCTTGTCGCGCAGAATCGCTGTGCGGTCATTCATTGTCGATTTCCTCCGTTTCTGGTTCAAAGTAGATGTAGCCGTGCTCGCGCTCGAACATCTCGCCGTAGCGCTCGTAATAGCCGCGGTCGGTGAATGCGTAGGGCGTGTTCTCGCTGCTCAGCGTCATCTCCGGCAGGTTGATCAGCAAAAAGCAGAGCGCCATCGTGCCGATGATCGCCATCCCCCATTGGATGAGCCTGGGACGGTTTCTCCTTTTGCAGAAGTGGACAAGCAGCCCCAGTCCGATGGGCAAGAAGCCAAACAGCGACGTGATCAGTCCGGGCGAGTAGAGCGTGTTCATGCCGTAGGGGCCGAAGAGCGCCATGTCCTGCACGCCGATGGACACATGGATGAACACCTCGAAGAAGGAAAAGAGCATCACCGCGATGGCGGCGGGCGTGCCAAATCCCCAGACCTTGAGCACGATGCAGCCCATCACCACCGCGCCGAAGTTGGTGATCATGTCGGTCAGCCGGTTCATGGGATAGCGGCTGAGCAGCCTGGAGCCGTGGGCGATGTTGTAGGAATAGTGCAACCCGCCGGGGAGCACCCACTCCTCGATCACGTGCAGCACCAGCGTCACCACCGCCAGCGCGCACAGGATGTTCACCCGGCTCCAGGTCTTCCGGTTTTTCCAGATCAGATACGTCAAAATCAGGCCGATGCCCGCCATCACGTACAGCCAGATGGACAGCCAGACCTGCAAGATCGTTTCCATGCGTTTGTCTCCCTTCGGATTGGATCTGTTGAAGCGATTGTAACACGGACGATTTTGTGATACAATCGTTTCGGAAAAAGTGCGACAAGGGACGCAAACCTTGTAGCGAAACACGGAGGGACAGCCATGTATCACATCAGCAAGGACAAGCGGGCCATGCAATCTTCGGAACTGATCTATCAGGGTTTGCTGGCCTGCATCCAGAAAAAGCCCTTTGATCAGATTACCGTGACGGATCTGCAAAAGGCTTCCGGCGTCGCGCGCTCCACCTTCTATCGGGCATTTGACAACCTCTCCGACGTGCTCTACTGGAAGTGCGACACCTGCTTTTATGAAGTGCTGGGCAGCTACTGCCCCGGGGCCATGCAAGGCGAGCTGGATCTGGCGCGCCACTATTTCACCTATTGGATGAGCCACAGCGACATTCTGGAGACGCTCATGCGCATCAACCGGCAGGACATCATCTACGCCTGCCACATGAAAAACGCGGAGCGCATGCAGCAGCGCTTCGGCAGGTTGCCCGGCCCCGCGATTGAGCACGGCGATTACTTCATCGCCATCCGCACGGGCTTTACCCTCAGCATCCTGACCACGTGGCTCAGCGGCGGGCGCAGGGAGACGGCGGAGGAGCTGATGGCCATCATCGAGGAGCAGCTGGCACTGCTGCCCAAGGCCGGCCTGTTCTAATCGCCAGACTGCCCGGCGCAGCGCCGATCGTCCCGCGCGCTCCTTTTGCGCATTCCGCTACAACCTTTCCGGCTTTTGTATCACACGCGCCGAAGTTATTGTTAAAAAATATGCACAGGTGATACAATGTGGCCGCAAAGGCAGCGCTTTGCTGCAAAAAGGAGGAATCAGGATGAAAACCCAAAGGCTCGCAAGGCTGCTTTCCGTGCTGATGTGCATGGTGCTGCTGGCCGGGCATGCCGCTGCGGCACAGGTGACGCTTACACCGCCGCCGCGCAGGGAAACAACGCGGAAGTGAAGGTGCGCGTCATCTTTGAACAGGGCGCCATCAGCGCTGTGACCGTGGAAGAACACGCGGAAACCCCCGGTTTGGCCGATCCCGCGCTGGAGAGGATCCCGGAGGCGATCGTCGCGAACCAGAGCGTCAACATCGACGCGGTCTCCGGCGCAACGAACACCTCCAAGGCCATCCTCAATGCGGTGAAGGACTGCATCGTTCAGGCCGGCGGCGCGGTGGAGAACTTCTCCGCCAAGGCGCAGGTGGCCGAGGATGAGATCGTCCTCACCGATGCCGTCGAGGAGTATGAGGCGGACGTCGTGGTGATTGGCGCAGGCGGCTCTGGCAGCGCGGCCGCCGTGGCGGCCAGCCAGAAGGGCGCCAAGGTCATCGTGCTGGAGAAGTCGAACATGGTGGGCGGTTCTTCCGTCATGTCCATGGGCATGGGTGCGATGAACTCTTCCCTGCAGAAAGAAGACCCGGAGACGGACTTCACCGCGGGCGAGTGGATGACCAGCTGGCTCAAGCAGCAGAACTACATGGTCAGCGGGCCGATGATCTACACGTACATCACCGAGTCCGGCCCGACGGTGGACTGGTTGATGGAAAACGGCTTTTCGTTTGACTACGTCGGCCACGCCCAGCAGGCGCTGATGGATGATCCGATCCGCCTGTATCACCTCTGGGCCGGCGACGGCTTTGCCGCTTCGATTGCGCGCATGCTCCAGCAAATCGAGGAAAACGGCGGCCAGACGCTGATGCAGACCCGCGCCACCGAGATCATCATGGAAGACGGCGTGGCCAGGGGCGTGATCGGCCACAAGGCGGACGGCACCGCCGTGAAGGTGTACGCCGACGCGGTGATCATCGCCACGGGCGGCTACGGCGCCAGCGAAGAGAAGATGGAAGCGCTGCTGGGCTTCAGGACAAACGGCATCAACTCCGGCACGCAGACGGGCGACGGCATCGACATGGGCGTGGCGGCCGGCGCAGCGCTGCAGGGCGAGCAGAACGTCGAATTCCACGGCGCGCATGCGGCGTTTGATCTGGCGGCGGGCGTGCCGGGCAACGGCAAGAACCTCAACCAGATGGCCATCAACCCCGGTACGCTCTGGGTCAACGCAGAGGGCTATCGCTTCACCAACGAGGACATCTGCTACGACAGCTCCTATCTGGGCAACGTGACCTCCCGTCAGGGCAGCCAGTACTACATCCTCGTCGACCAGAAGACCGTGGACACGCTCGAAACGCAGGGCGCAAGCGCGCTGGGTATCACGAAGGATTTTGCCGGCTTTGGCGCGGCGGGCTACACGGCCGCCGATCTGTGGGAAAACCTCAATCAGGATCTGACGGCGGGTCTGGAGACGGGCGTCACCTACAAGGCGGATACGCTGGAAGCGCTGGCGGATCTGGCCGGCATCGACAAAGCACGCCTGCTTGAGACCGTGACCGTATACAACGCGTCATGCGAGGCGGGCGTGGACGAGATGTACTGCAAGGACGCGCAGTTCATGATCCCCGTGAAGGAAGGGCCGTTCTATCTGGTGGTCGGCCGCACGACCGAGCTGTGCACGCTGGGCGGCCTGAAGATCAACACCGAGATGCAGGTGCTCGACACGCAGGATCAGGTGATTCCGGGCCTCTACGCCGCCGGTGTGGACTGCTCCGGCAGCCTGTTCAACAACGCCTACGTCTCCTTTGAGGGCGTCACCATGGGCTGGGTCATGACCTCCGGCCGCCTCGCGGGCGAAGCCGCCGCGGCGCACGCGGTGCAGCCGTAAGGGCTTTCGCCCGATTGACAGGGAAATCGCCGCGGCACAGGCGGACGCGTCCCAAACGCCGCTTTCTGCCGCATTTCCCCTGCGTTCCATACGCGCAGACGCCATGGTTCCATGCCATGGCGTCTGCCGTATCGACAAAGCGAAAACAGAACACCGGGGATTGCGCATGAAGGGGCCGTAGCCCCTTCATGCGCAATCCCCGGCAGCGACATGTGTGCCGCGAGGAGCGGCTGCAAGCCGCCTCCGGCATCCTGTTCCGGCCGCGCGCAGCGCACACAGGAAGATGCAGTTCTTCTGCTTGCAGGGCTGCGCATGCAGCCCTGCGGCGACAGACCGTCGGCAAAGCCTTTGCCGACGGTCTGAGCGCTTCTCAAGAAATCCCTTCGTCTGCGCCCGTGCAGCGGGAAAACCCGCCTCAGAGCATGTGCACGCAGCCCTCCCGGAAGGAGAGGTACGCCGTGTCGCCCACGCGATAGACCTTTCGGCCGACGGGGCAGTAATCCGCCAGCTTGACCAGCGTGTCGCCGACCATCACGTGATAGTTCTGGTAGGCGCCCATGAAGCAGGACAGCGCCACCTTGCAGGGCAGCGCGCCGGTGTCGGCGAGGATGCCCGCCTCCGGGCGCAGCACGAGCTTGCATCGCTTGCCCACCTCAAAGCCGTCCGGGTTGGCGACCTGCACGGCGTGACCGTCGATGGACACGGTGCACGCGCCCTCGCCGACGGCCGTCACGTCGCCCTCCAGGAAGTTGACCTCGCCGATGAAGTCCGCGACAAACTCGCTCTGCGGATGGTGATAGATCTCCTCCGGCGTGCCCATCTGCGCGATGACGCCCTTGTTCATGATGATGATGTGGTCGGAGATGGCCATGGCCTCCGCCTGATCGTGCGTCACGTACACCGCCGTGATGCCCAGCGTCTGCTGGATGCGGCGGATCTCCGTGCGCATGGAGACGCGCAGCTTGGCGTCCAGGTTGGAGAGCGGCTCGTCAAAGAGCAGCACGCTCGGCTCCACGACCATCGCGCGGGCCAGCGCCACGCGCTGCTGCTGGCCGCCGGAGAGCTGATGCGTCATGCGCGTCTCCATGCCGGTCAGCTCCACCAGGTCGAGGATCTTCGCGATGCGCTCGTCCATCTCCCGCTTGGGCATCTTGCGCAGCTTGAGGCCGTAGGCCACGTTGTCGTAGACGTTGTAGTGCGGGAAGAGCGCGTAGCTCTGAAAGACCATCGCCGTATCGCGCTTGTTGGGCATGAGCGCGTTGATCGGCTCCTCTCCCAGATAGATCTCGCCCTCGTCCGGGCTTTCAAAGCCGGCGATCATGCGCAGCGTCGTCGTCTTGCCGCAGCCGCTTGGGCCCAGCAGCGTCACGAAGCTGCCCGGCTCGATGACAAGGCTCACGTCGCGCACGGCGTAAAACGCCTTGCCGGTCTTGGGGTCGTTGTAGATCTTGGAGATGTGATCCAGGCGAACGCCCTTTTTTTCCTTCTGCGCCATGTTACTCCTCCTTCAGGCGAACCGCCTTGCTGGTTCCAAAGTGTTTGATCACCCAGTTCATGATCACGATCGCCGCATAGGTGATGACGATCAGGATCGTCGCATAGGCGCAGGCCACGCCGTATGCGCCCTTCTCCGCGAACTCGTTGATGCGGCAGGTGATGAGCAGGTAGCGCGGGGTCACCAGCAGGATGACCGCGCTGATGGCCGTGATCGAGCGCACGAACGTGGTCACCAGGCCGCTGAGGAAGGAATCCTTGATCAGCGGCAGCGTCACGGACAGGAACACCTTTGCGCTGCCCGCACCCAGATCGTACGCCGATTCCTCGATGGACTTGTCGATCTGGCGCAGCGCGGAGATGCCGCTGCGCGTGCCCACCGGCAGCGAGCGCACGACGAACACGATCACCAGGATGATGCCCGTGCCGTAGATGCCCTGCAAAAAGCCCGTGCGAAAGACGCCGCCCGCGAAGCCGCGGATGAAGCCCACGCCCAGCACCGTGCCGGGCACGGCCATGGCCAGCATGGAGACGAATTCGATGAACGCCTTGCCGCGGAAGCGCTTTTTGACGACCAGATAGGAGATGATCATCGAGAGCAGCGCCGTGATCGGGCTGGCAATCAGCGAGAGCAGGAAGCTGTCCTTGAACGCCTTGAAGCCGTCGTCGCGGAAGAGCTGCTGGAACCACTTGAGGCTCAGGCTGTAATCGCGGCCCCAGAGCTTGAAGAGCGCGCCGAACGGGATGGCGATGTACATCATGATGACGAACGCCGAGATCAGCGAGCAGAGAATCGTCAGCGGCACGCGCACGCTCCTGTCGTCGATGAGCGCGCGCGCGCGGCTGGCCTTGCCGCTGAGCGTCGCGGCGGTCTTCGCCTCCAGGTAGTACTTCTGGATGAGGAAGAGCACCAGCGTGATGGAGAGCAGCACGACGGCCATTGCGGCCGCGCCGTTGGTGTCGTAGCTGCCGCCGGTGATGCGCAGATAGATGGTCGTGGCCAGCGTGTCATAGCTGCCGCCGATCATCATCGGGTTGGCGAAGTCCGCGACCGACTCGATGAACGTGACCAGGAACGCGTTGCCCAGGCCCGGCAGCATCAGCGGCAGCGTCACGGTGGTGAAGACCTTCATGCGTCCCGCGCCCATGTTGCGCGCGGCCTCCTCCATGGATGGATCGATGTTCTTGAGCAGGCCCTTGAGCATCATGTAGCACACCGGGAAGAACGTGAGCGTCTGCACGATGGCGATGCCCCACATGCCGTAGACGTTGCTGTCGTAGATGCCCAGCAGCTCGCGGGTGATCAGGCCGCCGCGGCCAAAGAGCAGGATCATCGAGAGGGAGAGCACGAACGGCGGGGAGACGACGGGCAGCGTCGAGACGACGTCGAACATCTTCCTGACCGCGCGGCTGCGCACGTTCACGTAGCAGTCCACATACGCGAACATGAGGCCGATGATCACCGAGCCGAAGCTGGTGATCATGCCGAGCTTGAGCGTGTTGAAAAACGCGGTGTTGAACGTGTAGTCCGCAAAGATGCGCGGGAAGGCGTCAAACGTGACGTAGCGCTTTTGCACCTTGACGTAGACGTTTTCCGGGTCGATCTCGTCGCCCTCCTTGAGCACGCGGCCGTTTTTGGCATACAGGCAGCCCCACGCGCCCTCCAGCGCATCCGGCTGCACGTCGACCGCCTTGCCCTTGTTGTCCAGCACGCGAATCGTCCCGTCCTCGGAAAGCGGCACGTCGGCCGTCCCGGCGCGCACCTGTGAAACCGGCACGAGGCTCGTTTCACGCACGTAGATGCTGTCCAGCAGCAGCATGGCCAGCGGATAGAGAATAAACAGCGCGAGCAGCACCGTGAGCAGCGCAATGGTGATCACCATCACGGGATCGGCAAAGAACTTCCTGCGCTCCAGCGCCGCGCTCTGGCTTGATTTCATCGGGCGTCCACCCCCTTGTCGATGTAGAAAAAGGGATGGGGCTTCACCCCATCCCCCTCGGATCTGCCGGATTACTCCGTCTTGAAGCGGCTGTCGGCCGCGTCGCCCAGCGCGTTGAAGTAGTCGGCGACATACTGGGTGGTGTTGTTCTTGGCGTCCTCAAAGTCGTAGTCGATCACGTTGTTGGGGTCCAGGCCAAACGGCTCGATGGCCTTGGGCTGCTCGGCGCTGTTGATCACCAGGAACTGATAGCTCTCGGCGTCGTCGGCCAGCTCCACGCATTCCGGAGAGAGCGCGTACTCGACCCACAGCTTCGCGGCGTTCTCGTGGGCGCAGCCCTGGAAGATCGCGGTCGCGCCGATCTCAAAGCTGGTGCCCTCCTCCGGGATCACGAGCGCGATGTTGTCATAGCCCTGCAGGATCTGCGCGATGCCGTCGTGCAGGAAGCCGATGCCGATGACGCACTCGCCGATGCCGACCTTCTTGGACGGGCCGGAGCCGCTCTTGGTGTACTGCGCGATGTTCTTGTCCAGCTCCACGAAGTACTTCATCGCCTCGTCGTGGCCCTTGAGCTGCACCATCGTGTTGATGATCAGCTTCGCGGTGCCGGCGGTGTTCGGGTTGGACATCCAGACCAGGCCCTTGTACTCCGGCTTGAGCAGGTCGTCCCAGCCCTTGGGGGCCTCAAGGCCCATGCGTTCGAGCTCCTCGGTGTTGACCATGAAGCCCAGAATGCCCTTGTAGATGCCGTACCAGTAGCCGTCCGCATCGCGGTACATGTCGGAGGCCAGATCGGCGGCGTTCGCCGCTTCATAGGCCATCAGCAGACCGGCCTTGGCGCTCTCGTTGTAGGGATCGGTCGTGCCGCCGAACCAGACATCGCCGGACGGGTTGCCCGCCTCCTCGGTGATCTTGGCCTGCACCTCGCCGGTGGACAGGCGCTGATAGTACGTCTTGATGCCGTAGAGTTCCTCAAAGTGCTTGGCGGCGGCGGCCAGATACGGTTCCTCGCAGGAGCCGTATACGACGAGCTCGCCCTCCTCCTGCGCGGCGGCGATCAGCGCCGGGTCGATCTCGGCGCCGGCCACGCACGCAAAGGACAGCGTCAGCAGAGCTGCCATCAGCAGCGCAAACCATTTTTTCATCGTCAGTTCTCCTTTCCCTGTTGAACACGGCCCTTCGAACGGGCTGTGCCCTTCCATTCCTTCGTTGTTATTATATCGCCTTTCAGGATGTACTGTCAACACAGGATTGTATAAAACACGACAAAAACCGCCGTGCGGTTCGGATAAGCTGCACAGCGGTTTGATGCTGATTCTTGATGAAAAAGCTTAAAACGGCGCGAAGCGAAGAAGGGTGCAGGGACTAGTCCCTGCTCAGGGTTTTAGGGGTGAAACCCCTAACGTCACCTTCTGGCGCGAAGCGTTTCAATTGGAAAACAACATGAGGATATTCGCTTTACGCGCGCACCGCCGCGACGGCGGCCTCCAGCGAGGCGCAGTCCTCCACCGGATAACAGGCGATGGCCTCGCCCACGGTCTTGCCCACAAAGCCCGTCAGCGCGCGGCCCGGGCCGATCTCGATCACCGTGTCCACGCCCAATTCAAGCAGGCGGCGGATGGTGTCCTCCATGTACACGCTCTCCTGCACCTGGCGCACCAGCAGCGCCGGGATCGTGTCTTCGGCGCGCTTCTCGCGCCCCAGGCAGTTGAAGAGGACCGGCACGCGCATCTCGCCGAAGGGCTCGCGCTCAAAGCGCGCGCGCAGCGCTTCGCCCGCCGGCTGCATCAGCGGCGTGTGGAACGGGCCGCTGACCCGCAGCGGCAGCAGCCGCCGGGCGCCCGCGGCCTTCGCCAGCTCGCCCGCCCTGGCGACGGCGGCCTTCTCGCCGCCGATGACCAGCTGGCCGGGGCAGTTGTAATTGCAAATGCGCACCACGCCCAGCGAAGCCGCCTCCTCGCAGCAGCGCTGCAGCGGCTCGCGCGCAAGGCCGAGCACCGCCGTCATGGCGCTCTCGATGCCCTCGGCGGCCTTGTCCATCGCCTCGCCGCGATAGGCTGCCAGCTCCACCGCCTGCGCCGCGCCGAACACGCCCGCGCCGTGCAGCGCGCTGTATTCGCCCAGCGAGAGGCCCGCGGCGTACGCCGGTTCGATCCCCCGCTCGCGCAGCACCGCCGTCACGCCCGCCGCGAAGGCGACCATGCACGGCTGGGTGTAGCGCGTCCGGTTGATCACGCCGTCCGGATCGTCAAAACAGACGGTCTTCAGGTCAAAGGGAAGCTGCGGCGCGTCAAACGCCGCGCGAAACGCCGGATACGCCTCGTACAGATCGCGGCCCATGCCCGCCTTCTGGCTGCCCTGTCCCGCGTAGAGAAATGCCAGTTTCATGTTCGTCTCCTCATCCGTGTATACGCATGCTTGGCGAGTCGGCCTCATCTCAGGCCGCGATGCCGCTGCACGCAGTTGCATTGATTCTCGTCGATGTCGGGCTGCCGTCCAAACCCGCTTTGCGACAGTTTAATACGAATTCTTGATGAAAACGGCTCATCAGAACCGCAATGGTCGCTACGCGCCGCTGCGGTTCCCGCCGCTTACGCCGTGATCATAGAAGACGTGAGGGTTGCCGCCCTGAAACCGGGATATCATCCCTCAGACTCCCTTCTTCGCTTCGCGCTGTATTTGACCTTTTTGTCAAAAATCAGTATCACGTGTTGCGCGCACAAGCCGCATCAAATCGTCATCATGATGCCCGCCCACGTCAGGCCGCCGCCAAAGCCGACCAGGATCACGCGCTGCCCGGATACGAGCTTGCCGCTCTCCTTCATCTCCGCCAGCGCCAGCGGGATGCTCGCCGCGCTCGTGTTGGCGTAGCGGTCGAGGTTCTTGTAGAACTTGTCCGCCGGCACGCCCAGATGGCGCACGCTCGCGTCGATGATGCGGCGATTCGCCTGATGGCAGATCACCCAGTCCACGTCCTCCAGCGTCTTGCCGCCCGCCTCAAGCAGCGCCTGCACCGTCGCCGGGATCGTGCTCACCGCGAAGCGGAACACGTTCTGTCCCTCCATCGTCATGGGCAGGCTGCGGCGCGGGCCGCCCACCTCGATGGCCATGTCGCCGCGCGTGCCGCAGACATAGGCGTATTCCGCATCCGCCGGCGCGAAGACCGCCGCGCCCGCCGCGTCGCCAAAGAGCACGCAGGTGTTGCGGTCGGCCATGTCCAGCAGGCTGCTCATCTGCTCCGCGCCGATGACCAGCGCGGCCTTGCCGCCGTGCGCCAGCAGCATCGCGCGCGCCGTATCCAGCGCATAGAGGAAGCCCGCGCACGCCGCGCCCAGGTCGAACACCGGGATGCCTTCGGGCAGTTCCAGCGCCTTGTGCACGAGGCACGCCGTGCTGGGCATGGCGTATTCGCCGGAAGATGTCGCCACGATCACGCAGCCGATGTCCTCCTTTGCCATGCCGGCATCCGCCATCGCGCGGCGCGCCGCCTCGATCGCCAGCGTCGTGGTCGTCTCGCCCTCCGCGCAGAAATAGCGCTGGCGGATGCCCGTGCGCGTGGTGATCCACTCGTCGCTCGTCTCCACATAGCCCGCCATGTCGTCGTTGGTCAGCACGCGCGTGGGCAGCGCGTAGCCCGCGCCCAGCAGTTTCAGTCCGTTCATGAAAGCCCTCTCTTTTGGTTCATTTATTTAACTTCCGGTCCGCGAAGGCGGACCGGCTCACGCCAGTCCGATCTTCCTGTATTTGGCATAGCGCGCGGCAAGGCGCGCGCGATCGTCCATGGGTGCAAGCGCCCGCAGCGCCTCGCAGAGCGCGCGATCGATCGCGGCGAATACGGCCGCCGCATCCCGCTGCACGCCGCCGACGGGTTCGGGGATGATCCCGTCGATCACGCCGCAGGCAAGCAGGTCCTGCGCCGTCAGGCGCAGCGCCGCGCAGGCTTCGGCGCGCTTCTTCGGGTCCTTCCAGAGGATGCTCGCGCAGCCCTCCGGCGAGACGACCGCGTAATATGCGTTTTCCAGCATCATGATCCGGTCGGCGAGCCCCAGCGCCAGCGCGCCGCCGCTGCTGCCCTCGCCCGTGACGATGGCGATCACCGGCACGTGCAGGCGGCTCATCTCCGCCAGGTTGCGCGCGATGGCCTCGCCCTGTCCGCGCTCCTCCGCCTCCAGCCCAGGATATGCGCCCGGCGTGTCGATGAACGTGATCACCGGGCGATGGAACTTCTCCGCCTGCTTCATCAGGCGCAGCGCCTTGCGGTATGCCTCCCGGCCGGGCATGCCGAAGTTGCAGGCCATGTTCTCCTCAAGGTTGCTGCCCTTCCTGTGGCCGATGACCGTCACCGGCCTGCCGTGGAACAGCGCGATGCCGCCCAGGATGCTCGGATCCTCCCGCGCCTGGCGGTCGCCGCGCTGCACGAAGAAGTCCGAGCACAGCGCATCGATGTATGCCTCGATTTTCGGCCGCCCCGGATAGCGCGCCATGAGCACCTTCTGCTCCGGCGTCAGGCGCGACAGGCTTTCAAGCAGCGCGTCGCGCCGGGCCCGCAGCGCCGCGGCCTCATCGGGCGTCGCCGTCGTGAGCGCGCGCTCGACCGTTTCCAGCTCGCGGATCATCGTCTTCACCATGCGCTCACCCCGCCTTCGTGCAGCCGCAGCGCCTGCGCGAGCACCGCGCGCATCCGTCCGCGCGGCACGATCCGGTCGATAAAGCCGTGTTCCATCTGGAATTCGCTCCTCTGGAAGCCCTCCGGCAGCCGCTGGCCGATGGTCTGCTCGATGACGCGCGGCCCGGCAAAGCCGATGAGCGCGCCGGGCTCGGCGAGCATGATGTCGCCCAGCGAGGCGAAGCTCGCCGTGACGCCGCCCGTCGTCGGATGGGTCAGCACGCTGATATACAGCCCGCCCGCCGCGGAGAAATCCGCGACGGCCGCGCTCGTCTTGGCCATCTGCATGAGGGAAAAGATGCCCTCCTGCATGCGCGCGCCGCCGCTGGCCGAAAAGAGGATCAGCGGCAGGCGTTCGTCTCTCGCCCGCTCGATGGCGCGCGTGATCTTCTCGCCCACGCCCGCGCCCATGCTGCCCATGAAGAACTGCGCGTCCAGCACGCCCAGCACGGCGCGGCGGCCCTCGATTTCGCCCTCGGCCGTCATCACAGCCTCGCGCATGCCCGTCTTTTCCCGCTGCACGGCGAGCTTGCGCGCATAGCCGGGAAAGCAAAGCGGGTCGCCGCCGGTCACGTCCGCAAACAGCTCGCGCAGCGTGCCCGCGTCGCACAGCGCCTCAAGCCGCGCCCGCGCCGCGATGGGCTGATGCGCGCCGCACGCCGGGCACACCTGCAAATGGGCATGCCAAACGGCCTGCGCCGCTTCATGGCCGCAGGCCGGGCAGGACCTCGTCTCAGGCGCCATGCTCGTTGAGGTAGGCGTGCAGGTCGCCGAGCGTGCGAAAGGTCGCCATCAGGTCGTCCGGCACGTTCACGCCGGTCTTGCCCTCCAGCGCCATGGCCAGCTCGACGGTGTCCAGGCTGTCCGCGCAGATCTCCGGCACCAGCTTCGCGTCGGGCGCGATCTTCTCCTCGCCGCAGCTCACGGTCTCCAGAATGATCTCCTTGAGGCTTTCAAACGTCATCTTGCTATCTCCTTTTGCATCATGGCATGATATACAATCCCATTGTATCAGAGTGTTTTTATTTGTCAAGAGGGACTTCCTGCCCATCCCAGACGCGCGCGCGGTGCGCCTCATACTGCGCAAGCCGCGCATCCCAGTGGGCGTAGGCGGCGTCGCCGCGCTTGTCTTCCAGATCATAGTGCGCCGTCAGCCATGCGCCCAGATACGCCGTCGCCTTGCTCGCGCCGTCCGGATTGAGGTGGCCCTGCCAGTCGTAGCAGTCCCGGTCGAAGTCGATGATCCCCTCCACCTGCATCATGTTGAGGAAGGGAACCCCCAGCTCCTGCGCCACGCGCGCCACGCTGTTCATGTCGCGCTGCTCCTCCTGGGAGGCATGGCCCGGCAGCGCGATGAACACCGGCTCGACGCCATGTTCCCAGCACAGCGCCGCGATCTCGCGCAGCGCCTGATGCCCCGGCAGCTCGCCCTGCGTCGCCTCGTCCGTCAGCGTGTAGTTGTCGCGCACCTGGCGCGAGGGGCGCAGCTCGCCGCCCATCATGTAGGGCTCGCATTCCACCATGCGCTCCACGTCGCCGGCGAGGATCTCCTCCCAGCGGCCGTGATAGAGCGAAAACGGCACCAGGAATTCCATCCGCCCGTCCTCCGGCTGCGTGGCGCAGACCGCCTCGATCTTCGCGCGGCTGAGCGGCAGCGCATCGTAGAACAGGTGGCGATACGTGTACGTCCATGCCTCGTCCACCGCTCTGGACACGTAGAACACGTCGATGACGGCGATGTCGGGCACGTGCGTGTCCATCGCCAGATCGAGCACCCAGCGCGTGACGCCCAGCGGCTCCGAGTTGTTGCCCATGTTGTAGCTGGTCACGCCGAAGTCGCGCCAGAGCTCCATCGGCGAGACGCCGTCCAGCACGCGGCTCGTGCCGAAGAACAGCACGTCAAAGCCCTGCTCCTCCTCAAAGAACGCGCTGTACTTGCGGTCGCTGTCGTCCCGGCGCATGGCGTGATCCAGCAGCGCGAGGCAGGCGATGAGCGCCGAGAGCCAGAGGACGGTCATGGCGATCTTCTTCTTCATCCCGTCGTCCTCCCCTTAAAACTGGAAATAGATGAACGCCTGCGCCGTGTAGCCCGGACCCCACACGCCAAAGACGATGACCGCGAGCACGCCCAGCAGGTAGAGCGTCCCGCGCGCGAAGACGGGCAGCCTGTCGGTGATCTCCGTGAGCGTGCGGCGCTTCTCATGGATCAGTTCGATGAGAAAGAGGATCACGAAGCACACGCCCGTGCACAGCGCCTGCACGCCGGAAAAGCCGCTCTCAATGCCCGGCGCGTTCCACGCGGTCGCGATGCGCGCGAGCATGCCCAGCGCGGAGGACAGCGACCCCGCGCGGAAGACCAGCATCGTGATGAGGATCAGGAAATCCGTCCACAGGATGTGCAAAAGCAGGTCGAGCCTGGGGAAGCGCGGCTTGTGCTTTGGCTGCGGGAGCAGTCCCTCGATCACCTGAAACACGCCGTTGAGCATGCCCCAGGCGACGTACTTGAGCGCCGCGCCGTGCCACAGGCCCGACACCGTGTAGACGATCATCAGGTTGCGCGCCTGCTTGAACTTGCCGCCCCGGCCCGCGCCCAGCGGGAAGTAGATGTAATCGCGGAACCACGTGGACAGGCTGATGTGCCAGCGCGCCCAGAAGTTCTGCACGGAGTGGGCGAAGTACGGCTGGCGGAAGTTGGTCATCAGCTCGACGCCCAATATCTTCGCCGTGCCGATGGCGATGTGGCTGTAGCCCGCAAAATCGCACAGATCCTGCACGGCGAAGACGAACGTCGCCAACGCCAGCTGCGCGCCGGAGGCGTCGATCCAGCTTCCGTAGATCGCGTCCACGTACATGCAGGCGCGGTCGGCGATGACGACCTTCTCAAAGAAGCCCAGCAGCATGATGAGCAGGCCCTGCCGCGTGCGCTCCCAGTCAAAGCGGTGTTCCTGCGTCACCTGCTTGAGCAGCCGGCTGCTGCGCTCGATGGGGCCTGCGACCAGCTGCGGGAAGAAGGAGACGAACAGCGCATACTTGAAGAGGTTGCGCTCCGCCTTCACCCGCCCCTTGTACACGTCGATCATGTAGCTGAGCGCCTGGAAGACGTAAAAGCTGATGCCCACCGGCAGCAGGATGGACACCTTGGGCATCGCCGCCTCAATGCCGATCCAGTCGCACACGCGCTGGATGGTATCCAGCAGAAAACCGGTGTACTTGAAATACGCCAGCATGCCGATGTTCAGCGCGATGCCGCTCCACATGGCCGCCCTGCGCCCACGCGTGGTCTTCGCGCCCGTGATCAGCAGGCTGCACGCGTGCGTGATGATCGTGCACGCCGCCATCAGCAGCGCGTACTCCGCATGCCAGTTCATGTAGAACACGTAGCTCATCACCAGCAGCCAAACCCACTGGATGCGCGCGGGCAGCAGGAAGTAGATCAGCGTGACGGTCGGAAAAAAGATCAGAAACGCAAATGAATTAAACAGCATATGTTCTCCCGTGTCGCGTCCATGGGGCGTCGCCGTGCGCGCCCGAACCCGTGAAAGCGCTCCGGCGGAAGGCCGCCGGAGCGCGGATCATCAGTCCACCGGCGCGGCATCCCGCAGGAACGCGCAGTAGCAGCGGTAGGCTTCGTACAGGTCGACCTTGCTGATCACCTCGTAGGGCGCGTGCATGGAGAGCACGGCCACGCCGGAGTCGATCACGTTCATGCCGAACTTGGCGCACATGTAGGCGATGGTGCCGCCGCCGCCCAGATCAACCCGGCCCAGCTCCGCCGTCTGAAAGGACACGTCCGCGTCGTCGAGGATGCGGCGAAGCTGCGCGATGTACTCCGGGTTCGCGTCGTTGGAGCCGCTCTTGCCGCGGCTGCCGGTGTACTTGTTGAAGCACACGCCGCGGCCGAGGAACGCCGCGTTCTTCTTTTCAAACGCGCCGGCGAAGTTCGGATCAAAGCCCGCGGAGACGTCACTGGAGAGCATGCGCGAGTTGCAGAGCACGCGGCGCAGCGCGAGGCTGCCGGATGCGCCCGCCAGCTCGGCGAATTCCGCGATGGTATTTTCAAAGAAGCGGCCGTTCATGCCCGTGGCGCCGACGGAGCCGATCTCCTCCTTGTCGGTGAGCACGGCGCACACAGTATACGCCGGCACGCCCTCAAAGTCGAGCACGGCCTGCAGGGACGGATAGGCGCACACGCGGTCGTCGTGGCCGTAGGCGGCGATCATGCTGCGGTCAAAGCCCACGTCGCGCGCCTTGCCGGCGGGCACGATCTCCAGCTCCGCGCTCAGGAAGTCCTCTTCCTCCACGCCGTACTTCTCCTTGAGGATGGCCAGCACGCCCGCCGTCACGCTCGCCTTCTCCTCCCCGTCCGCGACCGGCTTGCCGCCGATGATCAGGTTGAGCTCCTCGCCCTCGATCGCCTTGGCCGCCGTCCTGGTCATCTGCTCCTGCGCCAGGTGCGGCAGCAGGTCGGAGATGTAGAACACCGGATCGTCCGCCTCCTCGCCGATGGCGACCGTCACGCGCGTGCCGTCCTTCCTGCACAGCACGCCGTGCAGCGAGAGCGGCTGCGCGACCCACTGGTACTTCTTGATGCCGCCGTAGTAGTGCGTATCCAGATACGCCAGGTCGGCTTCCTCGTAGAGCGGGTTCTGCTTGACGTCGATGCGCGGGGAGTCGATGTGCGCGCCGAGGATGTTCATGCCCGCCTCCAGCGGCGCCTTGCCCACGATCATCGCCATGAACGACTTGTTCATCCAGTTGACGTAGACCTTGTCGCCCGCCGCCAGCTTGCGGCCTTCCTTCACCAGCTTCTTCAGCTCGGCAAAGCCTTTCGCCCTGGCCGCCTTCTCCGCCTGCGCCACGCACTCGCGCTCGGTCTTGCCCGCGTCAAGGAACGCGCCATATGCCTTCGCAAAGGCCTCGATCTTCTCAAGGCCCGCCTCATCGTACTTCGCCCATGCGTTCTTTCGCTCCATGAAATGTCAGTCTCCTTCCGGGAAATGTGAACGGGTTTCATTATAATCCATGTCAGGAAAAACCGCAAGTGAAAAGGTGTTTATGCCGCCGTCGAATCCGCCGTTCGATTCAGGCTCAGGCACAGCAGCACGGGCAGGATCGCCATGAGCGGATAGACGTAGCGCACCAGCACGCACGGGCCCAGCAGCAGCGTGCAGGCATAGCACAGCAGCAGCAGGCAGGGCGCCAGCACCGCGCGCTGCCCCCGCAGGCCCGCGCGCAGCGCGAGCGCGACCACTATCCAGACGTAGAGCGCGGGCGCGAAGAGCATGCACAGCACGGGGATGTTCTGATACGCGTTGGCGCTGAAGAGCAGCTCGTACACCCGCTCCAGCGCCGGGAAGAGGCTCACATGCTCGATGCCATACCCCGCGTAGGTGTCGGTGGGCAGATAGCCCATGCGGTTTTGCAGGCCGCGGCCGTAGATCTCCGCATGCGCGATGTCGTCCATCCACCACAGCCCCTGCGTCTCCAGCAGAAACGCGTCCAGATACACCAGCGGGTACGCCCGCCCCACCTGCGCCCAGAGCGCCATGAAGTCGGAGACGTACGCCCGCGTCTGCGGGCTGAGCTGCCGCTTGATGTTGTCGGCGATGTAGGGCTTGTAGAGTTCCGGCTCCGGAATGTATGATGCGATCGCCTCGGCATACGGGTTGTCCGGGTGATTGCGCGCCACGCGCGCGAGCTGTTGGGCGGGGATGCTCAGCGTCTCGCGCGTCTCCATGCCGCTCTCTCCCAGCGTGCCCTGCACGCCCTTGTACGCGCCGAAGGCGAGCACGACGCCGCACGCCAGCAGCGCCGCCGTTCGCCGCCGCGCGCCGCGCCGCGCGAGCAGCACGGCAAACGGGCACAGCAGCGCCAGCGCATAGACGGCATTGTTGCGCAGCAGGCAGCACAGCACGCACAGGAGCACAAAGCGCACGCAGAAGCGGGCATGCAGCCGTGGATCGCTGAGCAGGCGGTGGAGCTCGATGGCCAGCAGCAGCATGAGGCCGGTGAAGAGCACGTCCTTCGTGCAGCTGATGGCGAGGATGGCATGGACCGGGAAGAACGCGAAGAGCGCAAGCACCAGCGCGCAGAGCGCGCGATGGACGCCGCAATTGTACAGATAGCGGACGGCGTGCGCGAAGATCAGCCCCATGATCAGCATCTGCGAGAGGATGTGCAGCGAGAAGGCGACCGTATAGGAGCCAAGCACGTCGCCCAGCGAATAGCACGCGCCCAGCCAGATCGTGTGCAGCGGCGGCTGCCAGGACGTGATCTCGCCCGCGAGATACTGGTCGATCTGGAAGCGGGAATCATAGGAGAACAGGCCCGGATAATAGGCCAGGAACACGGGCAGCCAGGCCAGCAGGATCGCCGCGAAGCTCAGCCAGAACGCGCGCCGCGTCCGCCGGGGTGCAGCGTCCGCCTCGAATCCGTCCGCCTGCGCAACGCGCAGCAGCACATACCCGCCCGCCGGGCACAGACACAGGGCCGCGCCCAGGCACAGCGCGAGGCTTCCCCACGTCGTGCCGCCGTTTATGTGAATCTGATAGCCGCACAGCTGCAAAAACAGATACAGCGCCGCCACAGCCGACAGCCCGGCCTTCACGCCGCGCCGCGCCCGCGCCAGAAAGAGCCGGGCGCTGCCCGCTGCCATCACGCCAAAGAGGATCACCCAGACAAAGCGATACGCGCTGCTGCTGCCGCCGCCCATCATGCGCGTCGTCAGAAACACGCCCAGCAGCGACAGCATCGCCGCGCAAACATTCGATCTTGACACAGCCTCTCTCCCTCATCCCTCGTTTTATGCCCCGCCCATGATCTCGCGCCGCTTCTTCCCGCTCAGCCCGTGAAGCACCCGATCATACCGATCATGTCCCGCACGATGGGGCACCTGCCCGTCCGCGCGGATGGCGTGCCCATGCACCACGGCGCGCCCTCTTTCTGCGCATTGTATCACATCCATGCGCCGATGACAACCGCACGACAGGAAACGGCCGCCCGCCCGCAGGCAGGAGGCCGTTTGCACGCATCAGTCAAACAGGGTGGTCGCGCGGTCCTTCTGGGTGAGCACGTCGTATTGCCCGTCGCCCGCCGTGCGCACGCGGATGCAGCCGTCCATCAGCGTGTGATACATCTGCTGGCCGTCGCGCGTGTACTTCCTGGCGATGTTCAGATCCTCCAGCGTGTCGCTGGTGATGCACGTGATCTTCGGGCTGACCGCGTTGCGCCAGGTCGAGCTGGAAGACGTGCCCGCGCCGTGGTGGTTCGCCTTGAGCAGGTCGCAGTCCAGCGCCTCGCCCCAGCGCTCGACGACCGCCTTCTCCCCGCCGGTGTACAGGTCGCCCGCCAGCATCACGGTCGATTCCCCGCAGGTCAGCTTGAGCGCGAGCGATTGGTTGTTGATGAACTGCGTCGCGCCCGTCGGGTAGTCCTCCGGATAGTCGATCTCCGCGGGCGGGTTGAACACCTCCACGCGCACCTGCTCGCCGAACATGAAGCTGTCGCCCTCGGAGAGCACGATGCGCTCGATGCCGTGCGCCGCCGCGGCATCCATGTACGCCCTGTAATAGGACGATTTCTCGTAGGTGAGCGGGCTGGTGTACAGCGCGCCGATCTCATAGCGCTCCATCAGCGTCGGGAAGCCGCCGATGTGGTCGATGTGCGGGTGGGACGCGACCAGATAGTCGATTCGCGTGACGCCCATGGCGTCAAGCGCCTGCGTCACGTAGTCCACGGCCTGCGGATGGCCCGCGTCCAGCACCATCACCTTGCCCTCCGGCGAGGTGATGATCATGCAGTCGCCGGGCTTGTCCTCCTGCGTCTGCGGACCCAGCCACAGGAAGCGGAGGGTGAGCGCCCCCGCATCGCCGGAGACGTCGAACACCTCCGCGTAGCGATCCGCCCCGGCCGATGCCGCCGCGGACAGCAGCAGAACCAGCAGCAGGGCAAACAACCGTCTTTTCATGTCTCTTGCGCTCCTTCCGGAAAAAGAGGCCGCGCCGGTTCGCCCGCAGGCGGGCCGGCGCAGCCCTGTTAAACGTTCATTGCATTGAGACGCCGCATCTCCACCGCATCTCTGTGGGCCTGTTGGGCTGCCGCCCCGAACAGCGCAGGGGGCAGTCCCCGCTTCGCCTCGCGGCGGTTTGACGTGCTTTGGCGCCAAATCGGCTTACTTCATGGACGCCTTGCTCATGCCCGTCATGATGTACTTTTGCAGCACGAGGAAGAGCGCGATGATCGGCACGATGGCCATCACGGCGCCCGCCATGATCTCGTTGTAGTTGGAGACCTCCTGACCGGCGAACGTGTTCTTGAGCTGCTGCACGCCGACGGCGATGGTACGGCTCGCCTCCGTCTTGGTGACCATCTTCGGCCAGAAGTAGCTGTTCCAGCCGTTGATGAACGAGATGATCGTCACGGTGATGACCGTGGGCTTGCACATGGGCACCAGCACGTTGACGATCGTGCCGATGCGGCCCATGCCGTCCACGCGGCCCGCGTCGATGTAGCTGTCATCGACCGCCATGAAGTTCTGGCGCAGCATGAAGATGAAGTACGCGCTGACCAGATTCGGCAGGATGATGCCCAGATACGTGTCGATGGCGTTCAGGCGGGCGATCATCACGTAGATCGGCACGAACGTCACCTGAATGGGCACCATCAGCGCGCCGAGCACCAGCATGAACAGCGTGTTCCTGCCCTTGAACTGGCCCTTGGAGAAGCCATAGGCCGCCAGCACGCCGATGGTCAGCTCGCCCAGCGTGATGAACAGCGTCGTCACCAGCGTGTTGAGCAGGTAGCGGCCAAACGGCGCGCGCTTGAGCACGTTGGGGTAGTTCTCCCAGACGAACTCCTGCGGCCAGAGCGTCGGCACGGGCGCAAGCAGCTCCGTGGACGTCTTGAACGAGGAGATGATCATCCAGTAGATCGGGAAGAGCATGATCAGCACGACGAAGATGGCCATCGCGTACTGGCCGACCGTGCGGTAGACGCCATGGGCCATGCTCAGGCTCTCGTCCGCGCGCACGATGGGCGAGACGAACCATATGTACAGGAAGCACACCGCGGAAATCGCCAGCAGCACCAGCGCGACCATGCCGAACGCCTTGTAATTCTTGGAGAGGATGTTGAGGTCCTGCTTGAAGTTGAAATCGACGAAGCCCTCCAGCAGCAGCGCCTCCTCCAGCGTGGCAGCGGTGGCCGTCGGATCGGCCAGCGCCACGTGGCGGTTCAGCGTGCTGCGATAGCTCAGCGCGCCCACGGCGCACAGCACGCCGAGGATCACGGCCAGGAGCACGAAGAGCTTGATCAGGTCAAAGAAGCCGCTCTGGCGAATCTCCAGCCAGGGATTGCGCTTCACCGTGTTCGCGCGCAGCCGCGCGATGCCGTCCCGCCACATCAGCGGCATGGCGCACAGGAACAGCGCGCCGCAGCAGACGGCAAGGACGATCTGCGTCGTGCGCGCCATCTGCAATGGAATGGACAACAAAAGCACCAACAGGAGCACGCTGCCGGTGAGCACCATGGCGATGCCGATTTTTTTCTGTGTGCTCAGCATGAAACCCGCTCCTTTCTCACGAATCGTAGTTGACGCTCTTGTTGGAGTACTTCATCGTCGCGACGGTGCACACCAGCAGGATCAGGAAGAAGATGACGGAGACGGCCGCGCCGCGCGCCGTGCGGAAATCCTTGAACGTCAGGTTGTAAATCCACTGCACCATCACGTTGGTCGCGGTGCCGGGGCCGCCGCCCGTCATGACATCCACGCTCTGGAAGACCTTCATGCTGGCGATGAACGTGGTGACGAACAGGAACAGCGTCGTGGGCGCGAGCAGCGGCACGGTGATGTAGCGGAAGCGATGCACGCCGTCCGCGCCGTCGATGGCCGCCGCCTCGTAGTAGTCCTGCGGAATGCCCTTCATCGCGGAGAGATAGATCATCATCGCATAGCCCACCACGCGCCACGCCGTCAGGAACAGAATGCCCGTGAGCGCCGTGTTGGCGTCCAGCAGCCAGCGCGGGCCCTGAATGCCGAACAGGCTGAGCACGTAGTTGAGGATGCCGTCGGACTGGCTGCCCGTGCCGCCGGACGCCGGGCTGTAGAGAATCCACATGAAGACCACGGCGCTCGTGGAGACCGCGATGTACTTGGGCATGAACACGATCGTGCGGAAGATGTTGAAGGCGCGGGTCATGCGGTTGAAGAGCAGCGCCAGGAGCATGCCGCCCACCAGCGTGATCATGACCTCCCAGAACATGTACGTCGCCGTGATGCGCAGCGACTCCCAGAAGTACTTCGCGCCGGACTGATTGAACAGCCAGTTATAGTTGGCAAAGCCGATGAACTCCTGCTTGCCGGTGGTCAGAATGCCCATGTCCGTGAAGGAGATGCGCACCAGATCGACCACGGGATAATACACGAAGAGCAGGAAGAACACGATGACCGGCTCCACGCAGAACAGATCCTTCATGCGCTCCCAGCGCTGCACGCGCAGCATGACGCCGTTGAAGATGAGCGTCAGGCCGATGAGCAGGATGACGATGGCCACGTTCATGATGGCGCTCACCGGCGCAATGGGGATGGTGCCCTTGCTGGAGAGGTAGAATGTGCCTTCCTCAGGGATCGAGAACGTGAGCGCGCTCACCGCGCCGTCCTGCAGGGGCTGTGCCTCGGCGACGGAGACCTCCTCGCCGTTTCGCGTGTTGTAGAGCACGAGCTTGCGCGCCTCATCGGAAAGCGAGGAGACCGCGTACACCGTCAGCGTGCCCGGTCCCTCCACCGTCAGCTTGAGGCTGCCGTACTTGCTGGTGCCCGCGCCGCGCAGCTTGACGCTCTGCGTAAACGTCATGCCGTTGTCAAGCGTCACGGGCGTCTCCTCCGCCACGACCAGATTCATCTGGTCCTTCGTGCCCGGGAACTGCAAGCCCTCGCCCTTGAGCGACTTTCTGGTTTCGCCCTGCTCAAAGTCCTGCGCACTGATGGCGCCGGTTTCCCCGTCCGCCTCAAACTGCGCATAGAACACGCGCACGCCGCTGTCTTCGCCGTTCACGTCAAACGCGCCCGTGACCTTGGTCCCGGCGCTCTGCGCGGCTTCGCGCGCCGCATAGACCTGGTCGGACAGGCCGCTGAGCGCAGGCAGCTGCATATCGCCCGCCAGCCAGCCGAACAGGCCGATCGCAAACACCAGAAGGCCCAACACGATGAGCACCGCGCCCACGGCACGCTGCCTGCCGGAGATGAGCTTTCTCTCTTTAAGGCGCATTTCCTGTTTCCATGCGCGATCCGAAGCTGTTTTCACATTTACCCACCTCATTTGTCGTGAATCTACGGGAACCTCACAAAAGAGGGGGAAAGGAAGCTGCTTCCCCTCCCCCCTGCGATTTGTCGGGTCAGGTGGTTACTGATCGTCGAGCGTCTCCTGAATCTCCACGGCGAGCTGATCCAGCGTCTCCTGAATCGGCGCATTCTCGTTGAAGATCTGGGCCAGCGCATGGCGCCACAGGTTGGCGCAGGCGTCGTAGGCCGGGTTCTGGTTGCGCGGGTTGATCCAGCTGGACATGGAGACGATCTCCTGCATGGCCGGCTTGCGGCTGAGGTACTCCTCGTACTCCGGCGTGCCCTGCACGCTGGCGCGGGTCGGGAAGTAGCCGGTCTTGTCCGCCCAGTACAGGTTGATCTCCGGGCTGGTCATGTACATGAGGAACTGCCACGCAGCGTTCTTCTCCGACTGGGAAGCCGCGGACGGGATCAGGATGGCGGCGCCGCCGACCTCGCTCTTGAAGGACTCGCCGTCGCTGCCGCCCGGCAGCCAGCCCATGCCGACCTCAAACGGGTTGGCGGAATTGGCCACGTTGGACACATAGGTGTCATACAGGGAGGAGGTGTGGAACACGCTGAACGCGCCACCGTCCCAGAAGAGCTGGCGCATGTCGGAAGAAGCGCCCGTGCCGTAGGCATAGTAGGCGTAGCCCTTGTCGATCCACTCCTTGATCTTGGTGGTGATCTCCACGGACTTGGGGCTGTTGACGTCGGTCTTGCCGTCCGCGGTCACGGTCTCCACGCCGTTGTTCTTGTAGAGCATCTCATAGTACCAGTAATCCCAGCCGCCAAAGACGGTACCGTAGCGCTTGGTGGTGCCGTCCTCGTTGAAGAGGGTGGCCTTCTCCAGGAACGCTTCCATCTGATCGAACGTCTTGGGCATGGTGATGCCCTCGGCCTCGGCCGCGTCCTTGTTGTAATACATCACCTGCGTGGAGATGAGATACGGCAGGGCGATCTGCTCGCCGTCGTAGCTGGTGGAGGCGATGAGGCCCTCGCCGAAGTCCTCGATGTCGTAGTCATACGCATCGATGTAGGGGTCAAGCACTTCGCACAGGCCGTCCTTGCCGTAGCTGGCGGGATAGGACGTGTTGCAGGTGACCAGCGCGGGCACGGTGCCGGTGCCGGCCGCCGCCGCGGCGATGAACTGGGTGTTGATCTCGCCGTAGCTGCCGATATAGACGGGATTGACGGTGATGCCCATCGTATTCTCGGCGTTGAATTTGTCGACCATGTAGTTGAGATACTCGCTGAGCTGATCCTCATGCGCATGCCACCAGGTAATGGTGATCGGTTCGGTCACGTCGTACTCGCTCGCCGCCAGCGCGCACACGGAACTCAGCGCGAGCATCGCGGCCAACAGCAGGGCCATCCACTTTTTCATCGATAACTACCTTCCTTTCCTCGTGGGAAAATCTATGAGAAAGCGCATCAGCACGTACGCTTTCGCATTCACGTAAAGCTGGTGTAAAATATTGTATAAGATTTCCGCAAATCTTCCACCATTTCGACTAAATTATAGCTGTCCGCCGTGCGTTTGTCAAGAGTGTGCTTGCATGTATCACGACTTTGAGTGCTTGCATGTATCACGACTTTGAGCCTGCGCACATTTCAGGCGCATTGTCCTTCAAATCCTGTGAGAATCCATCCTTTTTGCGCATTGACTGGTCTCGCCGCCGTCATCCCGCTTCCAATTTCTTTCCACCGCCCAGTGCCGCCTCACCCATCGAGGAACCCGGCGGCGCGGATTGCCCCTATGTCAACGACTTGCAGAGCGGCGTGGCGGCGCTTATCTCCAGAAGCCTTCTGAACTTGCGCAGCGTCGTTGCATCCTCAGCGCCTTCATCCGACAGGTTAAACCAGCAGATCCATCCGCAGCATCTTTTCCATTCCCTTCGGAGGACGGCTGCGCCTTCCACTCGGAGCATACGGCTTGATAGTCGCCATGGGATGATTTCACCCATGATCCCCCAAGAATTCTTCTCGTTTGGTTTCGCGACTCCTTGCGCTGTATTCCGCGTCGCTGATGGTTTGCTGCTTCATCTGCATGCACCGCCTCTGCTTGATACCCTTATTATATCAGCCATAACTGCTTGTGCATATCACGATTTAATCAGTGTTTCCCTGACTATGCCTGTATTGCTCGTTTATTCTGAGCATACCATTAGCTTTCTGGATTTTTATCGGAACACAGAAAAGAACATCGCGGGCCTTTCCATACAGAAGTTCACACCAGAAGTACAGGCGTTTCTTGCAAAGAACTTATCAGAAATCGCTTACAGTTATGGTTTGAAAATGGACACCTGTGCAGAAGGCATTGATTTACAAAAGTTTGGGATTGATCATGCGCGTTGCATTGATGACCGTTTATTTGGCAAACTTCTACACTGTCCGTTAAAAGTGGGAAAGGACAAAAATCAGCGGCTGGAATGCGGTTGTATTGAAAGTTTAGACATCGGTGCATATAACACCTGCAAAAATGGTTGCCGATACTGCTATGCAAATCACAGTGCAAATGCGGTTTGCACAAACGCCGGAAAGCACAACCCTGAATCTCCTCTCCTTATCGGTGAGATTGGACCGGAAGATAAAATTACGGAAAGAAAAATGCATTCGTGTATAGAAAACCAAATACAGTTCGATCTATAACAATATGATGCGGTCGGTATTTATCCAAGGCGCTGTCTCAAAACGGCTCAAGGAAGCCAAGAGAAGCAGCGCCTTTTTCTGCGTCATTTTGAGACAAACCAAACCGGATTGGAAATGATCTGAAAATCAATCGATGTTCAATTCCAAAACGAAAAAGCCCCAAACATATGTCTGGGGCTTTTCCGTTTTGGAATCCGGCAACGTCCTACTCTCCCGGGCCGTCTCCAGCCAAGTACCAT
>CALVKT010000030.1 GCA_944333055.1 uncultured Clostridia bacterium
GCCGCTGCGGGGCTTGAGCAGGCCGGCGATGGTGTTGAGGGTGGTGGATTTGCCCGCGCCGTTGGCGCCGATGAGGGTGACGATCTCGCCCTCGTTGACCTCGAAGGAGATGCCCTTGATGGCGTGAATCGCGCCGTAGTAGACGTGGATGTTGTCAACCTTGAGAAGGCTCATGCCTGCCCCTCCTTCCGCTTGCCCAGATAGGCCTCGATGACGGTGGGGTTTTGCTGGATCTCGCTGGCCGTGCCCTTGGCGATGATGCGCCCGTAGTTGAGCACGCAGATGCCCTCGCAGATGCCCATGACCAGGTTCATGTCGTGCTCGATGAGCAGGATAGCGATCTTGAACTTGTCGCGGATCCGGGCGATGTTCTCCATCAGCTCTTCCGTCTCGTGCGGGTTCATGCCGGCGGCCGGCTCGTCCAGCAGCAGCAGGCTCGGATTGGTCGCCAGCGCGCGCACGATTTCCAGCTTGCGCTGCGCACCGTAGGGCAGGGAATCGGCCTGGTGATCCGCCAGATCCTGCATGTCAAAGAGGGAGAGCAGCTCCAGCGCGCGCTCGTGCTGCTCGCGCTCGCCCCTGAAGAAGGAGGGCAGGCGGAAGATGCCCGCGGCGGTGGAATAGCCGATCTGATTGTGCAGGCCGATGCGCACGTTGTCCTCCACGGACATGTTGCCAAAGAGGCGAATGTTCTGGAACGTGCGGGCGATGCCCAGCTTGTTGGCCTGCACGGTGTTCATGCCGGCGGTGTCGCGCCCGTTGACGAGGATGGTGCCGATGGTCGGCTGATAGACCTTGGTCAGCAGGTTGAAGACGGTGGTCTTGCCTGCGCCGTTGGGGCCGATCAGCCCGGCGATCTCGGTCTTGCCGATGATCAGGTTGAAGTCCTCCACGGCGTGCAGGCCGCCAAAGTCGATGCCCAGGTTGCGCGTCTCCAGCACGGGGCGGGAGAGCGCGTCGCGTTCGGGCAGAATGCCGTGGCTCGGCGCGGGGACCATCTTCACCGGTTCCCGCTTGAATTTCTGCGTCATGCCTTGTCGCCCTCCTTTGCGTTCTTGAGCTTGCCGGCGAGGCCGTCCAGCGTGGAGCGGAGCATCGGGCTGTTTGTCGCCAGCATGACGACGATGAGCACGATGGCGTAGATGAGCATGCGGTAGGTGCCGAAGTCACGCAGCATTTCCGGCAGCACGGTGAGCACCGTCGCGGCGATGATGGAGCCGCGGATGTTGCCGATGCCGCCCAGCACCACGAAGACGAGCACGAGGATGGACGTATCGAACTTGAACTTCGCCGCCTGCACGGTCGAATAGTTGAGGCCGTAGAGCGCGCCGGCCATGCCGGCCAGCGCGGCGGAGATGACGAAGGCGAGCATGCGGTACTTGGTCACGTGGATGCCGACCGACTCCGCGGCGATGCGGTTGTCGCGGATGGCCATGATGGCGCGGCCGGAGCGGCTGTTGATCAGGTTGAGCACGACGACGAGCGTGAAGAGCACGAGCAGGAAGCCGGCTTCAAAGGAGGCGAGCTTCTTGACGCCGATGGCGCCCATCGGGCCGTTGATCACGACGGTGCCCGGCAGGTTCGGATCCAGAAAGCTGAAGTGGACGCTCGCGCCCTCCAAGGAGAAGTAGACGCAGTTGAGCAGGTTGCGGATGATCTCGCCGAAGGCGAGCGTGACGATGGCCAGATAGTCGCCGCGCAGGCGCAGCACCGGGATGCCGATGAGCACGCCCGCGATGGCCGCGACGATGCCGCCGGTGATCAGCGCGCCGACCAGGCGGACGAGCGCGAGATCGGTCTGCGGGAAGGCGGAGAGCAGCCACTGGCTAAAGAGGATGCCGGAGAACGCGCCCAGGCTCATGAAGCCGGCGTGGCCGAGGCTCAGCTCGCCGGAGATGCCGACCGTCAGGTTGAGCGAGACGGCCATGACGATGTACACGCAGATGGGCACGAGCTGACCCTTGAGCGAACGGCTCATCTTGAAGCCGTCGATCATGCCGGAGAGCGCCAGCTCGCACAGCAGGAACGCGACGACGACCATCGCATAGGTGATCAGGTTGCCGGAGAGATTTTTGAACTTTTTCATTTTCATGCCGCTCACCTCACACCTTTTCATGGACCTTCTTGCCCAGCAAGCCGGTGGGCTTGACGAGCAGCACGATGATGAGCACGGCGAACACGAGCGCGTCGCCCAGCTCGGTGGAGACGTAGGCTTTGCCCAGGATCTCGATGATGCCCAGCAGCAGGCCGCCGATCAGCGCGCCGGGGATGGAGCCGATGCCGCCGAACACGGCCGCCGTGAACGCCTTGATGCCCGGCATGGAGCCGGTGGTCGGCATGAGCACGGGATAGGCGGAGCACAGCAGCACGCCCGCGATCGCCGCCAGACCGGAGCCGATGGCGAATGTCATGGAGATGGTCGCGTTCACGTTGATGCCCATCAGCTCGGCCGCGCCGCGGTCCTCGGAGACGGCGCGCATCGCCTTGCCCATCTTGGTCTTGCCGGTGAACTGCGTGAGCACGAGCATGATGACGATGTTGGCCAGCACGGTCACGATGGCCTCGCTGGTGATGCGAAGCTGGCCGTCGAAGAGCACGATGGAACCGAGGTTCACAATGCTGGTGAAGCTCTTGGGGTTCGCGCCCCAGATGAGCAGGGCGAGGTTTTGCAGCAGCCAGCTCATGCCGATGGCCGTGATGAGCACGGCGAGGCTGGTCGCGCTGCGCAGGGGCTTGTAGGCGAGGCGCTCGATGAGGATGCCCAGCAGCGTGCACACGGCCACGGCGACGACCACCGACACGAGCGGCGACATGCCCCAGTACTGCGTGGCGGAAAAGGACACGAACGCGCCGACCATGATGACATCGCCGTGCGCGAAGTTGAGCATCTTGGCGATGCCGTACACCATCGAATAGCCCAGGGCGATGATGGCGTACACGGAGCCCAGGCTGATGCCGTTGACCAGGTATGAGAGGAACTGAATCATGTTCCGTGTTGTCTCCCTTCTGTATATGGATAGGGGGAATCAAAACGCGAAAGGCTCCCCGGCCTCTCGTCTTGGGGCCGGGGAGCGGGGAAGGCTCGTGTCAGAATTACTTCGCGCCGACGTACACGCCGTCCTTGATGACCACGGCGGTGGGCGTCTTGTCGACCTCGCCGGTCGCATCCCAGCGCATGGTGCCGGTCAGGCCGGCGACCTCGATCTGCTGCATGGCGGCGATCATCGGGTCGCAGGCGTCTTCCGGCGCGGTGTCGGCGGTGATGCCGGCCAGCTCGATGGCGGCCTTCAGGGCGTATACGCCGTCATAGGCGTCGGCGGCGAACTGGTTGGGGATCTCACCGTACTTGGCCTGATAGGTGGCGACGAAGTTCCTGGTGAGCTCATCTTCGGCGTCCGCGGAGAACGGAGTGAGCAGCATGACGCCCTCGGCCAGGGTCTTGTCAAAGCCTTCCAGCGTCAGGATGCCGTCCATGCCGTCCACGCCGAAGAAGATCGGGGAGTAGCCGGCGGAGGCGGACTGGGAGAGGATCAGGGAAGCCGGGGTGTAGTAGATCGGCAGGAAGACCAGCTCGGCGCCCGCTTCCTGCATCTTGGAGATCTGCACGGAGAAGTCGGCGTTGGTGTCGTCGGAGAACGCGGCCTCGGCGACGATCTCAAGGCCGAGCTCGGCAGCCTTGGTCTTGAAGGAGTTGTAGATGCCGATGGAGTAGTCCAGCGCGTTGTTGTAGATCACGCCGATCTTCGTGGCCAGCTTGTGATCGGCGATGTACTGCGCGGAGGCCAGACCCTGCGCGGAATCCTTGAAGCAGACGCGGTAGATGTTGTCCTTGCCCACGGTGATGGCGTCGGCGGAGCCGGACGGCGTGAGCATGAACACGCGCTCCTCGTAGGCCACGTCGGAGACGGCCAGGCAGGAGCCGGAGGTGACGGTGGCGAGCATGATGTTCGCGCCGTCGTCGAGCAGGTCGTTATAGGCGTTGACGCCCAGCTCGCCGTCACCCTGATCGTCCGCGGCGAGGATTTCAAGCTGAATCCCGCCCTGCGCGTTGATTTCCTCGGCGGCGATCTGCGCGCCGTACTGAACGGCCAAGCCGTACACGGCGTAGGGGCCGGTCATCGGTCCGATGACGCCGATCTTGATGGCTTCCTCGGCCATCGCGAAGGAGGCGGTCATCATCATGGCGAGCGCCAGAGCGATTGCGAGAATCTTCTTCATAATACAATTCCCCCTGTTTTCGGGCTTTGGGCCCCAATGTGATCATGCGGCGCCCGGGCTGGACAACCGCAACTGATGTCGCATATTATACCGCAAATTTCCTGTCAAAACAAGCGGTTTGTTTTCAGTTTTCCTCATGATTCTCGTGAATTCTTTTCACTTTATGAATATGAGAATCAACGAAATTGCAATCTTTATTCATTTTGCACGGTAAAGACCTGTACAAATGGGGAATTTGCATCTATAATGGAGAAAATGACGCAAAAGCGACGGAGGTCCACACACCCATGCAGAAGAAACACATGATCCCGCTCTTTGGCACGTTCCTGTGCTGGGGCAGCCTGTATATCGCCTCGAAGATTGCGCTGGCGGACATCCCGCCCATCACGCTGCTGGCGCTTCGCTATCTGGTCGCGGTGCCCGCGCTCTTCGTGCTGCTCAAGCTGCGCGGCAAGCTCCAGCCCGTCAGGCGGGAGCACGCCGCCACGCTCTTTGCCATCGGCTTTACGGGGTATTTCGCCTCGTTCTGTTTGCAGATGCTGGGCATCGACCGGCTCACCGGCTCGGTGTCCTCGCTGCTGGGCGCGATGAACCCGATTTTCATCCCGATTCTGGCGGCCATCTTTCTGGGTGAAGCGCTTACCAGGGAGAAGGTCGCCTGCGTGGCGATCTCCATGGTCGGCGTGGTGACGATCGTGGGCGTGAGCGGCACGGTGGACATCTGGGGCGCGGCGCTGATGCTGCTGAGCGTCTTCCTCTGGTCGGCGACGTCGATCATCATCCGGCGGCTGACCGGGCAGTGCGACCCGATGCAGGTGGCGATGGTGGCGATGCTCATCGCGCTGCCCTTCACCGGCGCGTGCGCGGCGGTCGAATTGCAGAGCAGCGCCTGCGTGTTCACGCTTCGCGGCGTGCTCGGCGTGCTCTACATGGGCCTGGTGGGCACGGCCGCGGCGCACTCGCTGTGGAACTACAGCCTCTCCAAGATGGACGCGAGCTTCTGCTCGATGTTCTATCCGCTCCAGCCGCTCGTCTCGGCGGTGCTGGGCGTGCTGATCTTGCACGAGGAGATCACGCCGAATTTCCTGATCGGCGGCGCGATCATCTGCTGTGGCATCGTGGCCGCGGTGCACAGTGGGAAGCGCACCGGCTGATTTTCAAACAGGGACAGGGGCCAGGAGAATGTCTCCAGGCCCCTTGTTTGCGGCATCAGAGGGAAGACGGCGTCAGCGTGAGCAGGGTGACGGTCGGCGGGTTGAACAGGCGGAAGAAGAAAAACGGATAGTCGTCGTTCTCCGTCCCCAGCCCCGGACTGACGTAGCGCTGCGTTTTGCCCACGCGGGAGAGGCCATACTGCGCGCTGCGGCCCGGAAACAGGCCGTAGCGCGGCAGGGAGGAGGAGGGGATGAACATCGGGCCGATGCCCGGCAGGCGGATGAGCCCGCCCAGCGCGTGGCCGCAGAGCACCAGATCGCTGGCGTCATAGGGCGCGCGCAGCAGGGCGCTTTCGGCGGGCGGCGTGTGCGTGAGGGTGACGATGACGTCCTGCGCCGTCATCGCCTGCCGCGCGGCGCGCGTCTCCTCCAGCCACTTGAGGTTGTGCGTGGCCAGCTCGATCTCGTTCTCGTCCCCGCCGGAGAGCGCCTTGAGGTATTGCAGCTCAAACTGGCCCTGCATGGTGTCGATGTCCAGATTGAGATGATTGCCCGTCGTCAGCCAAAGCGTCTGATCCTCGCGCACGACGGCCTGCGGGGCGGTCAGCCACTGAGCGCCAAGCTGTCGGGCGCCGAGCACCCACGGGGCGAAGGGGCTGCCGCCGGCAAAGTAGTCCGTGGAGGTGGCGGGCGGATCGTCGTCGCCGGGAATGAAGTAGATGGGCGCATCGGGGTTGAGCGCGCGCAGCTGGCGGATGAGCGCATAGAGCGGCTGGGCGTTGCCGTGCAGGGAGACCATGTCGCCGGTGAGGAGCACGGCGTCAAAGCGGCTGTCGCCCAGCGCCATGGCGAGCATGCCCTGCTCGCGGCCGAAGCTCGCCCCCTTGAGGTCGGAGATGTGCAGCAGCGTGTAGCCGTCGAAGACCTCGCTCAGCCCCGTGATGGGGACGTCCTCGCGCGCGACGTGCACGAACTGGTTGACGGCGAAATTGACCGCCAACAGCAGGAGAAAGAGGAGAAAAAAAGAAAGCGCCAGGCGCCGGGCAAGCGGCTTCTTGGCAGGTGCATCAAAAAAATCGTCGCCCGGCGTGGCGGCGGTGAAGCGGGCAGCGTGCTGGGGGGAGAAGGCGTCATAGCGCGTGCGGCTGCGGTTGGGACGTCGGTTCATCGGCAAGCCTCCCTGACTGATGTGCACAAAAATTATAGCGTACCCGCGCGCGGCAGATCAACTTAACAACTGCCATATTTGGATATGCGCGCGAAAAAAAGTTGGGGTGGTTTGCGAAAGAGGAAAAATATGATACAATAGGGACACTTCATATCGAAAACGGGAGCACATATGGCAAAGGAGAAGACGGTTTTTGTGTGCGGGGCGTGCGGCTATGAGACGTCGCGCTGGATGGGCAAGTGTCCGGGCTGCAATGCGTGGAACACGCTGGAGGAGCAGGCCCCGGCGGCCGCTGCGACGGAGCCGGTGAAGGCGAACAAGCGCCGCAGCGGCACGGGCGCACAGGCGATGCGCCTGCGCGAGATCCCTGAGGAGACGAGCGTGCGCACGTCCACGGGCATCGGCGAGCTGGACCGCGTGCTGGGCGGCGGCGTGGTGGAGGGCTCGCTCATGCTGGTGGGCGGTGATCCGGGCATCGGCAAATCGACGCTGCTGTTGCAGGTGAGCGAGCACATGGCCGCGCAGGGCATGCGCGTGCTCTACATCTCCGGCGAGGAGAGCGCGCGCCAGATCAAGATGCGCGCCAGGCGCCTGGGGGTGACCAGCGACAACCTGCTCATCCTCAGCGAGAACGCCATGGACGCGGCGGAGAAGCGCTGGGAGGAGATACAGCCGGGCTGCATGATCATCGACTCGATCCAGACGATGTACAGGCCGGACATGGCCAGCGCGCCGGGCAGCGTGTCGCAGGTGCGCGAGTGCGCGAGCCTGCTGATGCGCATGGCCAAGACGACGGGCTGCGCGGTGTTTCTGGTGGGCCATGTGACGAAGGAGGGCGCGATCGCGGGACCGAGGGTCCTTGAGCACATGGTGGACGTCGTGCTCTACTTTGAGGGCGACCGCCAGCACGAATACAGGATATTGCGCGCGGTGAAGAACCGCTTTGGCTCCGTGAACGAGCTGGGCCTCTTTGAGATGCGCGAGCGGGGCATGACGCAGGTGGAGAACCCGTCGGAGCTGCTGCTTTCCGAGCGCGCCAAAAACGTGCCGGGTTCCTGCGTGATTCCCGCGATCGAGGGCTCGCGGCCCATGCTTGTGGACGTGCAGGCGCTGGCGCTGCAGACGGCCTACGGCACGCCGCGGCGCACGACGAACGGCTTTGACGCGGGCAGGCTGGCGCTGCTGTTGGCGGTGCTGGAGAAGCGCGCGGGCGTGTCGCTGTTCAATCAGGACGTGTACATCAACGTGGCCGGCGGCCTCAATCTGGGCGAACCGGCTGCGGATCTGGCGCTGTGCGCGGCGGCCGCTTCCAGCGTGCGCGAGCGCTGCATCCCGGCGGACTGGGCGGTGATGGGCGAGGTGGGGCTGGCGGGCGAGATCCGCGGCGTTTCCCAGTGCGAGCGCAGGCTGTCGGAGTGCGCCAGGCTGGGCTTCACCACGGCGGTGATCCCACGCGAGAACGCGCGCCATCTGCGCGCACCGGAGGGCATGCGCGTCTACGGCGTGGAGACGCTGGCCGAGGCGCTGTCCATCCTGATCGGATGAGATGAAAGGAGAGACAGGCATGACAAACGAATTCTTCTTGGAGCGGATGCATCAGGCGATCATGCCGTCCACGGGCTGCACGGAGCCGGTGGCCATCGCGCTGAACACCGCAACGGCGCGCGCGCACGCGAAGGGCAGCATGAAGCGGCTGACCGTCACGCTGGACAACTACCTATATAAGAACGCGATGGGCGTGGGCATCCCCGGCGCGGACGAGCGCGGCGTGGCGCTGTGCGCGGCGATGGGCGTGACGGCCGGCGACGCGGGCGCGCAGATGCGCGTGCTCGATCACGTCTCGCCGGAGGCGCTGCGCGCGGCCAAGCAGATGCTCTACGACGGGCTGGTGACGGTCAACACCCGCGAGGACGTGCACGGCCTGCTGGTGGAGAGCGTGCTGGAGACGGACGAGGACACGGTGCGCGTGCTGACGCTGCAGACGCACACCAACATCGTGCGCATCGACCACGCGCCGTTTGAGCCCTATGTGGAGGCGGACGGCGACGACGCGCTCTGCTGCGATCCCATCCGCGGCTGCAAGCTGGCGGACATGGTCGCCTTTGCCGACAGCGTGCCGCTGGAGGCGCTCGCGTTTTTGCAGGAAGGCATCGACATGAACCTGGCCATCGCCAGGGCGGGCAGCACGTTTGGCCTCGGGCGCGCGGTGCGCACGCTCATCGAGCAGGGCGCCATCGGCAATTCACCCGTCTCTCGCGCGGAGGAGCTGTGCGCGGCGGCCAGCTATGCGCGCATGAGCGGCGTGAGCATGCCGGTGATGACGGCGACGGGCAGCGGCAATCAGGGCATCACGCTGCTGCTGACCATCGAGGGCGTGGCGCAGGCGATGGGCATATCGCAGGAGAAGAAGCTGCGCGCGGCCGCGCTGGCCAATCTGGTGAACATCTACGTCAAGACGTTCACCGGCACGCTGTCGGCGGTCTGCGCGTGCGGCGTGGCCAGCGGTCTGGGCGCGTCGGTGGGCGTGGTCTACATGCTCGGCGGCGGGGAGGAGCAGATGCTCTTTGCGATGCAGAACATCCTCGGTTCCATCTGCGGCATGATCTGCGACGGCGCGAAGGAGGGATGCGCGAACAAGGTGCAGCTCTCCAGCGGGCTGGCGGTCAAGAGCGCGTTCCTGGCGATGAACGGCATGAACGTGCGCGGCGGCGAGGGCATCGTGGGCGGCGAGCTCTACACGCTCTTTGAAAACCTGGGCCGCCTCGTGCGCGAGGGCATGGAGAGCACCAACTCGGTGATCGTGCGGATCATGAGCCAGGGCAGCAACTGCCCGGCGTGATCGGCACCCGACCGGCTTCATATGAAAAAAGCAGGCGATGGCCTGCTTTTTTTGGTGTTGGGATGCGGGGCGACAGCCGAGGGGCCGCTGCGCGCGTTGGGGCGCGCAGATCGCTTTCGGATGGAAAGCCTTTGACGCGCTTGGCGACCGGGGAACGTGGAGGACGCAACACACCCGGTTTCCCGCCCGCTTCACGGCATGCATCCAGGGCGAGCGGTCAGCGGATGGGCACGATGAGCTCGGAAAACTGGCGCTGAGTGCCGTCGTCGCTGATATGCCAGGAGTATTGACGCGTGTAGCCGTCCGAGACGGGCGAAAGCTCGTGCTCCCGCAGATACGCCTGCATGCGTGCGATGACGGGCGCGAGCGAGACGCGCTGCGGGGGGCACAGGTCAAAGAGCATGCGGACGCTGCGCGGCCCGGCGCTCATGCGCATCTGAGAGAAGTCCGCGCGGATCAGCGCCGAAAACTCGACCGGCGCGCAGATGCCGGTGCGCGTGGGCGTCTTCTCGCCGCCCAGGCAGGCCGCCGGCACGATGGTGCAGTAGCTGGAGAGCGGCAGCGCTTCGATAAGATCCCGCAGCAGCGGCGACTTGGGCACGCTCGCCCAGAGCGCCTCCACGGAGTCAAAGTCCACCAGATACGCCGCCGCACCCCGATCGATGCGCGGGCGCATCAGCAGGCGGTCGTGGTCGCGCAGCAGGTCGGTGCAGTTCGTCAGCCGGTTGCGGATGGCGCTGATCTGGGCGATCTGCTCGCTCAGATCGGCGCGCTTCCCGTCCATCATGGCGAGCAGCTCGTCCAGCGTGACGCCGGTCTTGATGATCCGGCGGATCTCGTCGAGCGAGAAGCTCTGGCGCTGCAAGCTCTTGATGATGCCCAGCACCTGCACGTCCTGAAGGGAAAACTTGCGAAAGCCGCTGGCGGGCGTGCGCTCCGGGGAGAGCAGCCCCTTCTCCTCGTAATAGCGCAGCGCTTCCGGCGTCAGGCCGTAGGCGATGGAGAGCGCGCTGATGGATACCTTCACGGGGGAACCTCCGTATGCTGTGGCAAAATATTGACAAAAAATGGACGAAAATGTGAAAAGACGCTTGATTCTCAAGCCGCTTGAGGACGTACAATGGGGTCATGGAACGGGCGCGCTGTTTGTGATGGATGACCATCAGTGTACCTGAATGGGAAGAAAAAATCAATCCCATTTCCGCCCGTTCAAGGGGAAATGTGAAAGGAGCATGCATATGAAGAAGAGAATCCTTGCCCTGCTCATGGCGCTGATGATGACCGGCGCGTGCGGCGCGCTGGCCATGACGGCGGGCACCTACGAGGCCGAAGGCACGGGTATCGGCGGCGCGGTGAAGGTCGCCGTGACCGTCTCCGAGACGGCGATTGAGAAGGTCGAGGTGCTCGCCCACAGCGAGACCGCCGGCATTGCCGATCCGGCGATCGAGAAGATCCCGGCGGCGATCGTGGACGCGCAGAGCCTGGCGGTGGACACCGTCGCGGGCGCGACGATCACCTCCAAGGCGATCCTCGATGCGGCGGAGGCGGCGCTGAGCGCTGCGGGCGCGGACATCGACGCGCTCAAGACGCCGGTGGAGAAGGAGGACGCCGCCGGCACGACCATCGAGAAGACCGTGGACGTCGTGGTGCTGGGCGCGGGCGGCGCGGGCGTCGCGGCGGCGATCGAGGCGTATGACGCGGGCGCGAGTGTGGCGCTGCTGGAGAAGATGCCGCAGATCGGCGGCACCACCGCGACCAGCCAGGGCCTGCTGGGCGGTTACGAGAGCCGGTTCACCAAGGCGATGGACGTGCATTACACATTCGAGGAGATGTACGAGAACCTGATGAGCAACGCCAGCTACCGCCTGGATCCGGAGCTGACGACCGTGACGGTGGAGAAGTCCGGCGAGACGATCGACTGGATGGCCGACCGTCTGGGCATGCACTTCTATCAGGTGACGCCGGGTTACGGCCCGCTGACCATGATGCACTGGATTGAGGGCGCGGGCGCGGCGATGAAGACCGCCATGGAGACCGCGCTGGCGGGCACCGGGATCGACCTGATGCTTGAGACCCGCGCCACCGAGATCCTCATGAACGAGGACGGCTCTGTGAAGGGCGTCGTGGCGACCTGCGGCGCGGACACGGTGATCGTCTACGCGGACGCCGTGGTCGTGGCGACCGGCGGCTATGCGAACAACCCGGAGCTGACGGCGCGCCTGGACCCGGAGAAGGCCGGCACATACGGCATCGGCTTTGTTGGTGCGACGGGCGACGGCATCATCATGGCCTCCAACGTCGGCGCGGCGCTGACGCACACCGGCGACATGATGTGCGTGCTCAAGGACTACGAGATCATGAGCGAGCACAACGGCACCTCCGCCACGGCGAACGTCTCCTCCTTCATCAGCCGGGACAACACCGTGCTGCTGGGCGCGGACGGCAAGCGCTTTGTGGACGAGAAGGACATCGGCTACATGACCCAGAAGCTCAACGGCCCGGTGTTCGACCAGATGCACAAGGACGGCAAGGGCTACGTCTGGGCGATCAGCGACAAGGCGAGCCTGGAGGAGAAGGGCGTCAAGCGCGGCCTTGACATGGAGTTCATCACTGCGGATACGTTTGAAGAGCTGGCCGAGAAGATGGAGCTGGATGTGGCGGCCGTCGTGGAGACGCTGACCAACTACAACAGCTACGTCGAGGCGGGCCACGATCCGGAGTTTGGCCGGCTGCTGCTTTCCAAGCTGGAAGCGCCGTATTGCGCGGTGAAGGTGGTGCCCTGCGAGATCATCACCTACGGCGGCATTGCGCGCAACGTGAACGCCGAGGTCATCCGCGCGGACGGCACCGTGATCCCCGGCCTGTACACCGCCGGCGAGGCCAGCGCCAACAGCGCCTACATGGGCTTTACGCTGACCAACGCCTACGGCTGGGGCCGCATCGCGGGTGCGGGCGCGGCTGCATTTGCCGCGGGCAAGTAAGCGAAAATCCGACATTTGAGCGCGAAAACTGTATGCTTGAGCGGATATCCCTTGCGGGATGCACCGGCATCTGGTATCCTTTCATCATCCCCTGAACGGGAACCATCACGGAAAGGATGATCAAAGATGATGGAAACGCTCAAATGGAAAGCGATTGAACTGCTGATCCGGTGGAACGTGCTGGCGGTCGTGCCGGTGCGCGCGGATCGTCGATACAACCAAAGATAAATCAGGGGGCTCCGGAGACGGGGCCCTTTTTCATGCCCGCCCGCGCCGCGAAGAGCGGCGGGAACCGCAGCGGAGCGTAGAGACCATTGCGGTAGTATAAAGGGCGGTTTTTCTGCCACCTGCAATGAAATGACTGGCGGCTCATTTGTGATAGAATGGCGACAGGCGGAAAGGAACGATACGGGCAGGGCGCAGCGGAACGGACAGCACCCGTCCAGGCTGAAATGAACGGGCTTACGCTGACTGTCGCTGACCGTCCTGCTGGTGGGTAGACAAGAGGGGTGACAGCCCGGCGCACCTCTCGGTTATTGCTGAACTTTATCCGTGCGTTTCACCAATAACGAGATGCTGTTTATTACAATCGAGGCGATGACACAAATCCACAGCATTCTGGACACAGAGGGTAAAATATCCATCAGTGCCGACCAATCCTCGATGATGACCCAATGTGCTGCGTCCTGATAAAAGGCGCATATCGTCAACGCTGTACATGACAGGCTGCAAAAGCGAAACCATTTTGCATCCTTTTGTCTTAACGTGAAAAGGACATTTGCTCCTGCGAGAATAATGGCCCCTATACCGAAGAACAACCACATCATCGAAACCGCCTCCTTTACATCTTGCATATCAGCATCAAACAACGCCATGATTATAGCATACCGCCGAATGCGCAACAAGACGCTTCTTCCTCTGTGAAATCACAAGGAAAAAGCGCTTTTCAAAGAAAGCACCCTTGTCAAACTATACAAAAGGTCAAATGCGGCGCGAAGCGAAGAAGGGCGTCTGAGGGATGAAATCCCGGTTTCAGGGCGGCCCGTCTTCTATGATCACGGCGTAAGCCGCGGGAACCGCAGCGGAGCGTAGCGACCATTGCGGTTCTGATTCACTGTTTTCATCAAGAATATAGTATCGAAATAAAAAACCGGGTCATTCTCATCACACGAAAATGACCTCGATGGTTTATCAAATTCATCATGTCCAACCGTCATGACAAGGACTTATACATGCCGCAAGGGACACTTCCCTTGCGTGAAGTGTCCCTTGTGAGCGCGCTCCTTGCGGAGCGTTACTTCAGGTTCGCGGCAGCGTGCGCACCGGCGATCTTGCCAAAGCACACGGACTGGGAATACGCGCCGGACTGCCAGGTCACCTCGCCGGCGGCATAGAGGCCGTCGACGACGCTGTCGTCCGCCATGAGCACCTGGGCGTGTTCGTTGCAGACGACACCGCCCTTGGTCATGTGGTTTGCGCCTTCCACGCGGACGCCGTAGTACGGGCCCTGCGCGTCCAGCGCGCGCTTGGGCACGTCGGCGATCATCGCGTTCTCCGCGCCCGCCTGCGCGTCGGCGTTGTACTGCGCCACGGAGGCGGTCAGGCCCGCGGCGTCGATGCCCAGCGCATCCGCCAGCTCCTCCAGCGTCTCGCCCTGCTCGTAATAGCCCAGACCTACGTGCTTGCGGATGCGGTAGAAGGAGTCGTAGCCGGTCTTGTCGGTGATGTAGTACGCCGCGCCGCCGGTCTGGGCCTGCACGAGCGTGCCGCGGTCCTTGCCGGAGAGGTTGGGCAGCAGCGTGCCCTCTTTGTTGACAAACAGGTTCATGTCGGCGCCGCCGGTCAGGTCGCGGCGCGGCACGATGATGTTGGAGAAGAAGGACATCTTGCCCATCTGATCCATCTTGAAGCCGTACTTCTCGAAGACCTTGACGAAGTCGCCGGTCGCGCCCATCTGGTTGGAGGTATTGAAGACCTCATAGCCCGGCGCGTATTCGGCGAGCAGCTCCTTGTTGCAGCTGAAGCCGCCGGTGGCGATGATGGTGCTCGCCGCGCGGATGGTATAGGTCTCGCCGGCGTTGTTGGTGACGGTGACGCCCTTGCACACGCCGTCCTCCATCACCAGATCGGTGCCCTTGGTGCCGGTGCGCACGTCCACGTTCAGCTCGGAAACGGCGCGCTCCAGCCCGGCCTGGATGACCTCGCCCGCGTAGCGGTCGGCCTCCGCCATGTGGTTGGTGCCGCCGTAGTTGTAGTTGAGCTCGATGCCCAGGTCGCGCAGCCACGCGTCCAGGGTGTTCGCCTCGTTGGCCCAGGCGGTCACGCGCTCAAGCGTGTCGCCGCCCTTGAGCTTCTCCTCGATGAAGGTCTCGACCTGATTGACGGTCCACTTCTCCTCGCCGGCGGCGTGCTGCGCCTGCGTGTTGATCATGTCAAAGAAGTTCATGTCGAACTTGCCGTTGCCGGAGAGGATGTCCAGCTTTTCGACCAGAATGACGTTCGCCTCGGCGTTCGTCTGCTTCGCGGCGATGGCCGCAGCAAGGCCCGCCGGGCCGCCGCCGACGATCACGATGTCGCAGCTCTCCTCCGCGCGCTCGGTGGCGGGCTTCTCCGCGTTGTCGCGGGAGACGGCCGGCGCTTCCAGACCGGCCTGTTCCATCGCATCCGCGACGGCCAGCTTGACCGCGTAGGAGGAGAAGGTGGCCGCGGTCACGCTGTCCACGTCCGCCGTGTTGGCTTCGAGGATCCGCTCGCGGATGACCGGAAACGCGCGGTCCATGACGACGTTGGTCTCTTGGTGCTCGCCGAGGATCACGTCGGTGATGACGCCATCTTCGATGACGACCTCGACGTTCAGCGCACCGCCGTATCCGTTGCTGCTCGCGGTGTAGGTGTCCGCCAGCGCCGTGGCGCCGAGCATCAGGCAGATGCAGGTCAGCAGGCTGACGAGCTTGAGCTTGGTGTTCATGTTGGATTCCCTTTCTTTCTCTTGTCTTGTCGTGTCCTGGTGAAACGGGTTCAGGCCTTCCGTCTGCAACCGGAAAGCGCCCTTATATAGTTTCGCCACAAAAAAGACACATTCCTGCCGGACGGAGAAAGGGACGGGGTGGAAAATTCTGTCAGTCCGTGAGCGCGGCGTACTGCGCATGCGCCGCGCGGCACAGCGCGTCCGGCGCGAGCTCCACCTGTGCGCCGATGCGCCCGGCGGAGACGCAGACGGCGTCAAAGAGCTGGGCGGTCTCGTCGATGAACGTGGGGAACGCCTTCTTCATGCCGACGGGGCTGCACCCGCCGTGCACGTAGCCGGTGGTGGGCAGCAGCGCTTTCTGGGGGATCATCTCCACGGCCTTCTCGCCGCAGGCGGCGGCCGCGCGCTTAAGGTTCAGCGTGGCGCACACGGGGATGACGAACACGTAATACGCGCGGCTTTTGCCCTGCGTGACGAGCGTCTTGAAGACGGCCTGCGGATCCTGTCCGAGCTGGCGGGCGACGGACGCGCCGTCGATGCCCTGATCGGGATCGTAGAGGTGTACGGTATGGGCAATGCCCTCGCGTTCGAGGATGCGCATCGCGTTGGTCTTGGCGGTTTCGGCCATGGAAATCCCTTCCTTTCTGTGCTGGCAGCATTGTAGCATAAACGCAAAGAAAAGGGAAGAACCGCCTGCTTTTGTAGAAATTGCGTTGAATTGCACGGGAAATCATGGTATACTATGCTTAATATGAAGCGTCCGACTGCACGACAGGAAGGTAGGTAACGAACATGATTCATCACAATCCGCTCATCAGCGACAAGCCCGGCAAGAAGTTCATCACCATGGGCGAGATCATGCTGCGCCTGACACCGCCCAATTATGAAAAGCTGCGCATGGCCTCCAGCTTTGAGGCGAGCTACGGCGGTTCGGAGGCGAACATCGCGTTGGCGCTGGCCAATCTGGGCGTCGATTCCACGTTCTTTTCCGTCGTGCCCAACAACTCCATCGGCAAGAGCGCCATTCGCATGCTGCGCTCCAACGACGTGCACTGCACACCGGTCATCCTCTCCACGCCGGAGGAGACGCCCAGCCATCGCTTGGGCACCTATTACCTGGAGACCGGATACGGCATCCGGCCCAGCAAGGTCATCTACGACCGCAAGCACAGCGCGCTGACCGAGTACGACTTCACCGGCTACGATCTGCACGCGCTGCTGGAGGGCTTTGACTGGCTGCACCTGTCCGGTATCACCCCGGCCATCGGCGGCAACTGTCCGCAGCTCGTGCTCGATCTGCTGAAAACCGCCAAGGAGATGGGCCTCACCGTGTCCTTTGACGGCAACTTCCGCAGCAAGCTGTGGACGTGGGAGGAGGCGCGCGATTACTGCACGCAGTGCCTGCCCTACGTGGACGTGCTGCGGGGCATCGAGCCGTACCACCTGTGGAAAGACGAGGGCGATCACAGCAAGGGCGACTGGAAGGACGGCGTGCCGCTGCAGCCCTCCTACGAGCAGCAGGACGAGATCTTCCAGCGGTTCGTGCAGCGCTATCCGAACCTCCAGTGCATCGCGCGCCACGTGCGCTACACGCACTCCGGCTCGGAGAACAGCCTCAAGGCGTTCATGTGGTATCAGGGCCACACGTTTGAAAGCCGCATGTTCACATTCAACATCCTCGACCGGGTGGGCGGCGGCGACGCCTTTGCCAGCGGCCTGATCTACGCGATGTTCAACGACTACAGGCCGATGGACATGGTGAACTTCGCCGTCGCATCCAGCGTCATCAAGCACACCATCCACGGCGACGCGAATATCACCGACGATGTGAGCAGCATCAAGAATCTGATGAACATGAACTACGACATCAAGCGCTGATGGGAACGGCAGGGGGCTGCGGCGACGCGGCCCTTTTGCATGCAAAGGAGAGGATAGACTTGGAGCGATTTCTGATCGAGGTCTGTGTGGATTCGATGGATTCCGTGCGCGCGGCCGTCGAGGGCGGCGCGGACAGGCTGGAGCTGTGCGCCAATCTGGTCATCGGCGGCACCACGCCTTTGCCATGGCTGGTGCGCGAGGCGGCGCAGGCGGGCGTGCCGGTGAACGTGCTCGTGCGCCCGCGCTTTGGCGATTTTCTGTACACGCAGGCGGAGAAGCGCGAGCAGCTGGATTGCATCGAACGGCTTGCGCGGTGGGGCGCGAGCGGCGCGGTCGTCGGCGCGCTGACGGCGGACGGCGCGCTGGACGTGCCGTTTCTCGCGGCGTGCCGCGAGGCGGCGGCCGGGCTGCATCTGACGCTCCACCGCGCCTTTGACGTCTGTGCGGACGCGGAGCGGGCGCTGGAACAGGCGATCGACCTGGGCTTTGACACGATCCTCACCTCCGGCCAGCGCGCCACGGCGCAGGCGGGCGCGCCGCGCATCGCGCAGCTCGTGCTCAAGGCGCGGGGGCGCATCGCGATCATGCCCGGCAGCGGCGTGAACGCGGCGAATATCGCGCAGATTCGCGAGGCGACGCAGGCGCAGGCGTTCCACCTCTCGGCCAAGCGCGCCGCAGCAAGCGGCATGACCTTCCGCCGCGAGGGCGTGCCCATGGGCCTGCCGGGCCTGGACGAATACACGCGCTATGTCACGGATGCGCAGGCGGTCGCGGCGGCGCGTGCGGCGCTGATGGCGGCGCGGTGAACGCGCCGTGAAGCAAAAGTGAAAGATTGTGAAAAGTGGGTTTGACTTTAGTAGGACAATTTGTTATAATCTCTTTATCATCATCGAGTCTGCCGCCGGCGCATGCCGGTGGGACGGGCGCGCGGAAGCGCGCGGGAGAAAGGGGACTGTTGCAATGGGCCTTTTGGATAAGTTCTTTGGCAAGAAGCTCGAGGAGATCGGCGCGCCGGTCGCGGGCGAAGCCGTGGCCTCCGGCGAGGTGAACGACCCGACGTTCGGCGAGGAAATGTTGGGCAAAGGCATGGCGATCAAGCCGAGCGCGGGGCGCGTGGTCGCGCCGTGCGACGCGACCGTCGACATGATGTTTGAGACCGGGCACGCCGTGAGCCTCAAGACGGAGAGCGGCGTGGAGATGCTCATTCACGTGGGCATCGACACCGTCAATTTGCAGGGCAAGCACTACACCGTGCACGCCGCCGCGGGCGAGCAGGTCAAGAAGGGCCAGCTGCTCATCGAGTTTGACAAGGACGCGATCGCGGCGGAGGGCTACGATGTCGTCACGCCGGTTGTGATCTGCAACAGCGACGACTACAAGACGTTTGAAACCACGGTGGGCAAGACCGTGGCCGAGGGCGAGACCGTCATTCGCCTCGGCAAGAGCTGATTTATCCAGAGCCGTTGTGGGCCAACGGCTTGCGATAAATAGATTGAGAGTTTTGGGAGGAATATCACGTATGATGAAAAGATTGCAGAAGCTGGGCAGCTCTCTGATGCTGCCAGTCGCTGTTCTGCCCATCTGCGGTATTTTGATGGGCATCGGTTACCTGCTCTGCCCTGCCTATATGATGGGCTCCGACTGGGCTGAGAGCTTGGGCTACGCTACTTCTGGCCTCGGCTACTCCATCGGCTTCTTCCTGATCAAGGCCGGCGGCGCCTTGATCGACAATATGGCGATCCTGTTCGCAATCGGCGTGGCGGTGGGCCTGGCCGAGGAGAACAACGGCACGGCCGGTCTGGCCGGCCTGGTTTCCTGGCTGATGATCACCAACCTGCTGAGCTCCGGCACCGTGACCGCCGTGGCTCCCGCCATGATCGCCACTGAGACCAACGCTACTGCCTTCGCCAAGATCGCCAACCCGTTCACCGGCATCCTGTCCGGCGTCATTGGCGGTGTCTGCTACAACAAGTTTAAGGGCACCAAGCTGCCTGACTTCCTGGCCTTCTTTAGCGGCAAGCGCTCCGTCGCCATCGTCACCGCTCTGGTGTCCATCGTGGTGTCCGCCATCCTGCTGTTCGTCTGGCCGGTGATCTTCGGCGCGCTGGTTGCCGTCGGTAATACCATCGTGGGTCTGGACGCTGTGGGCGCGGGCATCTATGCCTTCCTCAACCGCCTGCTGATCCCCTTCGGTCTGCACCATGCTCTGAACAACGTGTTCTGGTTTGACACCATCGGTCTGGGCGACATAACCGCTTACTGGAGTGGCTTGGTCCAGGGCGACACTATGGCCAACGGCAGCACCGTCATCGACTGGTCCGTCGGCATGTACATGGCCGGCTTCTTCCCCTGCATGATGTTCGGTATCCCCGGTGCCGCTCTGGCCATGATCCAGACCGCCAAGACCACCAGGCGCAAGGCAACCATCGGCATCGTGGGCTCCGCGGCTCTGTGCGCCTTCATCTGCGGCGTCACCGAGCCCTTCGAGTTCTCCTTCATGTTCTTGGCCTTCCCCCTGTATGTGGTTTACGCTCTGCTGTACGGCATCTTCACCTTCATCACCGTGACCCTGGGCTTCCGCGCCGGCTTCTGCTTCTCCGCTGGTGCCACCGACCTGCTGTTCGGTGCTTCCCTGCCTGCTGCCAGTAACTACTGGGTCATCATCCCCATGGGCATTGCTGCCTTCGCGGTGTTCTACCTGGTGTTCCTGTTCGCTATCAAGAAGTGGGATCTGAAGACCCCCGGCCGTGAAGAGGATCAGGAAGGCGAGATGACCATCGAGCTGGCCAATAACGATTACACTGCCATGGCTGAGATCATTCTGGAAGGCTTGGGCGGCAAGGCGAACATCGCCTCCATCGATCACTGCATCACCCGCCTGCGCCTTGAGGTGAAGGATCGCCTGCTGGTGGACGAGAAGAAGATCAAGTCCTCCGGCGCGGCCGGCGTCATCCGCCCGGGCAAGACCAGCGTGCAGGTGGTCATCGGCCCGAAGGTGCAGTTCGTCTACGACGAGTTCAAGAAGCTCGCCAAGTAATCGCATCTCCCATTGCCCGCGCCCTGGCCCACACGGCGCGGGTTTTTGCATGCGCCGGGGAGAGTATCGCATGATACTGATTTCTGATCAAAAGGTCAAATACAGCGCGAAGCGAAGAAGGGAGTCTGAAATCCCTCAGGCAGGTTTTAGGGCGGCAGCCCTCACGTCTTCTTTGATCACGGCGTAAGCGGCGGGAACCGCAGCGGAGCGTAGCGACAATTGCGGTTCTGATTCGCTGTTTTCATCAAGAGTTAATATGAGCGCATACAAATAGCAGCTTCTCGAAATGGGAAGCTGCTTCTTTGTTTTGCATGTCCCTGCCGGCGCCGGCGGCGCAGGCGGGCGAAGCGTCAGGCATGGCAAGGCGCGATGTGCAGCGTGAATGTGAAGGCGCTGCCCTCGCCGAGCACGCTTTCGACCTTCATCTCCTCGCCGAGCTGTTTCATGATCTCGTAGGCGATGGCCAGGCCCAGGCCCGTGCCCTTGCCGCCGTGGGACTTGTCCGCCTTGTAGAAGCGGTCGAACACGTGCGGCAGGTCTTCGGCACTGATGCCGATGCCCGTGTCGCGCACGGTGATGCGGATGACGTCCTGCACGACGCGCGCGCTGAGCGTGACGGTGCCGCCTTCCCTGGAGTACTTGAACGCGTTGTCCAGCAGCGCGATGAGCACCTGCTGCGTGCGGTCGGGATTGCCCAGCACGTCGGGCAGCGCGTCGGGGATGTCGTAGACGAACGTCTGCTGATAGTCCTCGGCGTAGGCGGAGTACGTCTCGCGGATGATGGCGAGCACCGGGCCGGGGGAGAAGACGGACTTGGTCAGCGAGGCCTTGCCGCTTTGCAGGCGGGAGAGCTCAAGCATGTCGGAGACCAGCCGCGTCAGGCGCATCGTCTCGCGCAGCACGATGTCATACGTCTGCTGGCGCTGCTCCTCCGTGCGGATGAGGCCGTCGCGCAGCGGCTCGATGAGCGCGCGCATGGCGGTCAGCGGCGTGCGCAGCTCGTGGGAGACGTTGGCCACGTAATCGCGGCGGGTCTGCTCCAGCCGTTCGGCGCTGGTCACGTCCGAGAGGATGCCGACGCAGCCGGTGAGCTGGCCGTCGGCGCGGGTGAGCGGGGAAACGGAGATGTGCAGCGCAATCTGCCCCTGCCAGATGGTGCGCCGGATGGTCTCATTGCGCTCCAGCGCCTCATCGAACGTGCGCAGCACGTCCGGCACGGCGGCGCGCAGGTTGTCCGTCGTCTCCGGCAGGCCCAGCAGCGCGTACACCGCCGGGTTGATCAGCGTCGTGTTGCCCTGCGCATCCAGCGCGATGACGCCCTCGGAGACGCCATTGATCAGGCTTTGCAGCCGGTTGCGCTCCAGCTCCAGCGAGGAGATGGTGCGGCCCAGCTCCGAACTCAGGTAGTTGAGCGCGCCGCCCAGCTCGCCGAATTCGTCCCCGCGCCGGTCGTCCGCGCGCACGCTCAGGTCGCCGCCGGCCATGGTCAGCGCGACGGCGCGCATCTGGCGCACGGGCCGGGAGATGCGCGAGGCGAAATACAGCACGACGGGCAGCATCAGCAGCGCAATGAGCAGCACGGAGAACAGGATGGTGTTGGAGAGCGCCTGCATGCCGCTCATGACCTCGGTCATCGGCTGAGACATGAACACCGCGCCCACGACCTCGCCGAAGAATGTGATGGGCACGGCCACGGCGACGACACTGCCGTGGAGCACCTCTTCGGTCGTCGGGTCGCTCTGGTTCTGGCTGACGGCGATGCCGTCGAGGATGTCGGATGTGCGGATGGTGATGCGCAGCGAGGTATTGTCCGTCGTCGAGAGATCCTCCTGATCGCCGATGTGCGTGGCGATCTGGCCGGTGAGCACGGTGGGCAGCATGGCGTTGGCGAGGCTGGTGGGCAGGCGGCCGACGCGCCGGCCGTCGGACTGCTGCGTGCGGATGAGCGTGTCGCCCTCGCTGTCCACCACCCAGACCGTCGCTTCCCACTGGGAGGTGCTCCGGCCGATGAGCGGCACGAGGTAGGCGGTGGAGATCTCCCCGCGCAGCGTGCTCTCGATGTAGCCGGCGATGATCTGCCCCTTGGGGATCAGATCGTCGATCTTGTTGTTGGCGAACAGGCCCGGCGAGATGGCGGTGTAGATGGCGGCGATGAGCATGGCGAAGAGCGCGACCGTGCCGTAAACGAGCAGAAGCGTCTTCTTGAAGAAGCCGCCTTTCATGTCTCCGCCTCGAACTTGTAGCCGACGCCGTACACGGTGATGATGTCCCATGCCTTGCCCATCTCCTCACAGGAGAGCTTCTGGCGCAGGCGCTTGATGTGGGTATCGACCGTGCGCGTATCGCCGAAGAAGTCGTACCCCCAGATGCGCGAAAGGATCTGCTCGCGGTCAAACACCCGGCCGGGATGGGAGGCCAGCAGGTAGAGCAGCTCCACCTCGCGCGGCGTGCACGCGATGCTCTGCCCGGCGACGCGGACGCTGTAGCGCTCCGGCTGAATCTCCAGCGTGCCGTACTTGAGCGTGGTGAGCTGTTCATCCTGCTGCGCGCCCGCGCTCTGCTGTGTGCGCCGGAGCACGGCCTTGATGCGGGAGACGACCTCGCGCGGGGAGAAGGGCTTGACGATGTAGTCGTCCGCGCCCATCTCCAGGCCCAAAATGCGGTCGATCTCCTCGCCGCGCGCGGTGAGCATGATGATGGGCATCTGGCTCTCGCGGCGCACGGCCTGGCAGACCTCCATGCCCGTCATGCCCGGCATCATCTGATCGAGCAGCATGAGGTCGTAGTGTTCCTTGTGCGTCATCTCCAGCGCGGTCTTGCCGTCGTGGGCGGAATCGTGCTGAAAGTCCTCGTTGTCCAGATACAGGGAAAGCGACTGATGGACGATCGGATCGTCGTCGCAGATGAGAATCCTCGGTTGCTTGTTCATGACAGATCACCTCTATCTTCCAGTATAGCCGGTCAAAGTGGCGGGAGTGTGAAAGGGGCTTGTTTTCTTTTGGCTTACACCAGCGGCAGCACGCACAGGCGGATGGGCGAATCGGCGTAGGGCATGAGCGTCACGTCGATGGGCGCGCCCTGTTCGCCGACGGTGATGGGCGGCTGATCGCAGCTCTCCCCGCGCAGGCCCCAACCGGGCACGGACACGCCGCGCGTGCGCAGGGTTTTGCCGTCCTCGTCGGCCTCGATGGCGGCGTCCTCGCACAGCGCGACGCCGAAACCGCCGCGGGCGATCATCGCGGGCGCGCCGCCGATCTCGGTCTCGTCGTAGGCGGGCGCGACGCCGTAGCGCAGCGGACCGCGCGCCACGCAGGCCGCCTGATGGAACGTGCGCACGCGCCTGGCGGCCATGGGCAGCGTCAGCAGCAGCTCGTCGCCGTTGCGCCACTGGCGGTTGATGGTGAGGATGGCGCCGGGCCGGGCGGGGATGATCTCCCCGTCGATGGCGGCGGTGGCGCCCTCCGCCCAGACGGGGATGCGCAGGTGCAGCGGGAAGGCGGCGCTCTGGTCGAGGCTCGCCGTGATGCGCACGCTGCCGGCATAGGGATAGCGGCTCTCCACGTTCAGCCGGACGGACGCGCCGGCGAGGCGATAGCGCACCTGACAGGGCGCATAGGAGGCGGCATAAAGCCCGTCGTCGCGGGAGAGCAGCCACTGGCTGGCGGCAAAGCGCGGCCACGCGGCCAGCAGCGCGGTGAGCGTCGCGCTGTCCGAAAGGGAGAAGCAGCCCGCGTCCTCGCCGGAGAGCGGGAAGCGCGCGGCGCGGGAGAGGCGCACCTGATTGGCCTGCTGCACGGGCTGCACGCTGCGCATGTCCGGCGCGAAGGCGGCGGCTACGCCGTTGTACATGAGCGTGTCAAGCTGGTCGGCGAAGTGCTCGCCGGCGGGCGCGCACAGCAATGCCTCCAGCGAAGCGGCCAGCTCGCACAGGGCGCGGGCGCTGACGCCGCGGCTGGGATGCGTGCCGGCGAGCAGCGGATCGCCGGTGATGCCGCCGCAGACCGCGCCGTGGGCCTTGTTCATGCGCGCAAGGCCGGTCTCCGGCGCGGAAAAATGCTTGCCCGAACCGGTGAGCGTGGCGCAGAAGGCGCTGGCGCGCAGGCCCTCGCACAGGTTCGCGCTGTCGGCTGTGCGCAGCAGGTGGTGCGCGTAGCCGTTTTCATCCTCGCCGCGCAGCGCCGCGCGCAGCGCGTCTCCGCTCATCGTGCGGGAGATGGGCGTGCGATACGGGAAGCTGTGGAAGAGCGACGTGTAATCCGCACCCTGCGCCACGAGGGACATGAGCACGGTGACGATCGCCTTCTGGCCGGTGACGTTGTACAGGAAGATGCCGGCCTCCAGCGTGTCCGCCACGTGCATGGCGTCCTGTGCGCAGAGCGGGGCGGCCGTGTCCTTGAGGTACTTCATGTAGCGCAGCATGAACGTGAGCACGCGCTTGCTGCCGGTCATGGAATAGGCGGCCGTCAGCGCGCGCAGCATGCGTCCGCGCGCGGCGAATGTCTCGTCCGGCGCGCCGAAGCTGCCGTCTTCGCGCTGGCCGTCGATGACGGCGTCCGCAAGCCGCAGCGCCGCGCGGCGCAGCTCCTCGTCGCCAAGCAGCGCGGCCGTGAGCAGCGCGGCCTCCAGCGCGTTGGCGGCGTCCATGCCGCCTGCCTGGTCGCCGCCGAACCAGGCGCTGCGCGCGCCCGTGTGCGGGAAGAGGGAGGCGCAGCGGTCAAGCAGGCCGGAGCGCAGGCCGATCAGCCGGTCGCGCATGTCGCCGCGGGCGGTGACGGCGCCTGCGGGCAGCGGGGCGAAACGACCGGGCGTGAGCGGCGCGCGGGTAAAGAAGGTGCGGGTAAGCATCGTCGGTTTCCTCCTCATATGGGTGCTGTCAAGGGGACAGAAAAGACATCATCTCGATATGGAATAGTTTACAACGCCGGGCGGACGCCGTCAATAAAAGAGTTGAAAACGGCATGAAAAAGGAGTACAATAGATTATACTGACAATATCATTGCGAAAGGTGGCCTTTTTATGGTTGGTCAAACGAAAAAGGCGGCGGAAAAGCTGAAGATTTTTGAGCTTGACCCCAGCTTGCTGGAATTTGAAGGCGACATCAACGACCGCGTGGCCCGGTATAAAGGCCGCAAAAAGGCGCTGTTGGGCGAAGGGCAGAAGCTGACGGACTTTGCCGACGGCGCGCTGTACTTCGGCCTGCACAAGGTGAAGGGCGGCTGGGTGTACCGGGAGTGGGCGCCGGGCGCCAAGGCCATGCACATGATCGGCGATTTCAACGGCTGGGATCACACCGCCCATCCCATGCAGCACGTGGGCGACGGCAACTGGGAGATCCGGATCGAGGGCGCGCGCACGATCAAGCACCTCTCCCGCTGGAAGGTCGCCGTCACCCATCAGGACGGCGTGACCGAGGACCGCATCCCGCTCTACGCCCGCTACGTCAAGCAGGACAAGGAGACGAAGGGCTTCAACGCCGTCGTCTTTGCGCCGCGCAAGCCGTTCGAGTGGACGGATCAGGCGTTTAAGCCCGCCAGGAACGTGCCGCCCGTCATCTACGAGGCGCACGTGGGCATGGCCACGGAGCAGGAGCGCGTGGGCACGTATCTGGAGTTCATGCGCGACATTCTGCCGCGCATCAAGGCGGACGGCTACAACACCGTGCAGCTCATGGCGGTGATGGAGCACCCGTACTACGCGAGCTTCGGCTATCAGGTGAGCAATTTCTTCGCGGCGTCCTCGTGGTATGGCACGCCGGACGACCTCAAGGCGCTGGTCAACGAGGCGCACCGCCTGGGCATCAGCGTGCTGCTGGATCTGGTGCACTCCCATGCGGTCAAGAACACCGCCGAGGGCATCAACTGCTTCGACGGCACGGTCGAGCAGTTCTTCCATGCGGGCGGCAAGGGCGATCATCCCGCATGGGGCAGCAAGTGCTTTGACTACGGCCGCACCGGCGTCATCCACTTCCTGCTCTCCAACATCAAGTTCTGGATGGAGGAATACCACTTCGACGGATTCCGCTTTGACGGCGTGACCAGCATGCTCTACCACGACCATGGCCTGGGCACCGCCTTCATGAGCAATGCCCAGTACTTCTCCATGAACACGGACGTGGACGCCGTCACCTACCTCATGCTGGCGACGGAGCTGATTCACAGCCTCAAGAAGGGCGCGCTGGCCATCGCCGAGGACATGAGCGCCATGCCGGGCATGTGCCTGCCCATCCGCTGGGGCGGCCTCGGCTTTGATTACCGCCTGAGCATGGGCCTGCCGGACTTCTTCATCAAGACCATCAAGGAGCGCGAGGACGGGCATTGGGACATCAGCCGCATGTACTGGGAGCTGATCGCCCGCCGCAATCAGGAGAAGGTGATCGCCTACGCCGAGAGCCACGATCAGGCGCTGGTGGGCGACAAGACGATCATGTTCCGCCTGGCGGACAAGGAGATGTACGACGGCATGGACCGCGCCAGCCAGAACATGATCATCGACCGCGCCGTGGCGCTGCACAAGATGATTCGCCTGGTCACCATCGGCGCGGGCGGCGAGGGCTATCTCAACTTCATGGGCAATGAGTTCGGCCACCCGGAGTGGATCGACTTCCCGCGCGAGGGCAACGGCTGGAGCTTCAAATATGCGCGCCGCCAGTGGAGCCTCGCGGACAACGGTTTCCTGCGCTATGAGCTGCTGGGCAACTTCGACAAGGCGATGGTCGAGCTCGTCAAGCAGTACGGCGTGCTGGCGGACGGCATGGCCCGCTGCCTGCGCCAGCACGAGGACGATCAGCTTCTGGCCTTTGAGCGCGGCGGCTGCATCTTCCTGTTCAACTTCCACCCGACCAACTCGCAGACGGGCATGTTCGTCAACGCGCCGGAGCACGGCGATTACAAGGTCATCCTCTCCAGCGACGACAAGGCGTTCGGCGGCTTTGAGCGCATCGACAAGGATGTCGTCTACCACACCTGGGCGCACGATCCGCAGCTGGGCGACGGCTTTGCCATCTATCTGCCGGCGCGCACGGCCGTCGTGCTGCGCAAGGCGGACAGGATCGCCCCGCCCAAGCGCAAGCCGGGCCGCCCGCCCAAGGCCGCCAAGACCGACGCGCAGGCGGAGGCGTGACGCGCATGAACGGACAGAAGGCGAAGCGGGCGCTGTGCATGGCGCTGCTGCTGCTCGCCGTGCTCGTGCTGATCACGGGCGCGGAATCGGCGGCATAAACCGGCGCCGCCCGCACAAACCGCCCGCCCGAAAGGGCGGGCGTTTCCTGTGCTGAAAAATCTGAGAAAAGAGGAGAGAACACGATGAAGACGGTGCTGCTGATGGGGGATCTGACGGGCAGAAGCCGCGTGGCGCTGCGCATGCTCTGCGCCGTGCTGGAAGCGCGCGGGCACGAGGTGCTCATGCTGCCCACGGCGCTCGTCTCCAACACGCTGAATCTGGGCAAAGCGGCCTCGCTGGACACGACGGCCTACCTGCTGGAAAGCCTGCGCGTCTGGGATTCGCTGGGCCTTGCCTGCGATATGGCGTATATCGGCTACATCACGGGCGAGGCGCAGGCGGACGCGCTCGCGCCGGTCGCAGACGCCCTGCGTGCGCGCGGCGTGCCGGTCGTGCTCGACCCGATCCTCGGCGACGGCGGCAGGCGATACAACGCCGTGACCGACGGTCAGGTGCGGGGCATGCGCGCGCTGTGCCGCCATGCCGGCCTGATCACGCCGAACTTGACGGAGGCGTGCCTGCTGGCAGAGACGCCATACCGCGAGGAACGCGGCGAAGCGCTGGCCGAAGCGCTCGCGCGGCAGGGCTGCGGCGTGCTGATCACCGGCGCAAAGGCGGCGGACGGGCGGGACGCGGTGGTCGGCTGCGCGCAGGGCGCACCGTTTTCCGTGCCGTATGCGCGCGTGCCGGGCCACCGCTGGGGCACGGGCGATCTGTTCACGGGACTGCTCATGGATGCGATGCTGCGCGGCTGCCCGCCGGAGGAGGCAGCGCGCGAGGCCGCGCAGCGCGTGTCGCGCCAGCTGCGCGGGGAAGAAGAGAGCCTGCTGCCCGCGCAGTGAGCGCATAATTCCCAGTGATTCCGTAGAAAATCAATGATATCCTATTGACGGGGTATGATTTCGGTGCTATACTGTAGTGCGTGACAAAAAACGACAGGAGGAACGCCCGATATGATGATTTCGACCAGGGGCCGTTATGCGCTGCGGATCATGGTCGATCTGGCGCTTCACGACGGGGAAGAGCCCGTCAGCGTGCGCGCGATCGCCGGCCGACAGGACATCTCCGGCAAGTACATGGAACAGATCATCGGCGTGCTCAGCCGCGCGGGGCTGCTGCGCAGCGTGCGCGGCGCGCAGGGCGGCTACCACCTGGCGCACAGGCCGGAGGAGATCACCGTGGGCATGATCCTGCGCGCGACGGAGGGCGATCTGGCGCCCGCCGAATGCGTGCTCGACGGCGCGCAGCACTGCGACAGGCGCGGCGCGTGCCCCTCGCAGAAGGTGTTCGCCAAGGTATACAGCGCGATCAACGGCGTAATCGACGGCGTGACGCTCAAAGAGCTGATGCCGGACGACGCGTGACGCATATCGACCGGGAAGAGAGGACAGGCTCATGATCTATATGGACAATGCCGCGACAACGCGGATGAGCGAGCGCGCCTTTGAGGCGATGCGCCCGTTCTTCATGGAGCAATACGCCAACGAGGCGGGCACGTATTCCTTCGCCAACGCCAGCAAGGAGGCGGTGGAAAACGCGCGCAGGCAGGTGGCGGCGGTCATCGGCGCCAAGCCCGCGGAGATCTACTTCACCTCCGGCGGCACCGAGAGCGACAACTGGGCGCTCAAGGGCATCGCGCAGGCGAACGCGGCGAAGGGCCGCCACATCATCATCTCCGCCATCGAGCACCATGCCGTGCTCCACAGCGCCGACGCGCTTAAGCGCCAGGGCTGGGAGGTGACCGTGCTGCCGGTGGACGAATACGGCATGGTCGATCCCGCATCCGTCGAGGCGGCGATCCGCCCGGACACGGTGCTCGTATCCATCATGGCGGCGAACAACGAGATCGGCACCATTCAGCCGCTGGAGAAGATCGGCGAGGCGTGCAAGCGCCACGGTGTGCTCTTCCACACCGACGCGGTGCAGGCGTATGCGCACATCCCGCTTCACGTGGAGGCGATGCACATCGACCTGCTCTCGGCCAGCGGCCACAAGTTCCACGGCCCTAAGGGCGTGGGCTTCCTCTACGTGCGCCGGGGCGTGAAGCTGCCCCCGTTCATGGACGGCGGCGCGCAGGAGAGGAAGCGCCGCGCGGGCACGACGAACGTGGCGGGCATCGTGGGCATGGGCGCGGCGGCCGAGGAGACATCGGCGAACCTCGCCCGGACGATGGAGAAGGTCAGCGCCGTCCGCGATCACCTGATCGCCCGCATCGAAAAGGAGATCCCATACTGCCGTCTCAACGGCCATCGCACCGAGCGCCTGCCGGGCAACGTCAATTTCTGCTTCCGCTTTGTCGAGGGCGAGGGCATGCTGATGCTGCTGGACGCCAATGGCATCTGCGCCTCCAGCGGCAGCGCATGCACGAGCGGCTCGCTGGACCCCTCGCACGTGCTGCTGGCCATCGGCCTGCCGCACGAGATCGCGCACGGCTCCCTGCGCCTGAGCATCTCGGAGGCGACGACCATGGAGGAGGCGGACAAGGTTGTCGACGCGCTTTTGCAGATCATCCCGCGCCTGCGCGCCATGTCGCCGCTCTACGAGGATTTCATCAGGCAGCATCCCAATCACGCATGACGGAGGTTGACGAATTATGTATACCGAAAAAGTGATGGATCATTTCATGCACCCGCGCAACGTCGGCGAGATTGAGGACGCCAGCGGCGTGGGCACGGTGGGCAACGCCAAGTGCGGCGACATCATGCGCATCTATCTGGACATCGACGAGAACCAGGTCGTGCGCGACGCGAAGTTCAAGACGTTCGGCTGCGGCGCGGCGATTGCGACCAGCTCCATGGCGACGGAGATGATCATCGGCAAGACGGTGCAGCAGGCGCTGGAGGTGACCAACAAGGCGGTCATGGAAGCGCTGGGCGGCCTGCCGCCGGTGAAGGTGCACTGCTCGCTGCTGGCGGAGCAGGCGGTCCACGCCGCCCTGTGGGACTACGCTCAGAAGAACCACCTGACCATCGAGGGGCTCAAGCCGCCTGTCGGCGACGTGGACGAGCTGGAGCACGAGGAGGAAGAGGAGGCGTAAGCCTTTTCATCGACATGAAAAGACCTTTCTGCCCGCGCGGGCGGAAAGGTCTTTTGCGTATTCAGGCGGAGGCTTCGCCGGGCGTGGCCTCCATGGTTTCGCCGCCCGGCGTTTCGGTCTGTTCGGGCTGTGTGTCCGGCGCGGCAGTCTGTTCGGGCTGTTCAGGCTGCGTGTCCGGCACGACGGTCTGTTCAGGCTGTTCGGGCTGCGCGTCCGGCGCGACGGTCTGCTCAGGCTGTTCGGGCTGCGTGTCCGGCGCGACGGTCTGTTCGGGCTGCGCAGTCTGATCGGGCTGCTCGCCCTCCGTGTCCGCTTCGCCTTCCGAAGCGGCCTCACCCGGCGTCGCTTCGGAGGCGGGCGGAGCCTGCTCTTCGGCCGGTTCTTCGGAGGGCGCGGGTGTGGCCGTCGCAGCCGGATCGGGTGTGGCCGTCGGCGCGGGTGTGGGGGTGATCTGCACGCCGTCTTCCAGGGTGCAGTTGACAATGCGCGTGCGCAGCGAGGCGGAGTTGCCCACCAGATGCAGCGATGTGCCGGGGAGGGCGTCCTCGCCCAGCGCGTCGCCTCCGGCGAGGTGACCGGAGAGGTTGACGGAAGAGGCATCCTCAGCGCTCATCAGGATGAGGGCATTGCCGCCGTGGCTTGCGCCCTGACCGCCTTTGACCTGGCCGCCGACACCGACGGCGACGTCGTCGCTGGCGGATACGATCTGGATGCCATCGCCGCCGATGGCGCCGTCTCCGCCGCGAAGCTGGCCTTCCACGGTGACGTAGGCATTGCCGCTCAGTTCATAGAGGTTGAGTGCGTGGCCGCCGAGCGACTGGCCCTCGCCGCCCTGAATGGAGCCGGAGATCATGATGGCGGCGGATGTGCGCAGCGGAGAGACGATCATGCCCGGTCCGCCGTTTTCGCCTGCGCCGCCGGCGACGTCGCCCTCAATGCTCCCGTAAAAGTCGCCGCCGCTGTGGCTGATGGAGATGCCGGGGCCGCCGGAATCGCCGCCGCCCCCTTCGATGTGGCAGCCGCGATCGACGATCAGCGCGCCGTTTCCGGAGAAGGAGATGCCGGGCTGCTCCTGCGCGCCGGTGACCGTGACGCCGGAGGCAAGGTGGACGTGGGATGTGCCGTCGATCGTGAGCGTGTCCTCCAGTGTGACATTGGAGAAGGAGACGGAGATGTCGCGCAGGCGAAGGCCGCTCAATACGGCGCCGTCCTGCGATGCGATCCGCACAGAAGACGCGGCGGTGAGCGGCTCTTCATCGCCGGCCTGGATCACGCCGGAGACGAGCACCGTGTCGTTTTCGCCGGCGGATTCGAGCAGTGCGCGCAATTCCGCGCAGGAGGACGCCGGGCCGAGCGTTGCGGCCAAAGCCGAAGAGACGGGATGCGCCAGGAGCGCGCAGGAAAGGGCGAGCGCCCAGAATCGCTTGGACATACAATAGGAAACTCCCTTCACGGGCGGCACGTGCGTGAACACATGCGCACAAGCTATACAGTATTATATCATCATCCGACGCGATATGGCAACCTCTGCGAAAGATGCGCTGTCGCGCACGCTTTGTGCGGCCATCGGCGTCAAACGTGCGGGAAGGGTGGAAATTTGAAAAAAGTTGAAAAAGGGCGTTGACAAACGCGGGAAAAAAGCGTATAATCTATCGAGTCGCCACGAGCGAGGCGCGCCGGACGCGCCGGGCGAAACACGGCGGCCAGATCCTTGAAAACGATACAGAATCAAGAAGAACGCGAAAAAACAGTCAATTCGAAATGGGTATGAAACCTGAGGGGAACTTCAGGAATCAATACAGAATCAAACGCGAG
>CALVKT010000031.1 GCA_944333055.1 uncultured Clostridia bacterium
CTCGCGTTTGATTCTGTATTGATTCCTGAAGTTCCCCTCAGGTTTCATACCCATTTCGAATTGACTGTTTTTTCGCGTTCTTCTTGATTCTGTATCGTTTTCAAGGATCTGGCCGCCGTGTTTCGCCAGGCGCGTCCGGCGCGCCTCGCTTGTGGCGACTCGATAGATTATACGCTTCTTTCCCGCGTTTGTCAACGCCTTTTTTCAACTTTTTTCAAATTTCTTTCAGGCTCGCGATACGGCGCAAAAACTCAGGTTTCCGCGCCGTATCGTGCGAGCATGTGCGCAATGTGCGCCTTCGCCGCCCCCTGCGTATCCCGCATCACCTGTGCGTCCGGCACCCGGTCGCCCATCAGCTGCACAAACTGGCTCACCTTGAGCCCCAGTGCGTCCTGCATGTCGCGATCCGATCCCTGCGGCGCCACGAGGTAATAGCAGAGAATCGAATCCTGCTGGCCCATGCGGTGCGCGCGATCCTCCGCCTGCGAATGCACGGCGGGCGACCAGTCCAGCTCGCCGAAGACCACGCAGCTCGCCCGCTGAAGGTTCAGCCCCGACGCGGCGCGCAGCGAGATGACGCACAGGTTCGTGCCGCCCGCCATGAACTTCTCCACCGCTGCGTCCTTCTGCGCCGCGCTCTCGCGCCCCGTGATGAACACGGGGTGGCACGCGGACAGTTCCTTCTTATAGATATCCATGACGGCGTGATGGTGCGCAAAGAGCAGCACCTTCTCGTCGCTCTCGATCAGCGCGCGCACGAACGCCGCCACAAACGGCGCTTTGGCGACGCCCGTCGCCCGCCGCTCGCCCGCGCCGATGCGCTCCTCCAGCAGCGCGCGCTCCCTGTCGTCCGGGTGCATCTCGCGCAGCCGCCCCAACATCTCCATCACGGGCCGCATCAGCTCGCGATAGATCCGGTCGTCCGCGTCGATCTCCTGTACCAGACGGCGCTTGGGCGGCAGTTCCGCGAGCACCTCCTGCTTCGTGCGCCGCAGCATCAGCCCTTCGCGCCGCAGATGCGCGCCCAGCAGCGCCGGATCGCGCACGATGTGGTTGCCATATCCGTCGCACCACTCGCGCGTGAAGCTCTCCCAGTCGCCAAGGCAATGAAAGTCGAGGATGTTGATCACGTTCCAGATCTCCGCGCCCCGGTTGTAGATCGGCGTGCCGCTCAGGCCAATCACCCGCTCGCAGCGCTCCGCCAGCAGGCTTGCCGCCGAGTATTTCTCCGTGCCCGCGCGCCGCAGCTCCTGAATCTCATCAAAGACCACCGCGCGAAAGCCCATCTCCGGCAGCGCCTGCTTCCAGCCGCGCAGCAGCAGATAGTGGATGATGTACACGTCCGCATCCTCCAGCGCGTAGGGCTTCAGCCCACGAATCACGCACACGCGCGGCGCTCGCCCCTGCACGCGCAGAAAGCGCCGCACCTCGTTTTCCCAGTTGCGCACCAGATGCGGCGGGACGATGAGCAGCGCCGGCATGTCGCCCGTCGAGGCCAGACAGGCCAGCGCCTGCACCGTCTTGCCCAGGCCCATTTCGTCCGCCAGCAGCGCGCGCTCGTTGGCCAGCAGAAAGCTCAGCCCCTCCTTCTGAAACTCCCGCAGCGCACCCTCAAACGTCCCCTGCGGCGGATTGCTGCGGCTGGGCAGTCGCTGCGCCGCCTCCCGTCTGAGCGCGTGCTCGCGCGCCTGGGCGAGCGCCTTTTCCCACAGCGCGCGGTCTCTGGGCGCGATCGCCAGCGGATAGCGCATCATCAGCCAGTTCACCTCGCCGATGATCCGCCGGTTCGCCGTGAAGCGCGCTTCGCCGCGCTTTCTGTCGCTGCCCGGAAACAGCCGCTTGGCCATCTCCGTCACGCACGGTTCGCCCTTGATCGTCCAGCACTTGCTCCTTCTATTGTAGGAAAGCGTGCCGTAGAGGTGTCCCGCCTGCGGGACCTCTTGCAGATAGCCCGGCAGACGCGCCTGTTCCTCCTGCGTCACAGATCCCCCTCCTTTCCCCCGCGATTACGGCAGGCTGATGCCCCACAGCCGCTCCAGCGCGACCATCGTCACCCGCTTCCCGCCGATGCGCGCGGGCAAATCGACGCCGCGCGGCGCGACCACCACCAGCTGCACCACCTGCGCGCACGCCGCATAGCGCCCCAGCTGCGCGATCAGCCTGCCGCGTTCCGGGCGGCGCTTCTTGATCTCCACGCCCACGTCTCCGGCCAGAAAGTCGATCCGGCAGCGCGGCGCCAGGCGCGCCTCGTGCACGGCCTCGACGCCCGCCTCCGCGAGCGCCTGCGCCACCTGTGCGTGCAGCGCCTCTTCCGAATCGCTCGCGCCGCATCGCACCGTCAAAAGCGCGCGCACGATGCGCGCAGCGGCCTCCTCGCCCATCGCGCCGCCTCCTTTCACAATCCCCCGTATTGTACCACGGACGCGCCGTCCGGGCAAGCGCGGCCGCAAATCCCGCGCATCTTTGCCTTTTCTCTTGCATCCGTGCCCATTTTGCGGTATGATGATATATACAACATGCAGATGTTCGATCATCGAATCGCCGTCTCGGCCTCGGCCCAAAACCGGCGGCGCACATCGAAAGGAGTTCACTTTCCATGAAGAATCCTCTCCGCTGCACACTGGCGCTTCTCCTGTGTCTGCTTTTGATGAGCGCCGCAACCGTCGCCTCCGCCGCCAGCACCCCCTCCGTCAGCAAGGTCTTCTCCGAGGTGCCGACCCTCAAGCTGGTTGACGTGCCCAAAAACGGCACCGAGAGCGGCGACATGAACGACATCACCATCAGCGCCAGCCTGCCGGGCTTCCTCAATCTCTACCTGATCGACGAGAGCGGCGCCGTCGCGCTGACCATTGCCGACCAGATGGAAATTCACTCCGAGCAGAACGTCATTGACTTTTATGCCGTCGGCGACAACGGCGAACCGCTCTCGCCCGGCACCTATACCGTCAGCGCGGATATGGTGAGCCAGTTCGGCGTCGCCTCCGAGACCGTCACCAAGGAGACTCCGATTCTGGCGAGCACGGATCAGGAGACCGCCGTCAAGGAGACGGCGTCCGAGACGAAGGCATCTGAGGAGACGGCGTCCGAGGAGACGGCTTCCAAGGAGACTTCTTCCGAAAGCACCAAAACGACCGCCTCGACCGATGAGATGGAATACACCGAGGGCGAATTCGTGATGGGCGACGAGGGCCTGCTCATCGGCGTGGGCGTCAGCGACACCGCCGTGCAGACCGACAGCGGCTACTGGGGCCTGACAGCCGACGCCACCGACGAGGAGATCTGGGCGGCCATCACCCGCAAGATGATCGGCGTGGACGTGGGCGAAAACGAATCGGCTTACATCTACGACTCCCCCGAAAAGGGCCGCCAGAAGATCGGCACCGTCTCCGGCATCTCCCAGGGCCTCAACGTGATCACCTCCCGCGACGACGGCTGGTCCCTCGTGGAAACGTTCCGCAACGAGGACGGCGCATTCGTGCGCGGCTACATCAAGACCAACAAGCTGCGCGAGGTCGAGCCCAACACGCTCTACGGCATCGTCATCGACAAGACGACGCAGACCCTGACCGTCTACAAGGACGGCACGCGCCTGGGTTCCTGTCTGGTCACCACCGGCCTGCCCACGACCAAGTATCCGCACCGCGAGACCCCGGCCGGCGAGTTCATCACCGTCACCCGCCGCGGCGCCTATGAATACTACGGCATGGGCTACACCCGCTACACCATCCGCATCAACGGCGGCTACTATCTCGCCGAGGTGCCCACCACCAAGAAGAACGGCTCCACCTTCCTGGACGTCGCCGACTCCCTCGGTGAAAAGGCCACCCGCGGCATGATCTGCGTCGCGCACGACGCCTCCACCGACGGCGGCATCAACGCGGAGTGGATCTGGGACATGACCGATGAGAACAAGAAGGTCAAAGTGCTCATCTTCGACGACAAGGCGCGCACCGACGTGCCCGTTTCCAGCAAATAATGGCGCTTCCCCGGCATACACTTGATATGCCGGGGGTTTTCTTTTTCTTCGCGCCATTACCTCAGAAAACTTAGTTAAAATAATTGACTTTTCTGCCCGCCCGTGCTATCGTATCCCTGACTCATCGAGTATTCCCCGCAAGGAGGGCGCATCCATGAACCCCGTCAAACGTCTGTACTGCCGCGCGTTCCAGCTCGTCTTTCGCGCCGCGCTGCCCATCCTGCCCTATCGCCAGCCGAAGCTGCTGGACGGCCTGAAGGACATCCCGCCGCTGCTCGGCGAGCGGGCGGTCTCCTCCGTGCTGCTGGTCGCGGATGCGGGTGTGCGCGGCCTCGGCCTGACCGCGCCGCTGGAAGACGCGCTCGCTCAGGCCGGCATCGCCTGCGCCGTCTACGAGCAGCGCACGCCGAACCCCACCATTTACGATGTCGAGACCGCGCTCTCGCGCTACAGGGACGCCCGCGCACAGGCCATCGTGGCCGTGGGCGGCGGCTCCGCGATGGACTGCGCCAAGGTCGTGGGCGCGCGCGTCGCCCGCCCGCGCAAGTCCGTGCAGCATATGCGCGGCCTGCTGCGCGTGCTGCGCAGGACGCCGCTGCTCATCGCCGCGCCCACCACCGCGGGCACCGGCAGCGAGACGACGCTCGCCGCCGTGATCACCGACAGCGACACGCACTACAAATACCCGATCAACGACTTCGCGCTGATCCCGGATTACGCCGTGCTCGACGCGGCGCTCACGCGCGGCCTGCCGCCCCAGATCACCGCCACCACCGGCATGGACGCGCTCACCCACGCCGTGGAGGCCTACATCGGCCGGAGCACCAACCGCCTCACCCGCGCGATGGCGGAAGAGGCCGTCACGCTGATCGTACAGAACATCGAGACGGCCTACCGCCACGGCGAGGACATACAGGCGCGCCGCCGCATGCTGCGCGCGGCCTACTGCGCCGGCATCGCGTTCACCCGCTCCTACGTCGGCTACGTGCACGGCATCGCCCATTCGCTGGGCGGCCAGTACGGCGTCGCGCACGGTCTGGCCAACGCCGTCATCCTGCCGCGCATGCTGCGCCGCTACGGCGACGCCTGCACCAAAAAACTCGCGCGCCTGGCCGCCGTCTCCGGCATCGCGCCGGCCGGCGCAGACGCACGCGACGCCGCCGAGCGCTTCATCCGCTGGATCGAAGGGATGAACCGCACGTTCGGCCTGCCGGAGGGCTTCTCGCAGATCCGGGAGGAGGACATCCCCGTGATGGCCCATCACGCGGACAAGGAGAGCAACCCGCTCTACCCCGTGCCCGTGCTGATGGACCAGCAGGAACTTGAAACCGTCTACCACGAACTGATGGAGGCCGCACGATGAACATTTCACAGATCGTCGAAGACCAGCGCGCGTATTTCGCGCAGGACAAAACGCACGACGTCGCCTTCCGCAAGGCCGCGCTGTGCAAGCTGCGCGAGACCATCCTCGCGCGCGAGGCGGACATCCACGCCGCGCTCAAGGCCGACCTGAACAAATCCGCCTCCGAGAGCTACATGTGCGAGGTCGGCATGACGCTCGCCGAGCTGAACTTCGTGCTCGCGCGCGTTTCCCGCTGGGCGCGGCCGCACGGCGTGCGCACGCCGCTGTCGCAGTTCCACGCGCGCAGCTTCACCGTGCCCACGCCCTACGGCGTCGTGCTGATCATGTCGCCGTGGAATTACCCGTTCATGCTGACCATGGAGCCGCTCATCGGCGCGCTGGCTGCGGGCAACTGCGTCGTGCTCAAGCCCTCCGCCTACGCGCCCGCCACCTCGGCCATCATCCGCGAGATCATCGCCGCCTGCTTCCCGCCTGAATACGTCGCCGTCGTGGAGGGCGGCCGCAAGGAGAATCAGGCGCTGCTCGATCAGCGCTTTGACCACATCTTCTTCACCGGCAGCGTGACCGTGGGCAAGGAGGTCATGCGCAAGGCCGCCGAGCACCTGACGCCCGTATCCCTGGAGCTGGGCGGCAAGAGTCCCTGCATCGTCGATGCCACCGCCAAGCTCGATCTGGCCGCCAGGCGGCTGGCCTTCGGCAAGCTGCTCAACTGCGGGCAGACCTGCGTCGCGCCGGACTACCTGCTCATCGACCGCCGGGTGCAGGACGAATTCATCGCGCTGCTCAAAAAGCACGTCACCGCCATGGCCGGCGAGGACGCGCTCAAAAACGACCAGTACGTGCGCATGATCAACCGCAAGCACTACGACCGCGTGATGGGCCTGATCGATCCCGAAAAGGTCGTATTCGGCGGCAAGGGCGACGCGCAGTCGCTGCACATCCAGCCGACGATCCTGTGCGGCGTGACGGCGGAGGACCCTGTCATGCAGGAGGAGATCTTCGGCCCGGTGCTGCCCGTCATCGCCTACGACGACATCGAGGAGGCCGTCCGCTTCATCAACAGCCGCGAACACCCGCTGGCGCTCTACCTCTTCTCCGAGGACAGGCAGACGCAGCAGCGCTTCCTGCGCACGGTGCCCTTCGGCGGCGGCTGCATCAACGACACCATCATCCACCTGGCCACCAGCCGCATGGGCTTTGGCGGCGTGGGCCAAAGCGGCATGGGCAGCTACCACGGCAAGAAGAGCTTTGACACGTTCAGCCACGAGAAGAGCATCGTCAACAAGTCCACCTGGATGGACTTGCCGGTGCGCTACATGCCCTACGGTGCCCTCAAGGACAGGCTGCTGCGCATGTTCCTGCGATAAGAAGAACCGCCCTGCGCAAGCAGGGCGGCTGTTTCATCTGTCGCCGAGGATGTCTCGAATCGACGCTTTGGCCATCAGCAAATCCGTGGAATCCTGCTTGACCCACGAGGAGATCAGCGAGCCGTGGATCAGGGCAAAGACGGCCTGCGCCTTCACCTGGCTCTGCGTCTGGTCAAAGCCGAAGCGCCGCAGAAAATCCGCGTAGAGCGTCTTCCAGTCCTCGTAGATGCGCCGGCACGTCGCGTTCACGCCGTCGTCCAGGTACACCGATTCGATGGCGATCATCGAGAGCAGCATCGAGGCCAGGTGCGGCTTATCGTCGATTCTGCGCGCAAGGTGATCGCACATCCGCTCAAAGGAGGCGCACGCCGTCGGCTCCACCAGAATATGCCGGGTGATCCCCTGCGCCATCCGGCGGTAGCTGTCCAGAAGCACTTCCTGAATCAGCTGGATCTTGCCGCCGGGAAAATAATAATAGAAGCTGCCCTTGGGGATGCCGCAGCGCGCAAGCAGCTCGGACAACCCCAGGCCGTAATATCCCTTTTCGGCAAAGAGCTCCGCAGCTGTGATGAGAATCCGTTCTTTCTTATCCATGTCCTCCATTATATGAAGAAAGGAAACCGCTGTCAAGCAAAAAGCCGCAGCGCTCTGTGCGCTGCGGCTTTTCGATTTTACTCGGCGATGGCCGTCGCAGCGGCCAGACCCGCGTTGTGGCCGGAGCAGATCGCCCAGGCAAACAGCGTGCCGCCCATGTACACATCGCCCTCCAGGCCGCCGATGACCTCGCCGGCAGCGTAGAGATTCGGGATGGCTTCCTGATCCACGTTGAGCACCTGCATGCTGTCGTTGACGTGCAGGCCGCCCAGCGAGGCGTAGTAACGGATGTGCATCTGCAGCGCGTAGTACGGGCCCTCCTCGCTCTGCGCCGCCTTGATCGTGCGGCCAAAGGTGTCGGTGCCCTGCGTCGCGGCGACCTCGTTGAACGCCTTCGCGGAGGCGGCAACGGCATCGGCCGGAACACCCAGCTTGTCGGCAAGCTCTTCGAGCGTCGCCGCCTGCTTCATCACCGGCTGACCGGCGTAATCGTCCTGCAGCCACGCCTCGACGTCTTCCATGCTGTAGATCTGGGAATTGGTCATGCCCGCGTTGAAGCCGTCAAACGCCGCCTGATCCATGATCAGATACTGCACGCTGTTTTGCTTCATGGCCTGCATGATATCCCAGGCGTTGCCGGCCTCGTTGGTAAAGCGCTCGCCGTCCTGATTGACCATGAAGCCGCCCGCCGCGTACGCCTTGGCGACGCCCGGATTGCAGTACTGGCCCAGGCCGCTGGGCAGGATCATGGAGTTGGGCTGGGTGTTGATCAGCTCCATGGAGAGCAGATCGGCCTGAAGCGGTTCGACCATCCGGATCGCGTCGCCCTCCGCGCCGGCGTGACCGGCATAGACGAACGCCTTGTACTCGTCCGGCACGAGCGCATCGTTCGCGCCGTAGCCGCCGGAAGCCAGAATGACCGCCTTCGCCTCGATGGTGTACGCCTTTCCGTTGCCCTCCGCCTTGACGCCCATGACAGCACCATCCTCAATGAGCAGCTCGGTCGCCGGGGTGGAGAGCAACAGCGTGCCTCCCAGCGCCTCAAACTTCTCCGTCAGGTTCTTCACGACGCCCGCGCCGCGGCCCTCGCCGGAGTAGGTGCCGCTGCCGCTGCGCTTGTAGGGCACGGCCGCGCCGTCCTCCGCCACCAGCCAGTCAAACGCGGTGCCGATCGTATTGGCAAACAGCTCGACGGTCGGGACATGGTTCTTGTTGTGGCCGTTCTTGAGCATCGCCGCCACGAGATCCTCCGGGGTCTCGGTGCTGCCGTCCTCCTTCGCCCAGGTGGAACCGGTGGCCTTCGTGCCCGCGCCGGCCATCGCGCTGGCGCCGCCCGTCATGCCGGTCTTCTCCAGCAGGATGACGTTCCTGCCCTCCTGAATGGCCTTGATGCCCGCAGTCAGGCCCGCGGCGCCGCCGCCCACGACCACGATATCCGTCTGCAAGTTCTCCTCGGTCAGCGCCACATCGGCCACCTTGGCGGTCATCTTCTCCATGTCGGCGCCCGCCTGCTCAAGCGCAGCGGTCAGCGCCGTCTTGAACGCTTCGGAGGTCACCGTCGCGCCGGAGACGGACTCCACGCCGGCCGTCTGGCCGTCGAGCGCGGCCTGCGCCAGCTGCGGCAGGGCCACGGAACCGATGCCCTCCGTCTCGCTGTGCTCGACCACCTCGATCGCGGTGATCGATTCGGCATCGACGGTCACCGCCAGCTTCACGTCGCCGTGAAAGCCGGGGGCCGCCGCCTCATACGTGCCGGGCGTCATGGCCATGGCGTTCACGACGCCAAGCGCCATGAACAGCGCCAGGCACAGTGCGGTCAATCTCTTCATCTCTTCTTCCTCCTTCTCGATTTCCGGCCATATAGACGACCGGTCTACTACATGAGGATACCACGTTGTGCATTTTTTGTCAATGCCCTTCTTTCAACATGATGCGTCCCGTGCTCGACCGGTTTCCGGCGGAGACGGCATGCAAAAACCCCGCACGACAGCCATCGTGCGGGGTGCGTGCGCGGCCGATGCCAACCATCGGCCACGCGAAATGCGCGGGAATTACAGCGTGCCCATGTAGTCCCTGGCCATCTGCACGGACTTCTTGAGCGCCTCGGAGGTCACGGTCGCGCCGGAGACGTTGTCCACCGCGGCCAGGTCGTCCTGGCCCTCGACCAGCGCGCTCAGGAACGCAGCGTCCTCGGCGTACAGCACCGCGCCGATGCCCTCGGTCTCCTGCGCGTCGCGCACGGCAACGGCCGTCACGCGGCCCGCCGCATCGAACGTCACGTTCGTCTCGATCTCGCCGCCGTAGCCCTGGGCGACGACCTCCACCCTGGTGCCGCCCTCGACGGCGCTGTGATTCACGACGCCCTCAAACAGCTCGCCGTGGATCGCCAGATAGACCATGCGCTGGAAGTCGCCCACGAATGTGATCGTCGCGCCGGAGATGGTGTCTCGCTCCTCGATGGGCTGGCTCGCCTGGTTGACGGTCTTGAACATCTCGTAGACCTCTTCAAGCGTCATGCCCTGCTCGAGGATGTACGCCACGATCGCATCGATCTGCTCGCCGTAGCTGCGGCCGCCGTGATAGCCCGCGAAGGACACGCGCGCCGTACCCTCGGCATACGCGCCGTCCTCGTACAGGCCGTGCAGCGCGAGCAGCTCGCAGACGGGCGTCTGCTCGGTCAGCGTGATGCCGGCCTCACGGGCCAGGTACTGATACGCCAGAATCACCTTGTCCATCGCGGGCGCCTCGTCCGGCCTGGCCATGTTGGCGAACGTCAGCTCGCCGAACGTGGTCTCCGGGGTGAGCTGCTCGCAGGACGCGCTGAGCATGAACTGAGCGTACATGCCGCTGTCAAAATTCGGATCGTAGCCGTAGACCGTCAGCTGGCTGAGCTTCATGCCCGCTTCGGTCTTCTCCACCTTGGCGTCGGAGACATTCATCATGTAGCCCATGATGTCCTTCTTGGAATACTCGCCCTCGGTGCCCTTGTTGCGGATGATGTCGAAGTTCAGCTCGGTGATCACGCCGTTCTCGGTCTTGCCCTCGAAGATGAACGTGTCGTTCTTGGGCTTGCCCGTGGAGGTCGTGCCCGTCATCTCATACTGCGCGGAGAACGTCTCCTCCGCCGCCGCAGCGCCCAGCACCATCAGGCAGGCCAGCAGCATCGCACACAGCTTTTTCATCGTCTCTCTCCCTTGGAAACGGCGCGTCCCGAAGATCGGGGCGCGCGGTTGTCTTTACTTCGCGGCTTCCTGCAGGCAGGCGGCCACGGCCTTCATGATGCGCGTGGAGGTC
>CALVKT010000032.1 GCA_944333055.1 uncultured Clostridia bacterium
GAGAAGGGATGAAATTGGGTTTTGCCAGGAACCAAACTAATCTTGCATAACAAAGCCTGAATTGGGCTGATTTTCGGACATATAAGCCCATATTCGCATCTCCAACACCCAAAAACTGCAAAATAAATGAACTCCGACATTGTATCAACATCGGAGTCCTTTGGTGGCTCCCCAGGTAGGGCTCGAACCTACAACCCTTCGGTTAACAGCCGAATGCTCTGCCATTGAGCTACTGAGGAAAATGCGCTTGTGCATCGAGAACAGCGCTATTATACCTCGACTTCCACACGATGTCAAGACGAAAATGGCCCGTTTATTAAAAACTCGCCGAAAAAGTGGCGTTTCTCTTAAAATCGCTGGCCGGTCAATACAATCGCGCCGTTTTTTTGTTTTACTGCGCGCGCGAATATGCTATACTATATCCAAAGGAGGGGTACCCTTGAACAAAGGTTCCATCAATTACAACCTCGAACGCAGACTTCGCCGCTATACGCTGTCCGACCTGATGAAGTACATCGTCATCGGGCAGGGGCTCGTGTACATCCTCATGTACGTCTGTCCTTCGCTGGGCACCGCGCTCTACAGCGGCATCACGCTCAGCCGCAGCGCGCTGCTGCGCGGTCAGATCTGGCGGCTGATCACGTTCGTGTTCGTTCCCCCGGCCAGCTCGCCGATCTTCGCACTCTTCGCGCTGTACTTCTATTACATGATCGGCACGAATCTGGAGCGCCGCTGGGGCAAGGTGAAGTTCAATCTCTACTACGGCGTGGGCATGGTCTGCGCGTGGCTCGCCTGCCTGCTCACCGGCTATGCCACCAACACCTACCTCAACCTCTCGCTCTTCTTCGCCTTTGCCGCGATGTTCCCCAACGAGGAGGTCTATCTCTTCGGCATCCTGCCCATCAAGATGAAGTATCTGGCGCTGGTGGACGTGCTCATCTACGCACAGCAGTTCATCGCGGGCGGCGCGTCCACGCGCGTAACCATCGTGCTGTGCCTGCTCAACGTCATCCTGTTCCTGGGCGGCGATCTGCTCAGCACGCTTCGGCGCGAATCGCAATACTGGAAGACGCGCTACAATTTCCGCAAGACGATGCGCAAATGAACGCGCAAACGTCCCCGCTCCGGTGCATGGAGCGGGGACGTTTTTTGCCATTTTATGCTGACTCTTGATGAAAACGGCTCATCAGAACCGCAATGGTCGCTGCGCGCCGCTGCGGTTCCCGCCGCTTACGCCGTGATCATCGAAGACGTGCCGCCCTGAAACCGGGATTTCATCCCTCAGACTCGCTTCGCGCTGCATTTGACCTTTTTATCCGAAATCAGTATGACGCGTTCGCCTTTTCGATCTCGCCGAGCATCGACGTGCCTTTGAGCGTGTTTTCGATGCCAAAGAAGTCGAGCACCGTCGCGCTCAGATCCGCATACGTCTCTCGCACGCCGAGGTTCACGCCGCGCTTCATCCGCCTGCTCCAGATCAGCGCCGGCACGTGCTCGCGCGTGTGGTCCGTGCCCGTGTGGCACGGGTCGCAGCCGTGATCCGCCGTGAGGATGAGCAGGTCATCCTCGCCCATCAGCGCCATGAGCTGAGGAATCTGCGCGTCGAACGTCTCCAGCGCCTTCGCATAGCCCGCCGCGTCGCGGCGATGGCCGTACACCATGTCAAAATCGACGAGGTTCACGAAGAGCAGCCCGTCAAAGTCCTCGCGCATCGCCGCAAACGTAGCCTCCATGCAGGCCGCATTGCCCGCCGCATGGTTTGACTTCGTGATGCCGCGCATGCAGAAGATGTCCTCAATCTTGCCCACGCCGTAGACGGTCTTTCCATGTTGGGCGAGCAGGTCGCACATCGTCGTGGGCGGCACGGCGCTGTAATCCCGCCGCCCGCCGGTGCGCTTGAACGCGCCCGCGCGCTCGCCCACGAACGGGCGCGCAATGACGCGCCCCACCTCCAGCTCGCCCTTGAGCATCTCGCGCGCGATCTCGCAGCAGCGGTAGAGCTCCTCAAGCGGGACGACGGCTTCGTTCGCCGCGATCTGAAACACGCTGTCCGCGGACGTATAGACGATGAGCTTGCCCGTGGCGATGTGTTCTTCGCCCAGCTCGTCGAGGATGGCCGTGCCGGAGGCCGGCTTGTTGCCCAGCGTGCCCCGGCCGACGGCCTGCTCAAACGCCGCGATAAAGCTCTGCGGGAAGCCGTTCGGGAACGTCGGGAACGGGCGCGCGAGCTGCACGCCCGCGATCTCCCAGTGGCCGGTCGTCGTATCCTTGCCCGCGGAGACCTCCATGAGCTTGCCGTAGGCGCCCGTGGGCGCCGCATCCCCGCCGCCGAAGCGGATGCCGTCAATATGTCCGAGGCCCAGCTTCATCATATGCGGCAGTTGGGGCCGGCACGCCTGGATGATGTGGCCCAGCGTGTCCGCGCCCGCGTCGCCGTAGCGCGCCGCATCCGGCAGCGCGCCGATGCCCACGCTGTCCAGCACGATCAGAATCGCCTTCTTGTTCATCACGATGTCCTCCTTTGGGGTAAAGCCGGGACTGCACGCGCGTGCAGTCCGTTTTTTTCTGCTTATGAAACTCGGAGCCGCTGCACGAGCAGGCCCAACATCTGTGCGTTGGTCGGCTTGCCGCGCGCCGGGTCGATCGTATTGCCGAAAAGCCCGTAGACGCCCCGCGCCCGGGCCGTGTTCATCGTGCTCTCCACCGCGTGGCGAATGAGCCGCTCCACGTTCTCCGGCGTCGTCTGAAAGCGCGCGGCGATCGGCCTGTAGAGCCGCTCCCGGACGGCAAAGAGCCGCGCCTCGTTCTCATATGCCAGCGCAGCCGACCACGCCAGAAACGCGAAGCCCTTGAGCTGCGCGTGCATGCCCATCTCCGTGAGCAGCGCGCAGGCCTTCTCGTAGGCCGCGTGCGCCGCCTCCCAGTCGATGCCATGATCGATCTCGCCGAGCGCGTCCGTCAGCGCGCGATGGAGCTGATCGCGCCGCCACGGCACATCCAGCACCCGATATGCGCCGCGCCGCCTGAATCCCTCGGCAGCAAAGGGCATCGCCGCCCCGCCGATGATCCGCATCGCGCGTCCGCCCGCCGCGCCGCGCAAGCTGTCGGCCAGCCCGAGCCCGTCCATTCCGGGCAATATCGCATCCGCCACGAGAATATCCGGCGGAAACTGCCGGCCGCTGTGAAGCGCCGCGCGCCCGTCGGTGACGATCTGAAACGTGCAGTGCACGCCGTCGTCCAGCTCGCGGGCGATCGCCTCCACGGCGTGCCTGTCGCGCACGGCGCACAGGATGTGCACCTTCTCCAGCATGTTTCCACCGCCTTTCGCGGCTCACGCCGCTCTTCCTTCGTCTTCTTCGCCCGCTTCGTCCATGGCGTCGCTCTGTTCGAGCATCCACTCGATGTACATGCCGTAGCCCTGCGTGGCGTCGCTCAGGTACACGTGCGTCACCGCGCCGATGATCCGCCCATCCTGGATGATCGGGCTGCCGCTCATGCCCTGCACGATGCCGCCCGTCTTCTCCAGCAGCCGCGCGTCTGTCACGCGCAGGATCATGCCCTTCTGGCTGGGCTGGTGCTGCTCAAAGCAGCGCAGGATCTCCACCTCGTATGCCTGCGGCCCGCTCGCATCCACCGTCGAGAGGATCGTCGCCCGGCCCGGATGCGCCTGCGCGCGCGTGCCCACCGGCAGGCCGTCCGGATAGAGCAGGCCGTCGATCGACGCTTCCATCGTGCCGTAGATGCCGTAGGCGCAGTTGTGCCGCAGCGAGCCGATCTGCTTGCCCTCCTTGAGGAAGCTGCCCCGCAGCTCGCCCGCGTGGCCGCTCTCCCCCCGCGTCACGCCCACGACGCGCGCCTGCATGATGGCGCCGTCCAGGACGCTGAGCGTGTCGCCTGTGTCGCCATCGACAATCGCGTGACCGAGCGCGCCATACGCCTGCGTCTGCGGATCGATGTAGGAGAGCGTGCCCACGCCCGCGGTGCTGTCGCGCACCCAGACGCCCAGACGCCGCCGCCCGTCCGCCTCCTGCGCCGGGGTGGAAGCCTGCACCGTCATCTCCCTGCCCCCGCGCAGCACGCACAGCTCCACGCTGTCCTGCCCCATCGCCTGCACGCGCTCGGCAAGCGCCCGCGCGCTCTCCACCGGTTCACCCGCCACGGAGAGGATCACGTCGCCCACGCGCAGCGGCGTCTTGCCCGATCTGGACACGACGAGCACGCCCTGCGTGCGCAGCGCCACGCCCACGGCCTGTCCGCCGGGGATCAGCACGCGCGCCGTGTCCGCCTGGGTTGAGGACGCCTGCACCGCGCCGCGCTCTGCGGGCAGCAGGATGAGCGCCAGCGCCGCCCCTGCCAGCGCGATGAACGCGCACCGCCTGAATGTCTGCATCTTCCACGCCTCCATGAATCAGCTTCATGGTCAGCATGATCGCGCGGCGCGCGTCTTATTCCGTCATTCCTCCGGCTTATTCTGGGTATCGAGCAGCTGCTGCAATTCCTGCATGAACGACTGCACATCCTTGAACTGGCGATACACCGACGCAAAGCGAATGTAGGCCACCTCGTCCAGCTCCTTGAGGCCCTCCATGATCAGCAGGCCGATCTGCTCGCTGGTGACCTCCTGCTCCATCTGCCGGCAGACGGTCGTCTCCACGTGGTTGACCAGCTTTTCGATTTCCTCCAGCGGCACGGGCCGCTTTTCGCATGCCTTGAGGATGCCGTTGCGCACCTTGGACGCGTCAAACTGCTCCCGGCGCTTGTCCTTTTTGATGATGAACACCGGCAGCATTTCGATCTTCTCATACGTCGTAAACCGGCGCTGGCAGCCTTCGCACTCGCGGCGGCGGCGGATGGCGCCGTCCTCCGTCGGGCGGGAATCCACCACACGGCTCTCCGTGCAGTTGCAATAGATGCACCTCATTGCGGTATGTTCCCTCTTTCTTTAGAAAAATCCGATTGTATTATACCGCAGCCGCCGCCAAAGGTAAACTCTTTTTTCACTTGCCGCACGGCCTGCACGCCGATTGCGACACGAGGATTACGTCATCGCCGATGCAGGCGATCTGCGCCCAGGCGATGGCCACGACATTCCTGTCCGCGTGGAACAGGCAGGACATCCCCGACGCGCCCGGCACGATCAGCGCGCGCACCTGCCCGCTGGCCGCGTCAAACTCCAGATCCGACACCCGCCCCAGCAGCCTGCCGTCGCCGATGCAGACGACATCCTTCTTTCTCAGCTCGCAAAGCGTCATGCGCGCATCCCCTTTCCGCACGGTTTGGGAAAAAACCGCTCCTCCTCCATATGCCGCTCGCCGCAAATTATGACCGGTTCGCGCGGGAATATTTTGCGGCAGCCGCCGTCATAATGCGATTATCTTTCCCACGAGGAGGCAAAGCCGATGGCGATTGGCAAGGTTGAAATCTGCGGCGTGGACACCTCCACGTTGCCCGTCATCTCCAATGAGCGCATGCGCGAGCTGTTCCCTCTGGTACACGGCGGCGACGAAGCCGCCCGCGAGGAATTCATCCGGGGCAACCTGCGCCTCGTGCTCAGCGTCCTGCAGCGCTTTCATCACCGGTGCGAAAACGTGGACGACCTGTTTCAGGTCGGCTGCATCGGGCTGATCAAGGCGCTGGACAATTTCGACGTGACGCAGAACGTGCGCTTCTCCACATATGCCGTGCCGATGATCATCGGCGAGATCCGGCGCTACCTGCGCGACAACAACGCCATCCGCGTCAGCCGTTCGCTGCGGGACATCGCCTACAAGGCGCTGGGCATGCGCGACAGGCTCAGCCGGGAGCTGGGCCGCGAGCCGAGCGTCGCGGAGATCGCCAAGGCGCTCTCGCTGGACGAGGAGGACGTGACGCTGGCGCTGGAGGCGATTCAGGACCCGGTCAGCCTGTGCGAGCCCATCGGCGGGGACAGCGCCGACGCGCTGACCATCGGCGATCAGGTGCGCGACGAGCGCGTCAGCCAGGATGGCTGGCTGGAGCACATCGCCATCAGCGAGGCCATGCGCCGCCTGAGCGAGCGCGAGCGCAAGATCCTCAGCCTGCGCTTCTTCCAGGGGCGCACGCAGATGGAGGTCGCCGCCGAAATCGGCATCAGCCAGGCGCAGGTCTCCCGGCTGGAAAAGGCGGCGCTCTCGCACATGCGCAAGCTAATCTGACGATTCAGCGTGCACCTGCGCGATGGCGCGCGCGATCACCGGGCAGGCCGCCAGCGCTTCCTCAAGCGTATTGCGGTTGTTGCCCACCTCGACGAGCAGCGCCCCGGTGGAGACGTGCTGGTTAAAGCGGCCCGCCTTCACCTTCACATCGCGCGAGACGCCCGGCACAAGCGCGTTCATCGCGTCCGTGATGCACTGAGCGAGCGCCAGATTCTTCGGCCAGTCGGGCCGCTCGTCAAATCCCGCGCCGGTCGCGCCCGTCCCCTTGCCCACCAGCAGCATTACGTAGGCGATCTGCTGCCCGTCGGCCGTGACGCCGTTGGCCCCGTTGTACAGCCCGCTGTACGCGTCGCGGTGAATATCCAGGATGTAATCGTACGTCTCCCCGGCGGCCTCGCGCGCCTGCAGCATGGCGAGCGAGCGCGTGTAGGCGTCCGACAGGTTCGGCGGCTCAAATGCCGTCGTGTCGTGCACCACGTCAAAGCCCAGGTCATCGAGGCATTGCGCCAGTTCTTCGCCGACGCGGATCACGTTGAAGCGCGCATCGCGGGTGCGCCACGTCTCCGTGGGCGTGTACATCGTCTCCTCCGTCATCTCATAGGCTTCCCACGTGTGCGTGTGATAGAGCAGGATGCGCGGCCTCTCCTGCGGCGTCTCCTGCGCGCCCGGCGCGATCACCTCGATGACCAGCGGCGCGCGCGATGTATGCAGCCGCCACGCCGCCCATCCGGCCGCGCATGCGAAAGCGGCCAACGCGATCAGCGCAGCCGCCGCTTTGCTCCGTCCGTTCCCGCGCATCCGTTCCCCTCCATCGCCGTCATTCCCTATAGGCTATGCCCGCGCGCCTTCCGGCATGCCCACGCAAGAGAAGGATCGCCCTGCGGCGATCCTTGTGGTTCTAGCGGCGATGCTCAACGGCAGCAGCAGTTGTTTCCATTCATGTAGGCGTTGGCCGTGCTGCCGTCGCAGCCCAGGCCCGTGGTGCTCGTGTAGTTGCCGCAGGTGCAGCGCACGTTGCGCGCGCGCACGGCGTCCTCGTCGCACAGCGTCTGCGGGAACAAGGGCAGACTGAAGAACTCGTCGCAGACGGAATCCGCGAATTCCTCGCACGGCGGCACCTCGCAGAAGCCGTAGCTGGGCACCAGCATTTCGACCTTCGCCAGCACCTTGAGCACGACGGTCACGCAGACCTCCAGCGAGAAGATGTTGTTGCCGATGTATGTACCGGATACGCAGATGGCCGACACCATCGCCTCGATCGAGTAGGGCACGATGGACTCATCCGGGATGGAGAGCAGCACGTCGCGGTCGATCGTCACCACGCCGCGGCCGATGTACTCGCGCCCGTTCGCGTCGGTGAAGAGGATGTCGATGGGCACATCGACCTGACCGCGCACGCGGGCGAAGCACGGCCTGTCGCACATGCGCTCCACGGAGAGGTTGCGGATGTTGCCCTCCGTCGTCGTGGAGCGGCAGCTCTCGAATGTGATGGGCATCGTGGGCTGGTTGCATCCGTCGCCGTTTTGGTCGCAGCCGCAGCCCGGCACCAGGCCGTAGCTGATCAGCGCCACGCGCTGGTCGCTGAGCTGTTCCTGGAACAGGCAGCTGTCATACACGCGCTGCACCTGGATACAGACCCGCTCGTTCAGGCCGTTGAGCACCTCATTTCCCGCCACGGAGCACGGACAATGCGTGGAGTTGCTGTTTTTGTACGAGTAGAAGCTCATAGCGCACGCCTCCTTGGGCAAATCGTTGATGAGGGAATCCCTCACGCTTTCAGACTATGCCCGGCAAAAGCGCGCGTGCGGGCGATTTTCTTCGCCGCATCCGCTGCGGCCAGCACGGTCAGCGTGCCCGCCATCGCCCCGGCCGGCGCGGAGGGCACGGCGCGCAGCGAGGGCTGAAACAGCGGGTGCAGGATGCACACGACGACCACCGCAAACAGCGCCCACGTCAGCGCGGCCATCAGGCAGATGTGCCCGCCGACGTTCATACGCCGCCCGCGATAGTCCCAATAGCGCACGTGCAGCACGCGCAGCGCCAGCGCGCCCACGGCGTATTCCAGCACGCACGCGGTGATCGCGCCGGTGATGGCCACCTTGCCCACGCTCTCCTTGACCGGCAGGCAGACGGCGAGCATGCCCAGCGCGCTGAAGCCATAGACCGGCAAGAACGGCCCGCTCAGAAAGCCCCGGTTGACCGCCCGCCGCTGTTTGACCAGATAGAGAAGCAGCTCCCAGCACCAGCCCGCAAAGCTGTAGACGAAGAACACCAGCGCCCACTGGCTGGCGCTGTACTGCGCGCGCAGCATGCTCAAAAATTCCACGGCCGCCTCCCCAGCATCAAAAAAAGCCCGACTCTCCGTCAGGCTTTCCCAAAGCGCCGCGCGCTATGCGCTTCACTGCGCAACGCCCGTCAGCGTGATCTTGCGTCCGAACACGTAGCAGTTCACGGTGAACGTGCGCTGCGTCGCGGAGGCGTCGCCCGCGTGCAGCACGGTCGCGGCGATGTCGCCCTGCACGCCGCTGGCGAGCACGTTGGCCTGCACGTTGTCCAGCTGCAGCACGTCGCCCTCCACGGGCTGCACGTCCAGCGTGATCCACTCCGCCGGGAAGAAGCCCCGGTTGCGCAGGCGCACGGTATACGTCAGAAACGAACAGTCCTGCGCCGCAAGGCCGCTCGCATCGCCGAAGACGCGCCCGGTGAACGTCTCGCTGCGCACCTGCGAGAGCGCCGTATCGAAGATGTCCTGCGCCTGCGACGCCGGGATGACGGCGACGCTCGACTGTTCCACCACCGGTTCCAGCGTGTTGATCGCGTAGAGCAGCGCGCCCGCGCCGATGATCGTGACGATCAGCGCGGCGATCGCCAGCCCCTTCATGGCCTTATACACGTCATTCCTCCCCTTGTCCTTCCAGGATGGCGCTCATCTGCTCGATCATCTCCGCGTCCTTCATGCGGAACTTGAACACCACGCGCCGGGATGCCTCCATATCCACCGTCACGCCGTCTTCCATGTACACCGGATCGGCGTAGGAGCGGCCGTTCGCCGTGAGGATCGTTTGCAGCATCTGCTTTTCCTCCTGCGTCAGCCCCGTCATCTCCGGGCCGAGGCAATACTCCGCCACGGCCAGCGCGCGATCCTGCGAGAGCGCGAGGTTGTGCAGGTAGGTGCCGGAAGTGTCCGTGTGGCCCTCGATGATGATCTCGCCCACATAGCCCTCGTTTTCCTCGCTCATCAGTGTGCGAACGTAGACCGGAAGAAATGCGTTGAGCAGCGCCTTGCCGCTCTCCTTGAGCTCATTTCGGTTCGTATCAAAGAGCACCGCGCCGGTGAAGGCGATGGCGCCCGTGTTGCGATCCACCACGGCGTCCAGGTTCTCCCGGTTCAGCTCGTCGCGCAGGTCCTCGATGATGCGCGAGCGCAGGCCGATGAGCCGGTCGATCTCCGTCTGCTGGGCGGCGAGCAGCGCGGCCTGTTCCTCGATCTTGCTCTGCTGCAGGGCGAGGGACTGCTGCGCGGCGGTCAGCGCCGTGCGGTTTTCCTCCAGCTCGGCCTGCTGCTCCTGGAGCATCAGCGTGGTCGTGGCCAGCAGCTCCTCCTTGTCCTTGAGCTGCGACTCCTGATCGATGAGCAGGCTCTGCTGCGTGGAGAGCTGCGCTTCCTTGGTCTGCAGCTCGATCGTCTTCTTCTGCTGGAGATCCACCAGCTGATAGACCGCGGCAAACAGGATCAGCGCAAACGTGAAGAGCATGCCGGCCATCATATCGGAATACGAGATCCAATAGCTGCCGGTGTCCCCGCCGCGCCGCCTTCTCGTCTTCGGGCGCATGGGTTACGCCCCCTTCTTGCCGGACGCGGCGTCCGCGGCGGCGCTGAGCTTCTCCATGCTCTTTTGCAGGCGCACCAGCGCGGTGACAAACTGGTCCACCTGCTCCGCATAGCGTTCGCGGCTCTGGCTGAGCAGCTGGGGCATGGTGCGCGTCGTCTCGCGCATGACGCCAAGCGTCTCGTTCATCTGGCGGATCGACGCGGAGATGCTCTCGTCAAAGAGCGCCGTCGTCTTTGCCATGCTCTCCTGCGTCTGGCGCACGAACGTCTCGCCGCTGCTGGAGAGCGCCTGCGCGCTTTCGTGCAGCTCCTTGACGACGCGGTCCATCTCCCCGGCCGTCACGCGCGTCTGCTCCTGCGCGTGGTTCAGGAAGCGATCCGTCCACGCGGCATACTGCTGCTGATTGGCCGTGAGCGCCGCCTGATAGTCCTGCAGCTTTGCCAGATACATCGCCTGCTGGCCGCTGGTCTTGTTCATCGCGGCGAGCAGTTCCAGCGTCTTGCGGTTCGTCTCCTCCACGTGCGCGCGCGAGGCGTCCATGTCCGCGACGTAATCGCGGAAGTGTTCGAGCACGCCCTGGGAGAGCTGATGCATGTTCACCACGTCCTGCGTCATCTGCGCGATGGCCTCCGCGGCGGCGCGCATGTCCTGCTGTGCCTTGCGCTGTTCCTCGCTGGTCTCGCGGAGCACGCCGCGCAGGTCGTCAAACTCGTGATCGAGCACGACGTTCATGCGCTGCAGGAAGAGCTGCACGATGCGGTCCACGCCCTCCACCTGCGCCTGTGTCGCGGCGAGGATGAAGTTGTCCATGGAGCGCTGCACGGGCAGCATGGCGCGCAGGATGCTCTGCTCCATCTGCACGGCCATCTTCTGGCTCACCTCCTCCACGGCCTGGCGGATATACGCCGTCTGCTCCTGTTGCAGGGCGAGCATGGCCGTATCCTGGGAGACGGGCTTGGGCAGCGCATAGAGGCTGAACACCTCGCAGAAGCGGTCGATCGCCCGCTCGCACGCATTGGTGTAGTGCGTGTAGAGCAGGTTGAAAAAGAGCGAGGCGATGACGCCCGCGATGGACGTGAGGAACGCCGTGCTCATGCCGGCGATGAGCTGTTCCATCGCCGCCAGCAGCGCGTCGGTGTCCGCCGCATTGAGCGAGAGGCCGGACAGGCCCATCACCAGGCCCAGGAACGTGCCCAGAATGCCCAGCGAGGTGAGGATGCCCGGCGTGATCTCCGCCAGGCGCGCGCCGCCCACGGCGTGAAAGACGCTGTCCTCGTTGATGTAGTCCGTCACATCACAGCTCTCGCCGTGCGCGTCGCGCATCTCGGCATTCTGCAGGAAGTCCGCCCACGGGCCCTCCAGCTGCTTGCCCAGGAACTGCAGGGTGTTCCACGACTTCTTCTCCTTATTCTGCCTGTTCTCCGTGATGATGATGCGCGCGGCGCGCCGCAGGCGGCCCGCCATCGCCATCAGCGGCAGCAGGCTACGGCCCAGCGCCGTGAGCAGCACGAGCAGGATTGCCAGGTAGACCAGCGTATCCAGCGACAACAGGCTCCTCAAAACCGAAACGATGTCCATCCGCGTATCCTCCCCGATTCGATCATTTTTACGGCATAATGACATTGTAACCGATTTGTCGCGATCTGTAAAGCGGCGGCAGAAGTTCACAGCGGCCGATTCAGAACACTATGGACTGATAAGCATTTTCCCCGAAAGCCGGCCCCATTTTTAGCGCGATTTCACGAAATGCAGAATTATTTTGAAAACATCAGAATTTCCTCTTGCCCTTTGAGGATCATCCATGTAAAATATGTTCGTTTTGATTCGGGAGCGCATTGTCGTATCCCGTGTAATATCACCATCAGGAGTTGTGCGTATGATGAAAAAACGGTCGATAGACCCCACGATGATCGACAATGTCGCGCAGAATGTGTTCCACGTGCTTCCCCTCGTCAAAAAGCGCCTGCTGCACATGGATCTCGTGCAGCGCGAGCACGGCACGCCGCTTTCCCACGTGCAGGTGCTGGCCATGCTCAAGGACGTGGGCATGATGTCCGTCTCGGAGATCTCCCGGCGGCTGGGCATCGCCAAGCCGAACATCACGCCGCTGGTGGATCGCCTCTACGACGCCGGCTACGTCGACCGTCAGCACGATGAGAACGACCGGCGCGTGGTGAACATCGTGCTGCTGCCCGCCGGCGAGGAGAAGCTCGCCGCCATCCGCGCCACGATCTCCCGCCAGATTCAGCAGCAGGTGGACTGCCTGTCCGTCTCGGAGTTCCGCGAGCTCAATGACTCGCTCTCCAGCGTCGTGCGCATCCTCTCTTCGCTGTAAGACAGCCGGGCCTGAGCGCCCGCCATGCAAAAAGCATCCGCGCGTCGGATGCTTTTTTGCTGCCGTCTGTCGCGCCGAGGCGCGCGGAGATGAATGCGCTTTTCACAGAAGACATCCCGCGTCGATCACGGTAAGTCGATCTCATATTCGTCATCAATCAGCACGCCCTGAAGGCCGTGGCTTTGGAGAAGCGCCCGCTGCCTTTCATTGTCCGCCAAAACGCTTTCCAATGTGCAATCCTGATCATCAGCGCGGTTCTCGATCACATTGGCGTATCTCCTGATGTCTGCAAAGTGGCTGTAAATGTACTTTTCGCTGAAAACAAGGCAATGGTACCGGATCTGTTCGAGATGGGCTCCCTCAAAGTCCTTTTCCCAATCACATGGAATATAGCAGCCCTCGACAATCAGATTCTGCCCGTTTTCAATCGCCGTCTTGATCATCTCACGGACGATGGGCCACAAGTATGCTGTGAGTTGCGCATCTTCGCTCATCGGCGTGAGGTCTGTCTGTCTGCTGCGTATCAAGCCCATTTTCAGATGGTCGATGGACAAGTACGGGTATTTGTACCGTTCGAGCAGTTTTTGCGCAAGCGCGGTCTTCCCGGTGTGGGAAGCGCCTGCGATCAAGATCACCATGCGCCTTTCCCCCTATCGCTTCAACGGGTCGCTTCCGATGCTGTGAAAAAGCGATGCAGCGCACCGCCGCATCGCCTGATTTATGACGCCTTCGTCGCGTCCGTCTTCTTGTCCTTCCACGGGTGATACGTGGGCACGACCTCCGCAATCGCCTCCACGGCGCGCTCGTCGTTGAGGCCGACGACCTCTTCGAGCGTCTTCATCATGCGCTCAAACTGCGCGTCGTCCACGTGATCCACGTTGGCCACGAAGATCTTCCTGTGCGCCGTCCTGGTCATCTTGTCGCGCTCGGAGTCCATGAGCAGCTCCTCGTAGAGCTTCTCGCCCGGTCGCAGGCCGATGATCTTGATGGGCATGTCGACGTTGGGCTCGTAGCCGTAGGCGCGGATCAGCTTCTCCGCCAGATCCATGATGCGCACCGGCTTGCCCATGTCCAGCACGAAGATGGAGCCGGACTTGGCGATGCCGCCCGCCTGAAGCACAAGCTGCGCCGCTTCGGGAATCGTCATGAAGTAGCGGGTGATGTCCGGGTGCGTCACCGTGACCGGGCCGCCCTTGCGAATCTGCGCCTCCATCAGCGGGATGACGCTGCCGTGGCTGCCCAGCACGTTGCCAAAGCGCACGGCCATGCACTTCATGTCCGTCTTCTCGCCGTACCATTGGATGAGCATCTCGGTGATGCGCTTGGTCGCGCCCATGACGTTCGTCGGGTTGACCGCCTTGTCCGTGGAGAGCTGCACCAACCGCTCCACGCCGTGGCTGCTGGCGGCCTCCAGCAGGTTGCGCGTGCCAAACACGTTGTTCTTGATCGCCTCCGCCGGGCTGCGCTCCATCAGCGGCACGTGCTTGTGCGCCGCCGCGTGGAAGACCACCTGCGGATGATACTGCTCAAACACCTCGTCAAGGCGCCGCCTGTCGCGGATGGAGCCGATCAGCGTGACGACCGGGCAGTACCCGCGGTACTTCTGGTTGAGCTCATACTCCAGCTCGTAGGCGCAGTTTTCGTAGATCTCAAAGATGATCAGCAGCTTGGGCTTGAAGCGCATGATCTGCCGGCAGATCTCCGAGCCGATCGAGCCGCCGCCGCCGGTGACCATAACCGTCTTGTCGGTCAGGTAGCCTGCGATCGCGTCCGTATCCAGCTCGATCTCCTCGCGGGAGAGGAAGTCGGAGATGTTGAGCTCGCGGATGAACGGCGTGCCTTCCACGCCGGTGGGATCCGCCGGTTCGGACAGCATGCGCGTGTGGCAGCGCGCTTCGTTGCACAGCTCCAGTATCCGCTGCATGCGCGGGCCGTTGCCCAGCGACGGAATGGCCACGATGATCTCTCGGATGCCGTAGCGCGCGACCAGCTTGGGGATGTCCTCCGTCTTGCCGCGCACCGGCACATTCTGAATCCGCAGGCCCTGCTTGCTCACGGCGTCATCCACCAGCAGCACGGGACGGCCCATCTGCTTGGGGTTCTTGTTGCAGATGTTGACGGCGTACGCGCCGGCCTCGCCCGCGCCGACGATCATGACCGGCATGGCGTCGCCCAGGCCACCGGGAATTCTGTCCTTGGAGCACACGCGCCAGAGCATGCGGATGCCGCCGATGGCAACCGTGCCGATGAGCGCGATGAGAATCAGCACGCCGCGGAACAGGCCGAGGTTCAGAAACTGATTGGCCGCCAGCGTGATGGCGCACGCCACGCCGCTGAGCAGGCAAAGGCGCGCCGTATCGCGCACGCCCGCGTAGCGCCACATGATCTGATAGACGCCGCCGAGCACATAGCTGCCCATGTAGGCGATCCAGATGAACGGCATCGCGCGCATCATCGTCTGTACATGGCGGCCGGGAATATACATTTCAAACCGGAGCTCCATGCTCACGTAGACGGAAAGCGTGATGAGCAGCATATCCAGCAGGAAGAGGCTGATCTTTCTGAGCCACAAGTGCTCTCTAACCCATTTCATCGTTTGTCCCCCGGAAAATTTGTTTCAATCGTCTAGCGATCTATTATATCATACTCCTTTACGGGATTCAAGATTTCCAACAAAAAGCCATCAAAATAAGAGTGTAGGACTACAATACATCTTGGACATAGAGAAAAAAAGAATAGAAGGATATGGCTACTTGGGTTATAGTTAAGCTACCACACCAAACGCAAACGAAAGGAGCCACACCCTTCATGAGCAACAGTA
>CALVKT010000033.1 GCA_944333055.1 uncultured Clostridia bacterium
CCCGGTTACGGGGGTATGTAACCGATGGGCTCAGGAGCGCACAAAAGGCGAAGAGCAGGAAGCGTCCTGCGCGCCTTCACCATCCCGCCGGTTGGCGAAACGCATTCACCGAAGGTCGCCCCATATCCCCCTTCGCATCTCACGACAGCCCATGAAAAGAGCGGCCTTCCAAACGGAAAGCCGCTTCATGACGGTCTGCTCAAATGTCTGAACGCCGCCTGCGATCAAAACGGTGTCTTCCGAGGGAACGCTGGGCTGCCGACCCCGCAAGGGACTTCGCCCCTTGACCCCTCGCTTCGCGGCAGCTTCAAGCGTGTCGCGTTTAATACACGGTGAACCCCGCCTCGCGCAGCGCATCGATGATGTGGCTGGCGTGCTCGCGGTCCTGCGTCTCCATGGTGATCTCCAGAATGGCGTCACGGATGTCGAGGTCCACGTCCGTGCGGTCATGGTGCACGGCCATGACGTTTGCGCCGTTGCTGCCGATGATCCGCGAGACGATCTCCAGCTGGCCCGGCCTGTCCTGCATCAGGATGCGCAGCTTGCTCACGCGGCCCGCGCGCAGCAGGCCCTTCTCGATGATGCGCGAGATCATCGTCACGTCGATGTTGCCGCCGGAGACGACCGCCGCCACCTTGCCCGCAGCGTCGAACTTGTGGTTCATGATCGCGGCCACGGGCGCCGCGCCCGCGCCCTCGGCGACCATCTTGCCGCGCTCCATGAGCAGCAGGATCGCCTGCGCGATCTCATCGTCATCGACCGTCACGACCTCGTCCACATACGCGCGGCACATCGCAAAGGTCAGCTCGCCCGGCTGCTTGACGGCGATGCCGTCCGCGATCGTCTTCGCGCCGCTCAAGCTCACGACGTGCCCCGCCTCCAGCGACGCCTTCATGCCCGCCGCACCGGACGCCTGCACGCCGACCACGCGCACGTTCGGGTGGAGCATCTTGACCGCCGCCGCCACGCCGGAGGCCAGACCGCCGCCGCCGATGGGCACCACGATGGTGCGCACGTCCGGCAGGTCGTCCATGATCTCCAGGCCGATCGTGCCCTGTCCGGCGATGACCATCGGGTCGTCGAAGGGATGGATGAACGTCGCGCCGGTCTCCCGCTGCAGGCGGCACGCCTCGGCATAGGCGTCGTCGTACACGGCGCCGTGCAGCACGACGTTCGCGCCCAGCTCGCGCGTGGCCATGACCTTTGAGAGCGGCGCGCCCGCCGGCATGACGATCGTCGCCGGGACGCCGAACGTCCGCGCCGCCAGCGCCACGCCCTGCGCGTGATTGCCTGCCGAGGAAGCGATGACGCCGCAGGCGCGCTCCTCCGGCGTCAGGCTCGCGATCTTGATGTACGCGCCGCGCACCTTGAAGGAGCCGGTATTTTGCAGGCCCTCCGTCTTGAGGTAGACCTGCGTGTTGTCGTCCGAAAGCGCCTTGAAGGGCACAAGCGCCGTGCGCTGCGCGACGCCCCGCAGGCGTTCGCGCGCTTCTAAGATCATGCCAAGGGTGACCGACATGCGTGTTTCCTCCCGTGTGATGCCAAGCCGATTCCTGCCGGACGGCTGCGATGGCTCGCAGGCGGCGGCCGGGGACTTGCTTTGGTTTTTGATCATGGGCGCTTCGCGCCTCGGAGACGTTGGGCTGCCGCCCAAATCCGGGCCTTCATCCCTCAGACTCCCTTCCTCGCTTCGCGCCGGTTTGAAGCATGATGGCAGCCGCTGCGCGTCAGGCGTCGCGCGCCATCTCGTAGATCATGATGCCCGCGGCAACCGCCGCGTTGAGCGACTCCGCGCCCCCGCGCATGGGCAGCGCCAGATGGTGCGTCGCCACCGCGCGCACCTCCGCCGACACGCCCTGCCCCTCGCTGCCGATGACCAGCACCGCGTGTTCATGCGGGCAATGTGCATAAAAATCCGCGCCGCCCAGCTCCGTGGCGACGACCGCATAGCCGCGCGCCTTCATGGCCTCCAGCTCCTGCGCAAGCTGCGCCGTGCGCCGCGCGGGCACGCGGAAGACGGAGCCCATCGTCGCGCGCAGCGTCTTGGGGCCGTAGAGGTCGGCGCAGGCGTCCGAGAGCAGCGCGCCGTCAAAGCCCGCCGCGTCCGCCGTGCGCAGGATCGTGCCCACGTTGCCCGGATCCTGCACGCCATCCAGCGCCACGATCAGCCGGCCGCAGAGCGCCTGCGGTTCGGGCGGAATCGCCACGGTGCAGGCGACACCCTGCGGGGTCTTCGCCTCGCTGACGGCCTGCATGACCGCGCCGGAGACGAGCAGCGCCTCGCAGCCGGATGTCTGCGCTTCCTCTACGAGCGCCGCGTATGCCTGCGCGCGGCCGCTCTCCACGATCAGCGTGCGGCACAAGCCGAGCGCCATCGCCTCGCGCACCATCTTGACGCCCTCGCAGAGAAACAGCCCCGCCTGACGGCGGTATTTGGCCCGCTGCAGCTCGCGCAGGCGCTGCGCCTGCGGATTGTGCACGCTCGTGATCTCCCGGATGTCCCTCATGCGCCGTCCCCTTTCCGCTTTTTCCCTCATATTCTATCGCAAACTGCGCACGCACGCAAGGAGAAAACGCGTCAGGCACGCGAAAAGGGCGAACCGCCGCCGGTTCGCCCTCGCATCATCGGGACTATCGATCACTTCTCCAGCAGGACCTGATCGACCCACTGCTGATAGAGACCCTGCTCGTTGATCTGATCGATCAGCTCCTGGATCTTCGCGGTGAGCGCATCCTCGCCCTTGACGCTGGCGATGTAGTTGCCGCCCTCGAAATCAAAGGCGAACGCCGCGATCTCCAGGTCGTCGTTCTCGGCCAGCACGCTGTCATACACGGTCTTCGGGACGGCCAGCGCGTCCACACGGCCGCTCTTGACCATGTTCACGCCGTCCGGGATCTTGGTGACCAGTTCGAGCGTCGCGTCCGGCAGCTGCTCTTCCACCATGATCTGCTGGTTGGTGCCGTTCTGCGCGGCGACGGTCTTGCCGGCAAACGCTTCCGGGCTGTTCAGCGCAGCGCCCTCGCCCTTGCGCACGAGCAGGCCCTGATCGCCCTCGTTCCAGTACACGCCGGTGAGCTCCATCGCGTTGGTGCGCTCCTCGTCGTAGGTCAGGCCCGCGATCATCAGATCGACGTCGCCGCGGCCCACGGCCGCCAGACAGGTATCAAACGCCATGGACTGGATCTCCAGCTCGACGCCGAGCTGCTCGGCGATCCACTGCATCATCAGCACGTCGGTGCCCACGACGTTGCCGTCGTCGTCGATGTACTCATACGGCGGCCAGTCCGGGCTGGTGGCCACCACGATCTTGCCGGCGGCCTGAATGTCCGCCAGACGGTCGGCCAGCGCCAGCGAGCAGGTCATCATCATCGACAAAGCGAGCACAAGCGCAAAGAACTTCTTCATAAAAATGAACCCCCTATCCGAATTACCGCCGGCTATCCGGCGAAGGATAGCGCTATTGTACCGCTGCCCGATGCATATGTCAAGTGAATATTGTGCATAAATTTTCGTGGATTTGAAAGCAAGGCGACTATTTTTATATTTTTATCGGTTTTTGCCCATTTACTTGTTGTGCGCGGCCGCGGGTTGTGTTAGAATATGATCGTTGTTGCCTTTTGCACACAAGAGTTTTAACCAAGAGGTGTGAATATTTATGCCAGAACTGAGCCGTCGCGTTCAGACGTTTACCGATTCCGTCATCCGGCGTATGACCCGCATCAGCGACGAGGTGGGCGCCATCAATCTCTCTCAGGGCTTTCCGGACTTCCCGCCGCCCAAGGCGATCACCGACCGCCTGCGCGAAGTCGCGGACGAAGGCCCGCACCAGTACTCCGTCACGTTCGGCGCAGAGAATTTCCGCGAGGCGCTCGCCCGCAAGATGGGCCGCGCCTATGGCCGCGCGATCGACCCGGAGACCGAGGTGCTCGTCACCTGCGGCGGCACCGAAGCCATGATGAGCGCCATGATGACCGTCTGCAACCCCGGCGACAAGGTCGTCGTCTTCTCCCCCTTCTATGAGAATTACGGCGCGGACGCCATCCTCTCCGGCGCGGACCCCATCTTCGTGCCGCTCGTGCCGCCCACGTTCGACTTTGACCGTGACGTGCTGGAGGACGCGTTCCGCCAGCACCCCAAGGCGATCATCGTCTGCAACCCCTCCAATCCCTGCGGCAAGGTCTTCACGAAGGATGAGCTGCTGTTCATCGGCGGCCTGTGCAAGCGCTATGACGCCTACATGATCACCGACGAGGTGTACGAGCACATCGTCTTCGCGCCGTATCGGCACGTCTACGCCGGCTCGCTGCCGGAGATCGCCGACCGCGTGATCTGCTGCTCCTCCCTCTCCAAGACGTACTCCATCACCGGCTGGCGTCTGGGCTACCTCATCGGCCCGCAGGACGTGATCGAAGGCGCCAAGAAGGTGCACGACTTTTTGACCGTCGGCGCGGCCGCGCCGCTGCAGGAGGCCGCCGTCGTGGGCCTCAACTTCCCGCAGTCCTACTACGACGATCTGACCGCGCTCTACACGCGCAAGCGCCAGATCTTCCTCGATGGCCTCGACCGGATCGGCCTTGCGCACACGACGCCGCAGGGCAGCTACTTCGTGCTGGTGGACATCAGCGAGTTCCAGCAGCCGGGCATGCGCTTTTACGGCGAGAGCGACATGGCATTCTGCGAGTGGATGATCCGAAACGTCGGCGTCGCCGCCGTGCCGGGCTCCAGCTTCTTCCGCGAGCCGGTCAATCACCTGATCCGCCTGCACTTCGCGCGCAGCGAGGAGACCCTCGCCGAGGCGCTCGACCGCCTGTCCAAGATACCGGCGCTGCTGAAATAAGGAGCTACACCATCATGTATATGACCGATCTCGTCACCCTGCCGCGCTTCTGCTTCGGCTGCGGCGTCTACACCCGCTTCCCCGCGCTGTGCCGGGAGCTGGGCCGCACGTTCGTCGTGGTCGGCGGCGTCACGGGCATGGAAAAGGGCCTGCCCTCCCTGCGCGCGGCGATCGAAGGGACGGACATGACGCTGCTTGACGCGCTGCCCTTCGGCGGCGCGTGCACGCAGGCCGCCATGGACCATCTGACCGAGGCCATCCGCCCGCTCGCGCCCGACTTTCTGGTGGGCATGGGCGGCGGCAAGGCGATTGACACCGCCAAGGGCGTGGCTGCGCAGCTGGGCCTGCCGCTGGTGAGCCTGCCGACGCTGGTCTCCAACTGTGCGCCGATCACGGCGCTGTCCGTCGTCTACCGCGAGGACGGCCCGTTCGACCGCTTCCTCTTCTTCGACGCGCCGCCCGCGCTCGCGCTGATCGACCTGACGATCGCAGCCAACGCTCCGGCGAAGTACCTGCGCGCGGGCATGGGCGACACGCTTTCCAAGCATCTGGAGTGCACGTTCTCCGCGCGCGGCGATGTGCTCGGCCAGCACATGGACCACATGTCCGCCATCGCCGTGGCGCTCTCCTCCACCTGCTACGACCCGATCCTGCAATACGGCCGTCAGGCGCTGGGCGAAGCGCTGCGCGACGAGGCGGGCCTGGCACTGGAGATCTGCGCGCGCAGCATCATCATCTCCGCGGGCCTCGTTTCGCTGCTGGCCAACGACGACTACAACTGCGCGCTGGCGCATGCCGTGTGTTACGGATTGCAGCGCTTTGCGCACGTGGAAGCAAACTGCCTGCACGGCGACCTCGTCGCCTACGGCGCGCTGGTGCAGCTCGTGCTCGACGGGCAGATCCAGGAGGCGCGCACGCTGCGCGACTTCCTGCAGACGATCGGCACGCCGGTCACGCTCTCGGAGATGAACGTGCCGCTCTCCCGCGAGGCGCTTGACGGCACGCTCATCGAGGCCACGACCGGCCCCGACATGGCGCACATCCCCTATCCGATCTCTCCGGACATGGTCTACGAGGCCATGTGCCGCGTGGAAACCCTGTAACCCGACCCCGAAAGGAGGCATTTTCTTGCTCGCCAACATCGAAAGGCTGCTCGTCAAATACGGCATGAACTTTCTTGACGGTCTGGGCACAACGCTGCTGCTCGCGCTCGTCTCCGTGGCCGTCGGCTGTCTGATCGGCGCGGTGGTCGCCATCATGCGCCTGTCCAGGTCAAAGGCGCTCAACGGCGTGGCCGCCGTGTACACGGAGGTCATCCGCGATACGCCGCTGCTGCTCCAGCTCTATTTCTTCTATTTTCTGCTGCCGGATCTGCTGCCGGCGCTCAAGCTCTCCAAGTTCACCTGCATCGCCGTCGCGCTGATCTTCAACTCCGGCGCGTACATGTCGGAGATCTTCCGCTCCGGCATCCAGTCCATCGACCGCGGCCAGACGGAGGCGGCCCGCTCGCTGGGCCTCTCCTCCAGCCAGACGATGCTGCGCATCGTGCTCCCGCAGGCGTTTAAAAACGTGCTGCCCGCCATGTGCAACGAGTTCGTGGCCATCACCAAGGAGACGTCCCTGGCCTCCACGTTCTACGTCGGCGACCTGATGACACAGTATCAGACGATCTCCGGCAAGACGTATCTGGTCATCGAGCCGTTGATCATCATCGGCGTGATCTACTTCGTGGTGACCTTTGCCATGAGCAAGCTGGTCGCCGTGCTGGAAAAGAAGCTCAAGGAGGGAGACTGACCGTGACCAACGGGTTTGATTACAAGAATGCGCCGGCGCTCATCCGCGTGGAAGACCTGCACAAGGACTTCGGCAGCCTCAAGGTGCTCGCCGGCATCACCGAAACCATCCACAAGGGCGAAGTCGTCTCGCTGATCGGCCCGTCCGGCTCCGGCAAATCGACCTTCCTGCGCTGCCTCAACCGGCTGGAGGAGCCGACCAGCGGCCACATCTGGTTTGACGGCGTGGACATCGCCGACAAGAAGCTGAACATCGACAAACACCGCCAGAAGATGGGTATGGTCTTCCAGCACTTCAACATCTTCCCGCACATGTCGGTGCTCGACAACATCACGCTCGCGCCCGTGCTGCTGGGCAAGAAGAGCCGCGACGCGGCCGTCGCCCAGGCGGAAGCGCTGCTCAATCGCGTCGGCCTGCTCGACAAGCGCGACAGCAAGCCCTCCCGCCTCTCCGGCGGCCAGAAGCAGCGCCTGGCGATCGTGCGCGCGCTGGCCATGGAGCCGGAGGTCATGCTCTTTGACGAACCCACCTCCGCGCTCGATCCGGAGATGGTCGGCGAGGTGCTCGACGTCATCAAAGGCCTGGCACAGAACAACATGACCTGCGTCATCGTCACCCACGAGATGGGCTTCGCGCGCGAGGTCTGCAACCGCGTGCTGTTCATGGACGAGGGCGTCATCTGCGAGCAGGGCCACCCGCGCGACCTGTTCGACCATCCGCAGAACCCCCGCACCCGCGACTTCCTGAGCAAGGTGCTCTGATGCGCCTGCTTCACGTCGTCGCGCCGGAGGAGGCCGGGCTCACGCTGCAACAGCTGCTGCGCGGGCCGATGGGCCTCTCCGGCAGGCAATGCCGCATCGCCAAAGCACAGGGCGCCGTCACCGTGAACGCGGCGCCCTTTTTTTCCAATCAGCCGCTTGCACCCGGCATGCGCGTGTGCGTCGAACTGCCCGATTACGATGCGCAGCGGATGCAGGGCGCGCAGCCGGACGCGCCGCTTGAAGTCGTCTTCGAGGACGACGCGCTGCTCGCCGTCTTCAAGCCCGCGCTGCTGCAATGCCATCCCTCGCCCTCCGCGCCGCGCGGCAGCGACACGCTGGAAGGGCGCGTGCAGGCATACCTCGGCCGGCCTGCGCACCCCGTGCACCGGCTGGACAGCGAGACGACGGGCCTCGTGCTCCTGAGCAAGCTGCCCTATGCGCAGGCGCACTTGCAGCGGCAGATGCAGGCAGGCGCGTTTGCCAAGATCTACGAGGCGTGGGTGTGGGGCGCGCCGTCGCCCGCCTCCGGCGTCGTGGACGCGCCCATCGCCCGCGAGCACCCGGACAGCTTCACGCGCGTCGTCTCGCCGGACGGGCAGCGCGCCGTCAGCCGCTACAAGACGCTGTCCACCCTGACGCGCGCGGACGGGCAGACCGCCTCGCACATGCGCCTTTCGCCCGTCACCGGGCGCACGCACCAGCTTCGCGTGCACATGGCGCACATCGGCTGCCCGTTGCTGGGCGACGCGCGATACGCCGCGCCCGACGCCCGCGCGCGCAGCGAGGCGCTGGGGCTTTGTGATCACCAGCTCAGTGCCGTCTCGCTCTCCTTTGTCCATCCGCTCACGGGCGAGGCCGTGACACTCACCCATCCCGCCGTGTTCGCCTTTGATCCCGCCGCGCACGGCTTTTCCCCCTGACAATCGCTGCCAATTCGCCCCGGCGCATGCATCAGCACGCGCCGTTTTTTCATGTATTTCAAGGTTTTTCCGGCTTCCTCCTCCCGCCTTTCCAGAAGATGGAAACGGTTATATGGCAATAATCGTTTTCTCTGGCTCGTCATATGTGCAGAAGACGCTCAAGAGCGGCCGCTTGGGACGCCTTCGCAATGACTAAGGAGGAATTTCTCATGCAGAATACCAACAAGAAGGCGGCGCTCGCCGCCGTGATGTGCATGGCGATGGCGGTTCCGTTTGGGGCAAGCGCCGAGAACGAGATCCGCGTGATCACCGCCGGCACGCTGAATCTGCGCGCCGACGCGAGCACGGAGTCCGAGATTCTGGGCAAGTACGGCTGGGGCACCGAGGTGGAAGTGTTGGGCTTTAACGGCAACTGGGCCTACGTCAACGTGGGCGGCCAGAGCGGCTACATGTACACGCAGTACCTGGGCAGCCACGACGTCCTGCGCCACACCCGCTACGTGAACACCAACACCCGCGGCCTGAACCTGCGCAGCAAGCCGAACGGCGACATCCTCGGCTCCTATCCGCGCGGCACCGCCGTCACCGTGCTCTCCACGGCGGACGGCTGGAGCAAGGTCGAGGTGGACGGCAAGACCGGCTACATGTCCAGCCTCTGGCTCTCCAGCCACAAGCCGTCCGATTCCGTCGGTTCGGGCATCGGCACCGCCGTGGTCAACAACCCGGTCAGCACGCAGGTGCTCTTCCTGCGCAGCAAGCCGAGCACCAGCAGCGAGGCGCTGGGCTACTACCGCAACGGCAAGTCCGTCACGCTGCTCCAGAAGCTGGACGGCTGGTACAAGGTGCAGGTGGACGGCAAGACCGGCTACATGATGGCCAAGTACCTGAAGGTCAGCGACGAGGTTGCCTCCGGCACCGCCGTCGTCTACAACCCGAACGGCAACAGCTACGTGAACTTCCGCAGCGGCGCCAGCCTGAACGCCTCCGTCCTCTCGCGCGTGCCGGTGGGCACGAAGATCGACGTGCTTGACAAGGGCACCGACTGGACAAAGACGACGATCGACGGCGTGACGGGCTACATCTCCACCTGGTTCCTCAAGTTCTGATTTTCGTTTCGATTGTCCCATCCCTCCCCTGACCTCTCTGGCGAAGCCGGTATGTGCCGGCTTCGCCCTTTGCATATTTCGCGCGCGCATGATCCATGCTAGGGCCAAACGAATCGCGGAGGTTTTCAGCCATGCTTAGCACTCAGATCGTGAGCGTCCTCGGGCGCGAGGTGCTCGACTCGCGCGGCAACCCGACCGTCGAGGCGGAGGTGCGCCTCTCCGGCGGCGTCACCTGCACCGCCATCGCGCCCAGCGGCGCATCCACGGGCCGGTTCGAAGCGCTGGAGCTGCGCGACGAGGACATGCAGCTCTACGGCGGCAAGGGCGTGCGCCGCGCGTGCAAAAACGTCTCCACCAGCATCGACAAGGCACTGCGCGGCATGGACGCCGCCGAGCTGTTTGCCGTGGACGAGGCGCTCATCGCGCTGGACGGCACGGACAACAAGTCCGTCCTCGGCGCCAACGCGACGCTGGCGGTCTCCATGGCCTGCGCCAAGGCGGCGGCCAGCAGCCAGGGCGTCGCGCTCTATCGCTTTCTGGGCGGCGCGCAGGCCGTGACGCTGCCCATGCCGATGATGAACATCCTCAACGGCGGCGCGCATGCGGACAACGGGCTGGACGTGCAGGAGTGCATGATCCTGCCCGTCGGCGCGACGACGTTCCGCGACGCGCTGCGCATGGGCGCGGAGGTCTATCACGCGCTGGCGGCGCTGCTCAGGAAGAAGGGCCTGTCCACCGCCGTGGGCGACGAGGGCGGCTTTGCGCCGCAGGTGCGCGACGAGATCGAGGCCATCGAGCTGATCCTGGAGGCCGTCTCGCGCGCGGGCTATGCGCCGGGCAGCGATGTGGCGCTCGCGCTGGACGCCGCGGCCAGCGCCTGGAAGGATAGAAAGGGCTACACGATGCCCAAGTCCGGCCGCAGCTTCACCAGCCACGCGCTCGTGGAGCACTGGCGCGCGCTGCAAAGCCGCTATCCCATCCGCTCCATCGAAGACGCGCTGGGCGAGGAGGACTGGCCCGCCTGGCAGGCGATGACCGCGACGCTGGGCGGCGGCTGCCAGCTCGTGGGCGACGATCTGTTCGTCACGAACGTGCAGCGGCTCCAAAAGGGCATCGCCATGGGCTGCGGCAACGCCATCCTGCTCAAGCCCAACCAGATCGGCACGCTCAGCGAGACGATGCGCGCCGCGCAGCTCGCCCGGCAAAACGGCTACGCGGCCGTCGTCTCCCACCGCAGCGGCGAGAGCGAGGACACGACCATCGCCGACCTGGCCGTGGCAATCAACGCCGGGCAGATCAAGACCGGCGCGCCCTGCCGCAGCGAGCGCGTGGCCAAGTACAACCGGCTGCTGCGCATCGAGGACGCGCTGGGCGCGGCAGCCGTCTTCGGGGGCGCTAAGCAGGCATGATCTATCTTCTGCTCAGCGGCCTGAGCGCATTCTTCGGCCTGACGGCGAGCCTCGGCGCGACGACGCTGCTGCGGCCGCTTTTGGATGCGGTCTCCCCGCTTGAACCGGCGTCCATCGCCATGCTCTGCACGATGGCGACGCTCGCCGCCGCGCTCGTCAGCGCGTTCTTCGCGCTGGGCCAGCCGCTGCCGCTGCATCAGGACGAGCTGATCCTGCTGGCCGTGGGCGCGGCGCTGGGCGGCGTGCTGGGCGATCTGCTCTCCGCGCGCTTTCTGGCCGTCATCCCGCGCGAGACGGGCGTGCTGCTGCAAAACGCGCTGCTCTTCACGCTCGTCGCGCTGCCCGCCGTCTACTTCGGCGCGCTCTCGCGCAGCATGCGTCCGCTCGCGCTCACGCGCCTCGCCGCCCTGCCCGTCGCCTTCGCGTGCGGCCTGCTCGCCTCGTTCCTCGCCTTCGGCGCGGAGCCGCTCACGCTGATGCTCTACTTCCTGCTCTTCGACGCGGAGAACGACGAATCCGCCGTCGCCGCGCTGACCGTCTCCCTGTGCGCCATGGCGGGCAAGCTGACCGTGCTGCTCATCCGCAGCCGCATGCAGATCCCGGACGCCGGCGCGCTGCTCTGGCTGCTGCCCGGCGCCATCGGCGGCGCGCTGCTGGCCATGGTGCCCGCCGTGCACGATCGCGCGCTGCGCGCGGGCGAGACGCTGCTGCGGCTGAGCCTGTTCACCTCGCTGCTCAACATGGCCGCCGCCATCGCCTGATGCGCGTGCAAAGGGCCCCGGCGCCGCGTATCTGCGGCGCCGGGGCCCCTGCTGTTTTTCGTTATGCGTTCGCGTCCTCGTAGCCGACGATCATGCCGCCCTCTTCCGCATAGAAGCTGCACAGCGCGGTCGTCTCCTCGCAGGCGATGTCCGCATCCGGGTACTCGGCGCGGATCAGCGCTTCCAGCTGCCGGGCCGCGTCATCGTTGCAGCAGCAGCTGATGCGCACCTTGCCGCCCGCATAGCCGGTCGCCTTCATCTCGGCGACCATCGTCTCCACGGAGCGCTTCGCGCCGCGGCACTTGTGCTCCTGCTGCAAGGTGCCCTCGTCGCTCGCCTTGCCCACGACCCAGATGCCCAGCACGCCCGCGATCTTCGCGACGGCGTGGTGCACGCGGCCATTGCGCGCAAGGTTGTTGAGCGAGCGCAGCGCAAAGAGCGTGTGCGTGTGCGTCATGTACGCGCGCGTCGAAGCTTCGATCTCCTCAAAGCTGCGCGCGGAGAGGATGCCCTCGCGCGTCTTCTCCGCGATCAGACGCAGTTCCGGCCCGGCGGAGAGCGAGTCAAACACGCAGACCTTTCTGTCCGGATGCGCGCTCGTGTACTCCTGCGCCGCCTGCATGGCCGCGTTGTAGCTGCCCGACAGCGCGCTGGTGATGGTGATCGCGAAGACGTGCTGCGCATCGCCGAACGCCTCCAGCCAATCGTACATGTTCGGGCAGGATGTGCTGGACGTCCCCTTGTACGCCTTGAGGTCTGCAACCATCTGCGCCACGTCCAGCCGGGCGTCGTCGACGTATTCCCTCTCCCTGGTGATGATCTTGAGCGGCACGTTGGCAAACGCCACGCCGTCAAAGGAACGCATATTGGCGGACGAGTCCGCGGCAATCTTATACTGCATGCCTTGCTCCTTCATATCCTTTTCCCTTGCAAGAGCCCGTTTGCTCTTTCAGCTTATTCTACCGCATCACGATATACCCCGTCAAGAGTTTTTTAAAAACTTGTAATCCGGTTCAATTGACTTTTTCTCCGATCCGTTGTATAATGGCGAAGAACGGAGGGATGACATGGAACAGATGCTCAGGGATCGGCTCAACGCGTCCATTCAGTCGCTTCACCTGCCCACCTATCAGGAGATTCCAAACGTGGGGCTGTATCTGGAGCAGACGGCCAAGTACATTTCCGACTCGCTCGCGCCGATTCAAAGCGCGCCCATCACGGGCTCGATGATCAGCAACTACGTCAAGAAGGGCCTCATCGCCAAGCCCCTGCGCAAGCAGTACAACCGCGAGCAGATCGCGCAGCTCATCTTCATCGCCGTGGCCAAGACGGTCGTCTCCATGGACGATCTGAGCCTCATGCTCTCCATCCAGCGCAAGACGTACAGCGTTCAGGTCGCCTACGACTACTTCCGCACGGAGCTCTACGCGATGCTCGAATGCGTCTTCTCCCGCACGGGCGAGCTGGACACGCTCGACGCGCAGGCGACCGAGGAGAAGGCCATGCTGCACAACACCGTCATCACCGTCGCGCACCGCATCTACCTGAGCAACCTGCTCGCCGTGCTGCGCGCGGAGACGGATGGCGCACCCTCGCCGGACGGCAAACCCTGACGAGACGAAAGCCGCTCCTTCATGCGTGCGAAACGGCATCCCCTGTTGCGGATGCGCGGCCCCGCGTCAAGCCGGGGTCTTTTGTTTTGCACGAACGGCGCTCAAACACGCATGCGCTGCGCGTCCGCCCCCGTCTTCGTCGCAGGCGGCGAAGCCGCTTGCCTTTCCGGAAAACACGCGTGGCCGCCAGCCGCGCGTGCGAACCGGCATGACAAAAGACGCCGCAAGGATGGATGACATCTTTGCGGCGTTCGGTTTTCATCGCTTGAACGCCAGCAGCGCGCGCTTGCCCGCCGGGCGCAGGCTGTCCTGCGCCACGCGCAGCCGCCGCGCCGTCTCCCAGCGCGACTCGCCCTGCGCCGGCCAGACGAGCACGAAGCCGTGCTCCTCCTGCGCCTGCGGCTGCTCGATCACGTCGGTCACGCCCTGAATCCGCTGCACGCCGTGCTGCGCGGCGCGCAGGCCCAGCACGCAGCGCAGCTCCGCGCGGTCGCTCGTCATCGCGCCGACCGTCGTCTCGATGGGATACGCCTGCGCGTACACGCCCTCGCCCGCCTCCACCGGGAACGTCATGGCGAACGGCTCGCGCGTGCGCACGGAGACCGGGATGTCCGAATCGACCGGCAGGTAGAGCAGCGTCACGGCCATCACGCCCTCCACGTCCAGCCGCTTGCCCGCGGGCGTGGCCGCCGTGACGGACGGCTGTGCAAAAGCGGCCAGCGGCGTGCCGATGGGCGGCGCATCGCTGGGCATCGTCACCTGCATGCGAGTGCTCTCGCGCACGTCCGCGCTCTCTTCAAGCGCGTGCACGTCCAGCTCCTCCGTCACCGGCTCGATGGCGGGGCCGGTCGTGCTGTAGAGGTCTGCCAGCAGCTCCCGCTGCTCCCGCCTGCACCGGCGCAGCCGCACGCGCACCTCCGCCTCCACGCGCAACGTGCGCCCCTTTTCGCCCTCCACGGAGTCCGCCATCACGTCGGTCACCTCGGCGTCGGCCTGCATCTGCGCGTCCTCCTCGATCGCGGGCACGTCGATGCTCACGTCAAAGGGCATCTCGTGCACCGTCGTCACCAGCGGGCCGCCGCCCTGCGCGCTGCGGTGCAGCACGCGCACCTCGATCGCGCCGGATACGCCGATGCGCCCGTTGCCGCCGGAGAGCTCGCCCGCCTGCGCCACGGCCGTCGCGCTGAGCACGTCGCCCACGCCCAGCCGCGCGGGCAGGTCGAACTCCTCGCGCACCAGCGCACGGTTCTCGCCCAGCGTCTCGCCGGTGCAAAAGGAAACCGTCTGCGTCTTCGTCTGCAAACCGGCCTCGCCGCGCACATCCTCCGCCTGCGTGATCCACTCGCGCTCGACGGCCTCAAACGCCTGCACGCCGATCTCCAGCAGCGCGCGCAGCGTGATGCGGCCGCTGCCCGCGCTGCCCTCCGCCTCCTGCACGGCCGCCGAGGCGGACACGCGCATCGCCGGCGCCGCGCCGGCAAGCGGCAGCGTATGTGCGAAGTCGCAGCTCGTCTCCAGCGCGCGCACGCGGGTCAGATCGCCCTGCGTGTAGAGCACCTGAAAGCACACGCGCCCGCGCACGGCCGCCTCGCCGCTGCCCGCCTGCGCGCCCGTCAAGTGCGCCTGCGCCTGCACACTCAGCACGGTCACGGCGTCGCGCATGCTGCCCGGCAGCGCCGCTTCGCCCTCGATGGTCACCTGTTCCTCGCCGCGGTTCACCAACCGCTCAAAGCGCAGCGTCTCTCGCGTCAGCTTCAGTTCCACGCGCCGTCCCTCCCTTTGTCCATCCTTTTGCCTTTCAGCGTATGCGCACGGATGGAAAAATAGACGGGCGTCAGTCGCGCAGGCGCGCGTTGATGGCGGCCATCTCCGCGCAGGCCACCTTGGTCACGCGCCGGTCGTACGTCATCATGCCGTTGATCTCGTCCTCCACGTCGCTCACCTGCGTGTAGACCGCGGCGGCAAGCCCCTGTGTCCTGGCCGGGATGATCTCTTCCTCGTAGAGCCGGCGAAGCTGCGCGAACAGTTCCTGCCGGGACGCGTTCTTTTTGTAGCCGAATGTCTTGCCGCCCCACACGTGCCCGGCCAGCGCGCACGTGTAGCCGCCGAACTCCGAGAGGACCACGCAGCGCCCCCGGCGGTCAGGCCTGAAGCGATAGCGCCGGAAGTAGACGTGCTCGCTTTTGAGCGTGCCGATGCCCTGATCGTGCCAGCCGCTGGCGTGGTCGATGACGCGCGTTGCATCCAGCGCCCGAATGCGGCGCACGGCCTCGGCCGCATCAAACTGGCCCCAGCCCTCGTTGAAGGGCACCCAGAGCACGACGCACGGGCTGTTGTAGAGATGGCGCACCGTCTCCTCCAGCTCCGCGTAGTAGGCGGCGCGCCCCTGCGCGTCCTGGCGCCCGAACCACGCGTAATGGTGATCCCGCAGGTGCACGCCCGTCACGAGCGGCGCGGTGATGATCAGCGGGTTTTCCCGCCTGCCGCCGTTGACCATGTCCTGCCAGACGAGCATGCCCAGCCGGTCGCAGTGGTAATACCAGCGCAGCGGCTCGACCTTGATGTGCTTGCGCAGCATGTTGAAGCCCATGTCCCTGGCCGTCCGGATGTCGTGGATCATCGCGGCGTCGCTGGGCGCGGTGTACAGCCCGTCGGGCCAATAGCTCTGATCCAGCAGCCCCGTCTGAAAATACGGCCTGCCGTTGAGAAACAGGCGCGCTACGCCCTGCGCGTCGGCGCGCACCGCCACGCTGCGCAGGGCAAAGTAGCTCTCCACGCAATCCTCGCCGCAGGCCGCCGTAAAGGCGTACAGGTGCGGCGACTCCGGCGACCACGGCAAAAACGCTTCCGGCACAAGCGTGACCGCCTCGCCGCTTCGCGCCTCGTGCGTCCGCCCCTCGAACGTCACACAGACCGGCGCGGACACATTCGTCTTCACGACGATCCGGCATGCCTTCTCCTCCAGGCAGGGCGTGATCTCCAGGCTCGTGATGTACACGTCCGGCACGCGCTCCATCCACACGGTCTGCCAGATGCCGCTCTGCGGCGTATACCAGATGCCTCCGCGCTTCGTGCGCTGCTTGCCCCGGCTGTGCCAGGCGGCGTCCGTCTCGTCGCGCACGCATACGGTCAGTTCGCGCTCCCCGTCCGTCATTGCGTCGGTGATGTCCGCCGAAAACGGCGTGTAGCCGCCCGCGTGCCGCGCAACCGGCACGCCGCTCACGTACACCTCGGCCTGCTGATCGACCGCGCCGAAGTGCAGCAGCACGCGGCCGCCCGACCCCGGCACATCGGGCAGCGCGCGCCGGTACCAGAGCATTTCGTCCCGCGCGAGCGCGCGGCCCACGCCAGAAAGCGGCGCTTCCGGCGAGAACGGCACGAGGATGCGCTGCCACGCCGTGGGCGCCTCGCCCACCCTGGCGAACGCGCAGTCCCAATATCCGTTGAGGTTGACGTAGGATGCGCGCGCCATCTGCGGGCGCGGGTATTCCGTCAGCACGGCCTGCGGGTCGATCTGCTCGCCCCAGACGGTCGTCAGCTTGTCCATGCGCTTTGCCCCCTTTTTATACCCACCCTTGATGAAAACAATCAGAACCGCAATGGTCGCCACGCGCCGCTGCGGTGCCCGCCGCTTACGCCGCGAGCATAGAAGACGTGAGGGCTGCCGCCCTGAAACCCAGGGCTTTCATCCATTGAACTCGACGATCTCGCCCTTTTCCGCCGGATCGGCCCAGTACGCGTCCGCCATATCCGCATCCGTCCTCCCTTGTCGCCATTTTTTCCATTATAGCATGCTGCATCGGCGCGCACAAGCGATTGAACACGGCCGCGCGATGTGCTACAATAGGCAAAAACAACCACAGGAGGGGACGATTTTGAGTCTCAGGGAACAGATGGAAACCGGCAAGGTCTATATCGAATACGGGCACGCGTCCGAGGAGGACAGGGCCTACGCGCAGGAGATCGAATCGCAGCGCCAGCGCGCCAAGGAGCTCTGCTTTGACTACAACAACACCCGTCCGCTGGACACGACGCGCAAGGACGCGCTGCTCACGCAGCTGCTGGGCAGCCGCGGCAAATCCCTCTGGATGGAAGCGCCGATCCACTTCGCCTACGGCTGCAACACGCACATCGGCGACCACGTCTACGCCAACTTCAACCTGACCGTCGTGGACGACGGCGAATGCCGCATCGGCAGCTACGTGATGTTCGCACCAAACGTCGTCATCTCCACCACCGGCCATCCCATCGCCCCGGCCATGCGCGACAAGGGCGCGCAGTTCTCCCTGCCGGTGGTCATCAGGGATCACGTGTGGATCGGCGCAAATGTGACGATCATGCCGGGCGTCACCATCGGGGAAAACAGCGTCATCGGCGCGGGCAGCGTCGTCACCCGCGACATTCCCGCCAACGTCGTCGCCTGCGGCGTGCCCTGCCGCGTGATGCGCCCCATCACGCCGGAGGATGCGCGCTACTACCGTCCGGGCATGGAGATCAACGAGGACTGGGACAAATAATACTAACTCTTGATGAAAACAGCGAATCAGAACCGCAATGGTCGCTACGCTCCGCTGCGGTTCCCGCCGTTTACGCCGTGATCATAGAAGACGTGAGGGCTGCCGCCCTAAAACCTGCCTGAGGGATTTCAGACTCCCTTCTTCGCTTCGCGCCGTTTTAAGTTTTTCATCAGAAATCAGTATAAGCCGGTCGGCAAAAAGCCGCCCATTCGGGCAGGCGTCATCGCAAAAACGGAGCCGTATCCATGATACCGCTCCGTTTTGTGATGCTTGCGCCTTTTCCCGCCGCTCAGCCGCCGCAGCCCTTTGCGTCGATGATCGCCACCTTCTGCGCGCGCCCCATCAGCGTGTAGTACCGCCGCCACAGCGCAACGTCCTGCATCGGGATCCGCTCTCCATGCACCTTGGCGTATTCCACAATCTGCGCGGGCTCCAGGTCGCAGTCGTACACGCGGCCCTCGCAGACGATCGCAAACCCGCCGATCATGTCCACATCGACGCCGTCCACGACGAACTCCCGGAAGTGCTTCGTCTCGTAGCTGCCCCGCGTCGAGGGCTGCAGCCTGCCCATGGACTGCAAAACGGTTTCCATGACGGCCGCATCGGCGTCGGCCACCATGATGTCGATGTCGTGAAAGTCATCGACGTATCCCTTGAGGTACAGCAGCAGAGACGCGCCCACGGCCCACGTCAACCCGCGCCGGTTGCACGCGGCCGCCAGCTTTGCGAGCACCGCCAGCTTTTCTTCTCTGGAAACCACGTTGTCTTCCTCCCGGTCTCAACGGATCGCTTCATATTTTTGCGCCCGAATGCTCGCTGCGCGTCCATGCCATTCCCGCTGCGAATTCACGCTGTGCGAATCGGCCCGTCTCAATCGCAGGCGGCCATGCCGCCCGATCGGAGACTCCGCGTTTGTGAAGACATGCCGGGCCGCGCTCAGACTTCGATGTGCTGCGCGTGGCTGAAGCGCATCTGCGTATACATGACGACCTTGTCGCCCTCCTGCATGACCAGATCGCCGTTGGGTATGAGCACCTTGCCCCGGCGCTTGACCATGACGATCATCGTCTGGCGGGAGATGTCCAGATCACGGATCTTCTCGCCGATCCACTTGCTGTGCTTGAGCAGCACAACCTCCTTGAGGTCGATGTGCTCGTCGCTGCCAAAGGGCTCCGCGCCCAGCACGAGCGTGTCCCCCTCGATGAGCTGCGTGCCGCCGCGTGGGACGATGATTCGGTCCCTTCGCCGCACGGCCGCCACGATGACGCCCGCGGGCAGGCCCAGCTCCTTGATGGTCTTGCCCGTCCACTTGTCCGTCTCCGACAGGTGGATCTTGATGAAGTGCACATCCTCCGATTTGACGTACTCGCTCATGCGCTTGATGCGTGAATACTGATCGACGAAGCCGGCGGAGATGATGCCCGTGGGAATGGCGACCATGCCCACGCCCAGGAACGTGATGACGATGGAGAACACCTGGCCCATCGTCGTGATGGGGTAGATGTCGCCGTAGCCGACGGTCAGCAGCGTGGACACCGCCCACCAGATGCCGGAGAACGCGTTGGTGAATACGTCCGGCTGTGCCTCGTTTTCCAGGCTGTACATGCACAGGCTGGAGGCGAGCATCAGCACGGCGATCAGGAACACGGAGGACATGAGCTGCTGCTTCTTGCTGGAGATGACCTCGGTGATGACGCTCAGCGAGTCGTAATACGCGTTGATGCGGAAGAGCCGGAAGATGCGCACGACGCGGAACATGCGGAACGTGACCGTACCGGCGGGGAAGAAGATGGGCAGATAGTACGGCGCGAAGGAGAACAGATCGACCAGCCCTCCGAAGGAGGTCACGTATTTGAGCAGCGCGCGCGGCTCGGAGAGCTTGGGATACTTGATCTTCGCCGTGAGCAGGCGCAGCACGTAATCCAGGCAGAAGAACGCGACGGTCGCCGACTCGATCACCGTGAAGATGTACCCGTACCGCGCGCGCAGACCTTCAAACGTGTAGAGCACGCTGACCGTCAGGTTGGCGATGATGGCGAGCATGTTGAAAAAGTCGTAGACGCGGCTGACGGTATCGTCCTGCTCGCCCACCTCGATGATCTCAAACGTGCGCTTGCGGACGGCTTGCATATCCCGACTCATAAGCGTCCTCCTCTGTGCCTGTCTTCCTGTGCATCACACTGCGCGCGCACGGGCCAAACCGTGCGCGGGCACAGGACGATTCGATCTTGCAACAACCGTCTCACAGCGCGCCGTCCAGCGCGTCGTTGGAGAGCAGAATGGGGCGGCTCGCGGGGTTGATCACCAGCCCGCTGCACGGCCCGGCCATCTCGCGCGCCTCCTCAAAGCTGATGAGCGTCACGCGGGACTGGCGGCCGAAGACCGGCATCAGCTCGGCGAAGTCGGTGAACAGCGGCACCCACTCCTCCTTCGTCTTCTGATAGACGAGCGTGCGCAGGTGGATGCGGCGCTTGTCGGCGGTGGCGGCGTGCCGGTAGCCCGGATTGCCCCGCTCCACGATCTGCTGCTGCGCGGCATACAGGCGCCTGGCGCCGGTGGTCGCGTGCAGCTTGTCGTCCTGCACGCTCGCGGTGGAGTCCTCTCCCTCGTAGCACATCGCCGCCAGGAAGAGCGTATCGGGCAGCGCGCGGATCATCTGCGTCAAAAGCGCCGCTTTCTGCGCCTCATCCTCGCAGGCGAGGTACGCCTCCCTGCGCGCGTGAAACGCGCCGGCGCCCTCGCGCGGCGTCACCTGCTCCTGCTGCGGCCGCAGGCCGACCATTTTGCGCATCTGATCCATCAAAGAGGCCATATTCGCTCCGCCTTTCCCGCTTGTCTTTTCCTGCATTATAACATGAAATCCCTCGCGCGACAAGCGATGCTCCATCCCGCGTTTCCACTCTCATTTTATCGCTTTAAAGCGAAAAGAAAACGAATCCGTGTTATCGGTCTGTTGCATAAATGATCGTTTCAAGTGCAATTCATGAACCTTTCAGGAGTTTTTCTTGCGAAAAATTTCAATTTTTTTGGAAACAGGGGGTTGTAATTCTCAGGAATATTTTGTATAATGCTCCTATCATTGTGAAGGAGGCTACCCCGGATGAAAAAGATTATCGCGTTGGTTCTGGTTCTTGTCATGTCCGTTCTGGCCGCGTCTGCCATGGCGGAGACCGTAAAAATCGGCGTCTTCGAGCCGGCATCCGGTGACAATGGCGCGGGCGGCAAGCAGGAGGTCATCGGCATCGAATATGCCCACTCCCTGACGCCCACCGTCGAGGTAGACGGCACGACCTACGACGTGGAGCTGGTCATCGTGGATAACCAGTCCGCCACCGACAAGGCCGTCTCCGCCGCGCAGGAACTCGTGGACGCGGGCGTGAGCATCGTGCTGGGCTCCTACGGCTCCGGCGTGTCCATGGCGGGCGGCGAGGTCTTCGCCGACGCCGAGATTCCGGCCATCGGCTGCTCCTGCACCAATCCGGGCGTCACGTCCCTGTGCGATTACTACTGGCGCGTCTGCTACCTGGATCCGTTCCAGGGCACCGTCATGGCCAACTTCGCCAGGGATGAGTTCGGCGCCAAGAGCGCGTACGTGCTCAGCCAGCTCGGCGACGACTACACCACCGGCCTGGCCACCTACTTCTCCAAGGCGTTTGAGGAGATGGGCGGCACCGTCGTCAGCGAGCAGTTCACCGAGGGCACGTCCGATTACACGGCGTACCTGACCAACGCCATCAACAGCGGCGCGGATATCATCTTCTGCCCGACCAGCACCACCGTCGCGGCGCTGCTGATCGACCAGGCCGCTTCCATGAACGTCACGCTGCCGATGCTGGCCGGCGACACGTGGGAATCCTCCGTCATCCTGGATGCCGCCAAGGGCACCGGCCTGACCATCTGCGTGTCCACCTTCTTTGACGAAAAGGACGAATCCTCCCCGCAGGCTTCCGAGTTCGTGCAGGGCTTCAAGGCATGGCTCAACGCCAACCCGGACAAGAAGACCAACAACGGCGGCAACGACATCGTCGCGGCGGTCTCCGCGCTGGGCTATGACGCGTACATGGTCGCCATCGAGGCGATCAAGGCCGCCGGTTCCATCGAAAGCACGGCGATCGCCGAGGCGCTTCCGTCCGTGGCGATCACCGGCGTGACCGGCTCCATCTCCTTCAACGAGATCGGCGACGCGAACAAGGACATGGCCTACATCAAGAAGGCCAACACCGAGACGGGCGCGTTCGACTTCGTGAAGACCCAGACGGTTGCGGAGCTCGCGCAGTAATCACCCTTCTCCCCTGAAACGCATGCGCTGCCGAACCCGCGAAAACGCGGGTTCGGCAGCTTCGTCTCAGGCGAGCTGCGGCGCACGCCCTCAAAACGACACGGAGGATTGCACCCATGTTTGACAAGATCCTGCCCTACCTGCTATCGGGCATCTCCGTCGGCGGCCAGTATGCGCTCATCGCCGTCGGATACACGATGGTCTACGGCATCCTGCGCCTGATCAACTTTGCTCACGGCGACATCTTCACCGCCGCCGGCTTTTTCATGGTCTACATGGTCACGGTGCTCCCCATCCAGATCGCCATCCCGCTGGTGGTCGCGCTCACCGTGCTGCTGGGCTTCACGGTGGAGCGCGTCGCCTACAAGCCGCTGCGCAGCGCGCCGCGCATGTCCGTGATGATCTCGGCCATCGGCGTGTCGTACCTGCTGCAAAACCTGATGTGGTACGTGACCGGCGGCCTGGCCAAGCAGTATCCCACGATCCCATGGATCTCCCAGTCCGTCACCATCGGCACGGCGACGACGAAGGTCGTCACGCTCATCACGCCGGTGCTCACCGTGCTGCTGGTCATCGCGCTGGTCGCCATCATCCAGAACACGAAGATCGGCATGGCCATGCGCGCCGTGTCGAAGGACTTTGAAACCGCCCAGCTCATGGGCATCAAGATCGACTCCGTCATCTCCACCACGTTCATCATCGGCTCGCTGCTGGCGGCCGTGGGTTCCGTGCTCTACTTCTCCAATTACGCCTCCGTCACCCCGACGGCGGGCGCCATGCCGGGCCTCAAGGCGTTCGTGGCGGCGGTGTTCGGCGGCATCGGCTCCATCCCCGGCGCGGTCATCGGCGCGTTCATCATCGGCATCTGCGAGAACATCATCAAGGCGCTGGGCTATACGACGTTCTCCGACGCCTTCACGTTCGCGCTGCTGATCGTCATCCTGCTGTTCAAGCCCACCGGCCTGTTCGGCGAAAAGACTTCCGAGAAGGTTTGAGGTGCGCGCCATGAAACCATACAAGAAGATCATCGCGAGCTTCGCGCTGCTGGCGCTCATGTTCCTCGCGCTTTACTTCCTGGAACAGCACTTCGGCAAGCGCTCCATGCTCATCACCGTGCTCAAGAAGGGCGCGATCTACGCGCTCATCGCCGTCTCCATGAACCTGCTCAACGGCTTCACCGGCCTGTTCTCGCTCGGTCAGGCGGGCTTCATGCTCGTGGGCGCGTACACCTACGCCGTGCTCACCATCCCCATGGCCAGGCGCGCGGCCGTCTATCAGTACTACGACGGCGGCATCATCCCCTTCACCGCGCCCGCCATCGTGGGCATATTGGCCGCGGGCCTGCTCGCCGCGCTCATCGCCGCGCTCATCGGATTGCCCGTGCTGCGCCTCAAGAGCGACTATCTGGCCATCGCCACGCTGGGCTTTGCGGAGATCATCCGCGCCATCATCCAGTGGGATACGCTGGGGCCGATCACCAACGGCTCCAACCTGCTCAAGACGTACCCCACGTTCAAATCGGTCATCCCCGTCTTCGCGGCGTGTGCGCTGTGCATCGGCGTCATCGTGCTGCTGATCCATTCCACGTATGGCCGCGCGTTCAAGGCCATCCGCGACGACGAGATCGCCGCCGAGGCCATGGGCATCAACCTCTTCCACCACAAGCAGATGGCCTTCGTCATCTCCTCGTTCTTCGCGGGCATCGGCGGCGCGCTGCTGGCCATGTATCAGGGCTCTTTGCAGGCCAACGCGTTCAAGTCCTCCATGACCTATGAGATCCTGCTCATCGTCGTCATCGGCGGCATGGGCTCCATCAGCGGCTCCGTGATCGCCAGCTTCCTGTTCATCGCGTGCAGCGAGTGGTGGCTGCGCTTCCTGGATACCGAGATGTACATCGGCACGTTCAAGGTGCCGCTGCTGCGTTCGGGCTTCCGCATGGTCGTGTTTTCCGCGGTGATCATGGTCGTCGTGCTCTTCTTCCGCAAGGGCATCATGGGTGAAAAGGAGATCTGGGATCTGCGCAGGCCGCGCCGGCGCGCCGGAAAGGAGGCCGGACGATGAACGTCTTACATGTGGAAAACGTGACGATGCAGTTCGGCGGCGTCGTCGCGGTCAACAACCTGTCCATGGACATCCGGGAGGGCGAAATCGTCGCGCTGATCGGCCCCAACGGCGCGGGCAAGACGACCGCATTCAACTGCATCACCGGCGTCTACGAGCCGACCAACGGCCGCGTGGACTTCATGGGCAAGACCATCGTGGAGAACTTTCCCGCCGGCAAGATGACGCGCGCCTACGCGGGCGAGCACGCCGGGATGTACACCCGCAAGATCGTCAATACGCCCGACAAGATCACGGCGCTGGGCATCGCCCGCACGTTTCAGAATATCCGCCTGTTCAAGAGCCAGACGGTGTTTGACAACGTGCTCATCGCCATGCACATGCGCCGCACCAGCAACGTCTTCACCGCCACGTTCCGCCTGAACGGCAAGGAGGAGCGGGCCATGCGCGAGGAGACGATGGCATTGCTCCAGATCGTGGGGCTCGACGGCGTGGCGGGCGAGCCGGCCACCTCCCTGCCCTACGGCCAGCAGCGCCGCCTGGAAATCGCGCGCGCGCTGGCGACGCATCCCAAACTGCTGCTGCTCGACGAGCCCGCCGCCGGCATGAACCCGCAGGAGACCGAAGCGCTGGGCGCGTTCATCCGGGAGATCAAGGAGAGATTCCGCCTGACGGTCTTCATGATCGAGCACCACATGAATCTGGTCATGGGCATCTCCGACCGCATCTACGTCATCGACTTCGGCAAGCAGATCGCGGAGGGCACGCCCGGAGAAGTGCGCCACAATCCCGCCGTCATCGCGGCGTATCTGGGGGTGGATGAAGAATGATCATGCTCAAGGTCACCGACCTCAAGGTCAACTACGGCGGCATCGAAGCGCTCAAGGGCATCAGCTTCGACGTCAGCCAGGGGCAGATCGTCACGCTCATCGGCGCCAACGGCGCGGGCAAATCGACGACGCTGCGCGCCATCTCCGGCCTGGTGCACCCCTGCGACGGCAGCATCAACTTCATGGGCCGGGACATCACGTCGCTGAATTCCCAGCGCATCGTCGCCGAGGGCATCGCCATGGTGCCGGAAGGACGGCGCGTATTCCCCAACCTCACCGTCAAGGAAAACCTCAAGATCGGCGCGTATCTGCGCAAGGACAGGGACGAGGTTCAGGAGAGCATCGCGGACATCTACCGCCGCTTCCCGCGCCTGCGCGAGCGCGAGTGGCAACTGGCCGGCACGCTCTCCGGCGGCGAGCAGCAGATGCTGGCCGTCGGCCGGGCGATGATGGCCAAGCCGAAGCTGATGATGATGGACGAACCGTCGCTGGGCCTCGCGCCGCTCGTGGTCAAGGAGATCTTCGCCATCATCCGCGACCTCAAGAGCGAGGGCATCACCATATTGCTCATCGAGCAGAACGCCAACGCCGCGCTGCACTGCGCCGACGTCGGCTTCGTGATGGAGACGGGCCGCATCACCATGACCGGCAGCGGCGAGGAATTGCTTGCCAATGAGGCCGTCAAGGCCGCCTATCTGGGCACGGCCTGACGCCGCCCCCTCTTCAAGCCGCCGCGAAGCGAGCATGGGGTCAAGGGGCGCGCCCCTTGCGGGGTTCGGGGCAGCGCCCCGAGCGGGGTTTGGGGCAGCCGCCCCAACGTCTTCCCATGCGCACATGGCGCAGGGCGCGCCGCAGGCGCCATCATGCGCCGCGCCGTCCTTTCTTCAAGCCGCTTCTTCTTCAAGCCACCGCTTCTTCAAACCGCCGCTTCCTCAAACCACCGCTTCTTCCCCCATACGAAAAGCCTCCGAACGGATTGCCGCTCGGAGGCTCGCTTTGTATGCCGTTGTCCGCATCACAGGCCCGCGCGTCTTCTGCGCACGCACGCCGCCAGCGCCGCGCCGGAGAGCAGCAGC
>CALVKT010000034.1 GCA_944333055.1 uncultured Clostridia bacterium
TAGAGAAGTGCCTGATGCACGGCACAATTCCCAATGTTGGCTTTAAGTACGACAAGGATGAGCGGATCCACGATCTGGAATACATTCCCGCGGAAATCGACGAAGCAACCCGGCAATCCACGAAAGCGGAGGATATTCAAAAGTGCCTGCACGCGGGGGTGCTCCCGGCCTGCTATGAAGGAACAACGATATCGGTACAGCTTCAAAGGCGCAGCGTGCTGAGCTGCTTCATCCGGCACGAAGACGGCAGGGTGACCTGCCCAATGGGCAGGGAGCTGTTCAAGCACCGGGTACGGGAGCACGGGACGATCTACGGAAGCCGGGAAGCCTGCCGAACCTGTCCGAACCGGTGCACGGATTCCAAGAACACGAAGACGGTCAGTATCGGACATAACACCAATATCGTTGCCGTCCGGATGTACGGGAGTCCAGACCATCCACTCCAAAAGCTGCCGCCCGGCTTTCAGCCGCATAACAGCCTGGGGAGACCGCAAAAGCCCGCGCGTGTGCGGGTGATCCTCCGGCGCAACCCGGAGGATATGCAGCGGAGAAAGGAACTGGCCGAGCATCCCTTCGGGACGGTAAAGTGGTATGACGGCGCACACTATTTCCTTTGCCGGGGGAAGGAGAAGGTGAGCGCCGAAATCGCCCTCAGCTTCCTCGCCTACAATCTACGCCGCGCCATCAACCTGTTGGGCGCAGGCGTTCTTGTCGCGCACTTTAACGAAAGAAACCGGAAAAACAGGGGTTGAAAGACCCCTGTTTTTTGCTTTTTCAGACGGTTTATATTAAAAATAGACAATAAAAAAGTCTGAAAACCGTTATTTTCAGACAAATTGTGGTGGAGCATACCGGATTCGAACCGGTGACCTCTACAATGCGAATGTAGCGCGCTACCAACTGTGCTAATGCCCCGAATATGCCGATGAATTTGAACCGGATTCATCTTGAACCGTTTGCTCACTGCGGCAAGCTCGCTCAGAACGTTAGCTAGTATAGCACGGAAGGAAGAAAAATGCAAGCCCTTTTTTAAAATTATTTTTTGCGGATTTTCGCGCCGTGCGATTGACAGAATCCTCGCGGCTCTATAAAATAAGATTAAGAATCATTCTCAAAAGGAGGTTCCATGACCAGACAGAGGCAGACGATCTACGAGGCCATTTTGACGGGTCCGGCGCACATGACCGCGGAGGAGATCTACGAATCGGCGCGCGCGCGCATGCCGGGCGTGGCGCGGGCGACGGTCTATCGCAACCTCAGCCTCATGGAGCGGGACGGACAGGTGCGCCGCATCGGCGTGGCGCATGCGCCGGATCGCTACGACCGCACGCTCAGCCCGCATGCGCACATCCTCTGCCCATGCTGCGGCGCGTTGGAGGATTGTCCGATGGACGGGTTGGACGCGTGGATTCAGACGAGAATCGGCAGGCTGGTGCTGGCGCTGCAAATTCAGGCGGTTTGCGGCGCGTGCCGGACGGAACGGGCGAAGGAGAGAGGAGAGATCGAAACATGAACGGGTTTACCATGCTGGGCATCCTGCTGCCCTTTTTCGGCACGGTGCTGGGCGGCGCATGCGTATTCGTGATCAAGGGGAACATGAGCACGCGCGTGCACAAGGCGCTGCTGGGCTTTGCTTCCGGCGTGATGGTGGCGGCGTCCGTGTGGTCGCTGCTCATCCCGGCGATGGAACACAACGCGCATCTGGGGCGGCTGGCGTTTGCCCCGGCGGCGTTCGGCTTTCTGCTGGGCATGGCGTTTCTGCTCGCGCTGGATCATCTTGTGCCGCACCTGCATGCGCAGTGCGACGAGCCGGAGGGCCCGCGCTGCCGGCTCGGCAAGTCCGCGATGATGATGCTCGCCGTCACGCTGCACAACATCCCGGAGGGCATGGCCGTGGGCGTCATGCTGGCAGGTCTGGGCGAGGCGGGCGGCATCACCACGCTTTCCGGCGCGCTGACGCTGTCGCTGGGCATCGCCATTCAGAATTTCCCGGAGGGTGCGATCATCTCCCTGCCGCTGCGCAGCCGGGGGATGCGCCCCGGACGCGCGTTCGCCATGGGCGCGCTGTCGGGCATTGTCGAGCCCATCGCGGCGGTGGCAACCATGATGCTGGCCCGCATGCTTGCGCCCTTCCTGCCCGTGACGCTCGCCTTTGCCGCGGGCGCGATGCTCTATGTCGTCGTCGAGGAGCTCATTCCGGAGACCGCGGCGGGCAGCCATTCCAACGCCGGCACGATCGGCTTTGCACTCGGCTTCGCGCTGATGATGGCGCTGGACGTCGCCCTCGCGTGACGGTTGACAGCGCGCAGACAGCAATGGTATCATCAGAATCGCAAGAAGAAACCGACGCCGCCTGCGCAGATGCGGGCATTTTCAAATGGGAGGAAAGACGTTGAACATCACCTGGCTGGAAGCCCTGACCACCCTGTTGGAGGGCCTGATCACATTCATCTCCCCGTGCGTGCTGCCGATGATCCCGGTATACGTGCTCTACTTCGCGGGCAGCGCAGAGGGCAAGCAGGCGCGCCGGACGCTGTTGCGCGCGCTGTGCTTTGTGCTCGGCTTCACGGCGCTGTTCGTGCTGCTGGGCGTGTTTGCCGGTTCGCTGGGCGGCCTGCTGGTGCGCCATCAGCGCGCGGTCAACGTCGTCTGCGGCCTGATCATGATCGCCTTCGGCCTGCATTATGCGGGCGTGCTGCGCATCGGGCTGCTGGATCGCACGATGAAGCCGGGCGTGCGCGTGGAGCCCAAAGGCTACGCCTCCTGCGCGCTGCTGGGCGCGGTGTTCGCCGTCGGCTGGACGCCGTGTACCGGCCCGCTGCTCGGCTCGGCCATGATGCTCGCCGCGACGAAGGGCTCCACGCTCGCGGGCGCCGCGCTGCTGGCGTGCTATTCGCTGGGCCTGGGCATCCCGTTCGTGCTCTGCGCGCTGCTCATCGACCGGGTGAAGGGCGCGTTTGACTGGATCAAGCGGCACTACACGGCGATCAACCGCGTGTGCGGCGTGTTCCTCGTGCTGGTAGGCGTGATGATGATCACGGGCCTGTACAGCAGCCTGTCCCGGATGCTGCAATCCGCCGGGCAGCCGGACGGCCGGCAGACGACGCTCGGCGTGACGATCGAGGAGACGGCCGCGCCGGAGACGACGGCCGCGCCGGAGATCAACGAAGAGCCGACGGCTGTGCCCGAAGCGACGCCGGAGGTGGCCGGGCCGGTGATGCGCAACATGGCGGCGGATTTCACCTGCTACGACGCGGAAGGCAATCCGGTCACGCTGCGCGAGATGCGCGGCAAGCCGGTCGTGGTCAACTTCTTTGCGAGCTGGTGCAGCCCGTGCCGGATGGAGATGCCGTACTTTGAGCAGTGTTACCTGCAATACGGCGAACAGGTGACGTTCATGATGGTGAACCTGTGCGCCTTTGGAAATGACACGAAGGAAAACGGGCAGAAGATGGTGGAGGCGGGCGGCTGGACGTTTCCCGTCTATTTCGATACGGACGGCGAAGCCGCGACGAACTATGCGATTCGCAGCATGCCCACGACGATCTTCGTGTCGGCAGACGGCCAGCTCAAGGGCCGCCACACCGGCATGATGGATCTGGACACGTTGGAGCAGACGATTGAGGGCATGCTGGCGGAGTGAGTACGGGCTTCATGCCGGAAGGAATGAAGGGAAAGGCGCGGTGTGATTCGAATGAAGAAAAACAAAAAGGCCGCCAAGAAGAGGCCCTACACCAACAAGGCGACACTGGCGGTCTATCTGGTGCTGCGCGCGCTGGTCATCTTTGCCATGGTGCGCGCGGCGCTGCTGGGCCACTTTGAGAGCGTGTTTCTGTGCGGCCTGACGCTGGTGCTGATGGTGCTGCCCAGCATGTTCACCCGCAAATTGCAGATCGAGCTGCCCGGCACGCTGGAGATCATCATCCTGCTGTTTATCTATGCGGCGGAGATCCTGGGCGAGATCAACAGCTTCTACATCCGCGTGCCGAACTGGGATACGATGCTCCATACGCTCAACGGCTTTCTGTGCGCGGCCATCGGCTTTGCGCTGGTGGACATGCTCAATCGAAGCGACCGCTTCTCCTTCAAGCTCTCCCCGGTGTATCTGGCCATCGTGGCGTTCTGCTTTTCCATGACGGTGGGCGTGCTCTGGGAGTTCTTCGAGTACGCGGGCGACACATTCCTGGGCTTTGACATGCAGAAGGACACGGTCATTCACGCCGTGCGCACGGTGGAGCTCGATCCCACGCGCAGCAACAAGGTCGTTGCGCTTGACGACATTTCGGACGTGATCGTGGTCTATGCGGACGGCACGCAACAGGCGCTGGCACTGGGCGGCTATCTGGACGTGGGGCTCCATGACACGATGAAGGATCTGGTCGTCAATTTCATCGGCGCGGTCGTCTTCTCGATCATTGGGTATTTCTACGTGAAGCAGAAGGGCAAGGGCGACTTCGCCGCGCGCTTTATCCCGCGCGTGCGCGGGAGCCGTGCGGACAGGAACGAAGGGGCATGACATGGCGCAGCTGACGACGAACGCCATCGTGGTGCGCCGCGCGGACTACCGCGAGAACGACCGGATGGTCACACTCTTTTCCCCGACGCTGGGGCGCATCGACGCGCTGTGCCGGGGCTGCCGGCGGCAAAAGAGCCCGCTGATGGCGGCGGGCGAGCTCTTCTGCGCGGGCGAATACGTGCTCTATCAGGCGCGCGAGCGCACGACGGTGGTCTCCTGCCAGGTCTCGGACACGTACTACGCGCTGCGCAGCGACTATGCGCGCCTCGCCCACGGCATGTACATGCTGGAGCTGTGCGGCGCGGCCATTCAGCCCGCGCAGGAGAACGAGCGGCTGTTCATGCTGCTGCTGCGGTCGCTGGCGCACCTGTGCTACGGCGAGGAGGAACCGCGCCGGGTGACGGCGGTCTTCCTGATGGGCTTCACGTCGCTGCTGGGCTTCCGGCCGCAGGTGGGCCGCTGCGCGCGCTGCGGCGCGCCGGTGCGCCCGGAGGCGGCGCAGGCGGACGCGTATATCGCGGCGTTCAGCCCGCAGCAGGGCGGCGTGCTTTGCCCGGCGTGCAGCGCGGGAGAGCCGTGCCGCCTGCGCGCGCGGGATCTGGCTTACTTGCAGGACATCATGCGGCGCGGGCTCGACACGCTCGATGCGGACGCCTCGTGCCCGGATGCGCTGTTTGACGCGCTGCGCGCGATGGCGGAGGAGAAAATCGACATGCCGATCCGATCGGGCCGCATGCTCTGACGAGGAGGGACGGATATGGACGAACAGAAGCTGCAAACGCTGACCCGGTGGGTGCAGGAATCGCGGCGCATCGTGTTCTTCGGCGGCGCGGGTGTGAGCACGGAGTCGGGCATTCCGGACTTTCGCGGCGTGGACGGGCTGTATCACCAGCAGTTCAGCGAGCCGCCGGAGACGATCATCTCTCACAGCTACTACGTGCGCAGGCCGGACGTGTTCTTCACGTTCTACCGCACGCGCATGCTCTACCCGAACGCCAGGCCGAACGTCGCGCACGTCAAGCTCTTCGAGTGGGAGCGGGCGGGCAAGCTGCAGGCCGTCGTCACGCAGAACATCGACGGCCTGCACCAGATGGCCGGGAGCAGGCGCGTCTATGAGCTGCACGGCAGCGTGCACCGCAACATCTGCCAGGCCTGCGGCAGGGTTTACGATCTCTCCGCGTTCATGCGCATGGCGCACGTGCCGCTGTGCCCGGCCTGCGGCGGGCGGGTGAAGCCCGACGTGGTGCTCTACGAGGAGGCGCTCGATGGGGCGACGGTCTGCGGCGCGGTCGATGCGATCCGCATGGCGGATCTGCTGCTCGTCGCGGGCACGTCGCTGACGGTCTACCCGGCGGCGGCGTTCCTGGACGAATACCCCGGCAACCGGCTCGTGCTCATCAACAAGACGGCGACCGGACGGGACGACATCGCCAATCTCGTGCTGCACGAAAAGCTGGGCGACGTGATGGCGAGACTGCCGTGAGGGCGTCGTCCAGACGGCTTTCAACCGCCGCGAAGCGAAGAAGGGAACTAATCCCCGGACGGGCCTGCGGCCCCAACGTGCCTCTGTGCGCGAGGCGCTCAAAAAGCGCATATCTGATCTGCGCGCCCACAAGTGCGCCACGAACGGACTTCTTCGGCCATGGAACCGCGCTTTCCCGCCTATGAAAAAGAACCGCTGCGCGCGCAACGGTTCTTTTTTCGTGCCTTCTTTGCAGGTCGGTCCCGTTTCCATCGCAGGCCGCCGCCGGTGGCGGATGCAGGCGTGCGGAGCGCCGGGAACGGCCAGGAACGCCCCTTTGGCCGCGGCCATGCGGGTGCACATCCCTCAGACGCCCGTCTTCGCTTTGCGGCGGCTTGAAGAAGTCCTGTGCATGAAGAGGACGTACCCGGCCAGCACAACGGCGGCGGTCACGCTCAGGACGATGCCCGGCAGGAGCATCCGCGTGCGATAGGTGAAGACGATCTCGTGCTCGCCCGGCTCCACCCACACGCCCATGAACGACACGTCGCAGGGGATGATCTCCGCGCTTTTTCCGTCCACCGTGGCGCTGAAGCCCTTGTCGTGCGGAATGGTGAAGATGACCAGCCCGGCCTCTTTGGCGTCGATGTGCGCGGTGAAGCCGTCGCCGGTCGTCTCAAAGCTGTCGCAGGCGTTTTCCTGGAGGCGCTGCACGCTCTCCTGCCAGTCGGGGATGGCGTGCACGTCAAGCCGGTCCATCCTGCCGGAAAAGCGTTCGAGGTAGGCGTCGTCCAGCGTCGCCGCAGCCAGCAGCACCGTGCCCACGGTCTCGCTGTCCATGCGCTGGTGATGCGTGCCGGTGCACACCGTCTGCAAGAAGCCCATCGGCACGGCGTTGGGGTTTGTGTAGACCGCAAAGCCGTTTTCCTCCCGATCGTAGACGAAGCCCTCCGGCACGGCGTCCTCCTCGCTGAAGCGGTGGTACTCCGTGACGGAGAGCACCGCGCGGATGGGCGCGGCGTCGTCCGCCGGGGCGACGGTCGTCGATTCGTCGTAACCAAAGCCGGCCATGGAGACGAACCGGCCGACGGTTGACGTGCGCAGGGAGGAAAAGCACGTGAGCGAGGAATGGCCGCGCAGCAGGCCGTAATTGCGCAGCATGGGGCCGTAGTCGATGCGTTTGTAGCCCGTCTCCTCCGGCAGCTCCAGCGCGGCGAGCGTGGGCGCTGCGATCTCATCGAGCGTGTAGACGCCGTTGCCGGGCTGCGTGCCGCCGGAGAGGATCTCGCGGTCGCCCACGGCGATGTAGCCGGCGTACTGCGCGACGGCGACGGCGCAGACCACCGCGAGCACGGGCGCAAGGCGCAGCCGCGCGAGGAGGCAGGCCAGCATGCCGCCCGCGCCCAGCAGCGCGAGCGCCACGGAGAGCGCGCGCAGCGCGCCGTCCGTGTACGCGCCGGTGCGCCGGTTCCGGATGATCTGCCCGATGCGGTCGGGCAGCAGCGAGAGCACGCTTTCGGGCAGGAGCATGGGCACGGTCAGCGCGAGCGTCAGCGCGCAGCAGGCCAGAAAGGCGACGAGCCATGCGCGGCGGCTGGAGACGGCGCGCAGCGCGTAGAGCGTGGCGAGCGTGAGCATCAGCGCCAGACCGTACCACCAACGGGTGTAGGTCACATTGGTGAACAGCGAGAACGCGCCGCAGAGCGCGGGCACGGCGCTGGCGAAAAGCAGCGCGGCGAGCAGCGCCTTGAGCCAGCGCTGCGACCGCTGCGCAAAGGCGAAGACGAGCGCGCCGGTCAGGCCGAAGACGGGCAGATAGCAGGCCGTCGACGACCAGCTCGGCGCGTCGCCGTAGTAGGCGTGGAGCACGCCGCTCTCGATGGGCATGAGCAGCGCGCGCAGGCGCTCCAGCAGCGTAGAGGCGGAATACGTGAACGAGGCGCCGCCGCCTGTGCGCGTGATGGTGAGCATGTGCATGAGCGCGGGCAGCAGCAGCACGCCGGCGAGCGCGCAGCCTACGGCGCACTCAAAGATCGCGCAGGCGACGCGCCGGACGCTGCGGGCGGGCTTCCAGTCCGCCGAGAAGAAGCGGCAGGCGAAGTACAGCGCGGCCAGCAGCGCGCTGGCGGCCATAAAGTAGTAGTTGACCAGCGCGTTCAGCCCGCAAAAGAGCGCCGGCAAGCCCGGACGCGGCTGCTCGCCCATGGCGATTTCCAGCCCCAGCAGGATCAGCGGGAAGAACGCGATGACCTCCGTGAAGTGATAGAACTGCGTGTTGACGACGGTGAAGGACGAAAAGACGTACAGCACGCTGCCCGTCAGCGCCAGGCGCGCGTCGCGCACCATCCGCCGCAGGTAGGCAAACGCGGTGAGCGCGGCGACGGCGTGCTTGAGCACCGCCATCACGCTGATGCCAAAGGGCACGAGGGATTCCGGCAGCAGCGCCAGCGGCCAGACGAACGGGCTGCCCAGCGTGTAAAACGCGTAGCTGCCCATCGACGGCGCACCCAGAAACGTATTGAAGGAATAGCTGGAAAACCCGTCGCGCAGGATGCGCCGGGTCTCCAGGATGAAGGGGAGCTGCTGCTCGATGTAGTCGCCGCGGGTCACGTAGCGCCCGCCGTAGGGAAGGATGGCGGGCGAGAGGGCGATCAGCGCCAGCAGCGCGCCCAGCATAAACGCATGCGCGCAGGTGATGCGGCGCGCGCGGGGAAGACGGATGTTCATGGAAAGCCTCGCTCACGTTGCGTTGATATCAAGTCAACTTCATTGTACGGGCGCTGCGCGCGCCTGTCAAGGCGGGATTGACGGAGAATGGAAATCCGTGTATCATGGAGCGAGGAAGACAAGGGAGGAATCCGCCGATGAAGATCCTGCATCTGTCCGACCTGCATCTGGGCAAGCGCGTGTGCGAGGCGTCCATGATCGAGGAGCAGCGCGCCATCTTGCAGCAGGCGCTCGTCTATGCGGCTCAGGCCGATCTGACCGTGATCGCGGGGGACATCTACGACAGGCAGGTGCCGCCTGCGGAGGCCGTGGCGCTCTTTGACGGCTTCCTGACGGCCATGCACGCGCAGGGCAGCCCGGTGGCGATGATCGCGGGCAACCACGACAGCGCGGAGCGCGTCGCGTTCGGCGCGCAGCTGCTGGGCGGCAGCGGCGTGTACGTCGCGCCCGTGTACGACGGGCACGTCAAACGGCTGGAGTTTTCGGACGCGTTCGGGCCTGTGCACGTGCATCTGCTGCCCTTTGTCAAGCCGGCGCACGTGCGCGCCGCGCTCGACGATCCGCAGATCGAGGGCTACACGCAGGCGGTGCGCGCGGCGATTACGGCGATGGAGATCGATCCCGGCGCGCGCAATGTGCTGGTGGCCCATCAGTTCGTGACCGGCGGTGCGCGCAGCGAGTCGGAGGAGGTCAACGTCGGCGGGCTTGACAACGTGGACGCGGACGTCTTTGCGCCGTTTGACTATGTGGCGCTGGGCCATCTGCACACGGCGCAGCGCCTGTGCGGAGGGCGCGTGTGCTACAGCGGCGCGCCGCTCCCGTATGCGTTCTCCGAGTGCGAGCGCGAGAAGGGGGCGCTGATGGTGACGATCGGGCCGAAGGGCGCCCTGCAGGTGGACGCGCTGCCGCTTTTGCCCGTGCGCCCGATGCGCAGGCTGCGCGGCACGTTTGACGCGCTCTTTGACGCGCAGAAGGCGTGCGAGGACTATTTGCAGATCATCCTGACCGACGAGGACGACGTGCCGGACGCGGCGCGCAGGCTCTCGCAGGTGTATCCCAACCTGCTGCAGGTGCGCTATGACAACGCGCGCACGCGGGCGCAGGCGGCGGATTTCACGGCGGATGCGGCGCAGACCGGCTCGCCGCTGTCTCTCTTTGAACAGCTTTACGCCATGCAGCAGGGGAGCGAGATGACGGACAGGCAGCGCGAGACGCTGCGCGGCATGATGGTGACGATCTGGGAGGACGAGGCATGAGACCGCTTCAACTGACGCTTTCGGCCTTCGGCCCCTATGCGGGCCACACGACGGTCGATTTTGAACGGCTGGGCGACCACGGGCTGTACCTGATCACCGGCGACACCGGCGCGGGCAAGACGACGCTTTTTGACGCGATCACGTTCGCGCTCTACGGCGAGGCCAGCGGCACGGAGCGCAAGAGCGCCATGATGCGCAGCAAATACGCCGATCCCGCGACGGAGACGTTCGTGGAGCTGACGTTCGCGCTGCGCGGGCAGACGTACACGATCTGGCGTGCGCCGGAGTACGACCGGCCCAAGAAGCGCGGCGAGGGCGTTGTGCGCCAGAAGGCGGATGCCGTGCTGCGCTATCCGGACGGGCGCGTGACGGCCAGCCATCGCGATTCCCTCCGCGAGATTGAGGACCTGATCGGTCTGACGCGCGAGCAGTTCGCGCAGATCGGCATGATCGCCCAGGGCGATTTCAAGCGGCTGCTGCTGGCGGGCACGGACGAGCGGCGCGCCATCCTGCGCAAGCTCTTCCACACGGAGCGATATGACCGGCTGCAGAGCGTGCTCGCCCAGCGCGCCGGCGCATTGCGGCGCGAGGCGGAGGAGGCCGATCTGCTGCTCATGCAGGATGCGCGGCAGCTCAGCGTGCCGGATGCGCTCGCGCAGGCGTTTTTGCAGGCCGGGGAGACGGACAGCGTGGCCGCCGTGCCGCAGATGATGGAGGTGGCGCGGCAGGGGCTTGACCTGGACGCGCAGGCGCAGGCGCGCGCGCAGCAGGAGGCCGCGCAGATCGAGGCGGCGCGAAAGCGGCTGGGCGAGCAGATCGGCCGGGCGCAGGCGCTGCAAAGCGCGCGGGAGAGCTTGCATGCGGTGACGGAGAAGCTTGAAGTGGAGGCGCCGCGCGCCGGGACATTGGCCGCGCAGGCCGAGGCCGCCGGGGAAAAGCGGGCCGAGGCGGACGCGCTGGCCGCGCAGGCGGCGGCGCTGGAGGCGCGGATGGGCGACTATGCGCGCCTGAAAACGCTTGCCGAAGAGGCGGCGCAGGCGCAGAAGGACGCGGACGCGGCGGATGCGGACGTCAAGAAGAAGGCGGCGGAACGGGACAAGCTGCGCGAGGGGATCGGCAAGGCGCGCGCGCTCGTGGAGACGCTGCCCGCGCTGAGTGCGGAGCAGGCGCAGGCCGCCGCGGCGGCGGGCGACGCGCAGGCGCGCGCCAGGCAGCTTGACCGGCTTGAGACGCTGGCCAACGAACGGGAGAAGCAGGCGGCGGAAGCGGCGCGCGCGCAGGCAGAGGACGCACGGGCGCAGGAAGAGAAGGACGGCGCGCAGCGGGCGTATGCGCAGGCGGAGGCGCTGTTCTTCGGCGCGCAGGCGGGGCTGCTGGCCGCGCAGCTTGAGGACGGCAAGCCCTGTCCGGTCTGCGGCGCGACGGCGCATCCCGCCCCGGCGGCGATGACGCAGGACGCGCCCACGCAGGAGGAGCTCGAAACGCTGCGCGTGGCGCGCGAGAAGGCGGAGCGGGAGGCCGTGCGCCTGCACGGCGAGGCGCAGCGCGCGGCGAGCGCGAGCGAGGCGAAGGCCGCGCAGACGCGCGCGCTGGCGGACGAGCTGCTTGAGGATTGGCAGATGGATGCGCTCCCGGCGCAGGCGCATGCGGCGCGCGAGCGGGAGGACGCGCGCATGCGGGAGATGCAGGCGCGCTCAGCGCAGCTTGCCGGGCGCATCGCGCGGCTGGAGAACACGCGCAGCCTGATTCCGCAAAAGGAGCGGGAGGAAGCGGCGGCGGAGGAGGCTGTGCGCGCGCAGGAGCGGCGCATGGCCGAGCTGCGCACGCGCGCGCAGGAGCGGACGCAGCAGGCGGCGCAGCTCGCCGATACGCTGCCCTATCCCACACGGGAGGCGGCGCAGGCGCAGCGGACGGCGCTGGAGAAAAGCCGCAGCGAGCTGCTCGCGCACATCGAGCGGGTGAAGAAGGACGCGCAGCAGGCATGCGACGCGGTGACGGCGCTGACGGCGCGCCGGGACGAGCTGGCCGCGCAGCTGGCGCAGATGCCGCAGGAGGAGGCGCTGGACGCGCTGAAGGCAAAGGATGAAGCGCTGGCGGCGCAGGCGGAGGCGGTGCAGCGGACGCTGCGCGCGCTGCACGCGCGGCTGGAGAACAACGCGCAGACGCTCAAACGCATGCAGACGCAGTGCGCGCAGGCGGAGCAGGCGCACGAGAAGAGCCGCATGCTGGCGCAGCTCGCGCAGACGGCGAACGGGCAGGTGCCGGGCAAGGACAAGGTGACGCTGGAGACGTTCGTGCAGATGACGTACTTTGACCGCGTCATCCGCCGGGCCAACACGCGCCTTGCGCAGATGACGGGCGGGCAATACGAGCTGCGCCGCCGCGCGCAGGCGGACAACCTGCGCAGCCAGACCGGGCTGGACATGGAGGTCGTCGATCACGTGAACGGCTCCAGCCGGGACGTGCGCACGCTCTCCGGCGGCGAGTCGTTCAAGGCGTCGCTGGCGCTGGCGCTGGGCCTGAGCGACGAGATCCAGTCCGGCGCGGGCGGCGTGCGGCTGGACTCGCTCTTTGTGGACGAAGGATTCGGCTCGCTGGACGAGCAGTCGCTGGAGCAGGCGATGGCGGTGCTCGCCTCGCTGACACAGGGGCGGCGGCTGGTGGGCATCATCTCCCACGTGGACGCGCTGCGCCGGCGCATCGACAAGAAGCTGATCGTCGCCAAGGACCGCACCGGCGCGAGCCGCGTGGAGGTGCGGGCGGAGTAGCGCGGGGCCGTCCGCCCCGCTTCGCGGCGGCGCTGGGAAGCCTTGACATCAACGACGGTGGTCTGTATAATGGGGCCATATCATGAGGGGTTAGCGGGCCGAACCGGCACGCGAGGCATTCGGCGCGGCAGCCGCAAGGACAGCCGCGCTTTTGCTGTGTGGGCGTTCGCGGTCACACGGACATGACGAGGAGACGTGAACCATGAAAAAGCGCATCGTATTGATCGGCCTGCTGCTTGTGCTGCTCTGCCCGCTGACGGCGCGGGCCGGGAAGGCCATGAAGATCTTCGTCAAGACGCTGACGGGCAGGCACATCATGCTGGAGGTGGAGTCGACCGACAGAATCGAAGACATCAAGGCGAAGATTCGTGACAAGGAAGGCATCCCGCCGGCTGCGCAGAGGCTGATTTTGCGGGCATCGTGCTGGAAAACGGGAACACCTTGCAGTATTATTCAATCCAGAAGGATTCCACGCTGCACCTTTTCTTGAAGGATGCGATCCAAATGGGCGCGAGCGCCTTGCGGGAAGACGTGAACACGCCGGACGCCGCGACCGTGTACTTTGGGAAGGACGACGAAGACAAGGAGGGCGCGTGGCGCGTCATCGGCTATGACGGCATCGGTGCGGCAAGCGAGCGTGGGCGGATGACGCTGCTGGCGGCGGGCAACATGGGCACGACGGTGTTTGACGACGATCGTGACGACTCCGGGAGCCACGCGTACGCAACCAGCGATTTGAAAAAAGGCGGTAGACGCGCTGGCGGGCAAGCTGACGGCTGAAGAGCGGGACGCCGTGGTTCCGCGCACGCTGGAAAGCGGTGCGTTCCATGCACAGGAATGGGAAAAGACCGACTGCATCGCGGGAGAGGCGGTGAAAGACGCCGTTTTTTGGCCGCTTTCCATCGCGGAGGCAGGGGAAGTGGAGCGGCAAATACGAGGAATCCATAGCAATGACTGGGCAATCTATTACTGGTGGCTTCGCTCTCCCGGCGGCGATAGCTCTTATGGTGAGAGAAAAGCTGCTTCCTACGTGTCATATGATGGCTCCGTCTGCGGCACTGCGCGATCCTGTCCAGACTGGGAGGCCGCGTATATCCATCCCAATATAGGAAATGGTCATACATCTGCATATTGGTATGGCGTGCGTCCCGCCGTGTACCTCGATCCGGACGACGTGCTCTTTACATCCGTCGCCGAGGGCGGCAAGGCCGGCGAGGTGGGCGCGCTCTCGGCGGTCGGCAGCTATCGGGACGGCGCATGGAAGCTGACGCTTCTGGATCAAAGCCGGAACTTTGCGGTGACGGAAACGGCTGCCCGGGGAAACCCAGGCGGCAACGTGACGCTCCATTACACCGGAGCGGTCACGGGAGAGCGTGAATACATCTCGGTGATCCTCCTGGACGAGCAGAATATCCCGCTGTACTACGGCAGGGTGGCGAAGCCGGATGCGGCGAGCGGGCAGATCTCTGTGCCCATTCCGGGCGAGCTGCAGGAAGGCAGCTACAACCTGAACGTGTTCAGCGAGCAGTGCAACGGCGACAAGCGCACCGACTGCGCCAGCGCGTTTGCGCAGGTCGCGTTGACCGTGGACCGCGCTCCGGTCGTGACCGCGCCGGATGCGCCGCAGCAGGTGGCCGTGGCGGCCGGCGATCAGGCCGTGCTGCGTGTGACGGCCGAGAACGCGGACGCCTATCAGTGGTATGTCGATCGGGGCGACGGGCGCGGCTTCGCGGCGCTGGAGGGCGCGACGGCTCCGGCCTACACGACCGGCGCCGTCACGCTGGAAAACGACGGCTACACGTATGTGTGCCACGCGCGCAACGCCCACGGCACGGCGTACAGCCCGGCGTTCACGCTGCTGGTCTACGATATCCCCGTTCTGCCGCAGACCGGCGACTCCGGCATCGCGCGCTGGGCGGCGCTCGCGCTCCTCTCTGGCGCGGGCGCGCTGGGATGGGCGCGCAGGAGAAGAGATTGACGGCCATCCGCCCCGCAGCCGGCGCTGCGGGGCGGATTTGTCTGAGGACGCGGCAAAACAAGAGGTGCGATCGATGGGGTTCGGCTGTGGAGTGATACAATAAAACATCACATCCGTGTGATGTAGCAGGAATGCAGAAGGGCGTTGGCCATGGGGCAGAAATACAATGAAGTTCTGAAATTGGCTGATGAAATCGGGGTCAGTGCGGCGGCTCCGCCGCCCTTGACATCCATTCCCACCGGCGTTATGACGCAAACAGGGCGACAGCCGGATAACCTGCTGCCGCCCTGATTCCTTTTTGCTCTATTCGTACCCTGAACGGAGTTTGCGCAGAATTTGGAATTGACCTTCATCCGGTAGAAAACGCCTTTCTGCACTTGAAACGCTGGCGGAGAAAAAATACAGTGTCTTTTCTGGCGGCTGTGCAAATTGCTGCTGTCTGGTGCGCGGTTTTGGCGGTCGGTTTTTGTCTCCATTCCTGTTTTCTCAAAGCAGGGTTTCTTCATCGCTTTGAGGCCAATATTCGTTGACCAGATAATCGATATGGGGATGATGGCCTGTAATGGGCCAGAAAACAGCGGCCGTACTCAATCCGGCTTCTTTGGCCGCGTCGAATAGATCGCGACCTTTGATGTCCTTGCGGAACAAATGCCAGATAGAAGAGCGAACCAATACTTGCGGGGTTTCGTTGTTGACAATGCCATGACGCTCCGGATAGCATCCTGTCATCATGGTTGTGTGGCAAGGGTATGTGAGGGATGGATAAATCGAACGTACCCGCTTGACCTGCGCCATACGATGCCATACGCTTGAGAAGGTAGGCAGCTGTTGGAGAAGCTGCAAATCTTCATACACCATTGCGTCATTGGAAATGACGATACCGCCTTTTCTTGTGGGGGTTTCCAAAGGGGGCAACGCCCCCATTTGGCACACGACTTTGCGAAGCAAAGTGTAGTGTGTTATACGCTCTGTCGGCGTTGCCGTGAAAATGCCATTGCCGCCGGGGAGGGCAAGGGCATTAGAAGCGGCAGGAAAACAGGGCTGTGCTTGCGTGGCGTAGAGCCGTAAGCACAGGTCTGGTTTCAACAGCAGACTGGGCGTATATGAAAGCCCCCGTCCCTCGTCCTACGCTCCGACTTGTGGACAAAG
>CALVKT010000035.1 GCA_944333055.1 uncultured Clostridia bacterium
ATAAGATACTGGCATCTCAACTTCTCCAATCATATCCGGATAAGTCATTATACCACAAAATACACAATAACTCAAGATAGTCTCACGATATCATGAGAGTGATTCGGCGTAACAAATGGTGTTACCACTATCCGGAGTTTGACAAAGCCCAGACCTATGTGAAGGTGCCGCCCCAGGACCTCTTTTGACCCTCTCACTTGTAGGCCACTGGAAAGGCTGTTTGTTGCACAGAATAATAATAAAAAGAAAAAGAGAGCTAACTGACTAATCAAAATCAGTTAGCTCTCTTTTTATGAATAATGAAAAAGTGTTGCCAAATCGTTGCCACGAGCCTTTTCAAAAGCCAAGGAACCGCTTAACTATGCGGTTTTTCAAGACTTTGAAATCATTCCCATTCCACCGTTGCCGGGGGCTTGGTGGTGATGTCGTATACGATGCGATTGACATGGGGCACCTCGTTGACGATGCGGGCGGAGATCTTGGAAAGCACGTCGTAGGGCAGGCGCGCCCAGTCCACCGTCATGAAATCGTCCGTCGTCACCGCGCGGATGCCCAGCACGTAGTCGTGCGTGCGCTCGTCGCCCATGACGCCGACGGTGCGCGTGTTGGTGAGCACGGTGAAGTACTGGTTGATGTCGCCCTCAAGACCGGCCAGCGCGATCTCCTCGCGCAGGATGGCGTCGCTCTCCCGGACAATCGCGAGCTTGTCCGGCGTGATCTCGCCGATCACGCGGATGGCCAGGCCGGGGCCGGGGAACGGCTGACGCCAGACCATGTCGTGCGGCAGGCCGAGCTCCTCGCCGACGCGGCGCACCTCGTCCTTAAAGAGCATGCGCAGCGGCTCCACCACGCCGCCCGTAAAGCGCCGGGCCACGTCGTCGGGCAGGCCGCCGACGTTGTGATGGGACTTGATGACCGCGCTGCCCTTGACCGAGCCGGACTCGATGACGTCCGGATAGATGGTGCCCTGCGCCAGGAACGTGACGTTTTGCAGCTTGCGGGCCTCGTCGGCAAAGCACGCGACGAACTCCGCGCCGATCCGCTTGCGCTTGGTCTCCGGATCGCTGATTCCGGCCACGCGGTCGAGGAAGCGCTGCCTGGCGTCGGCGACGACGAGGTTGACCGGGAACTGCCCGGTAAAGACTTCCCGCACGGACTCTGTCTCGCCCTTGCGCATGAAGCCATGGTCGACGTAGACGCAGGTCAGGCGGCTGCCGATGGCGCGGCTGATGAGCGCGGCGGCCACGGAGGAATCGACGCCGCCGGAGAGGCCCAGCATGACGCGGCCGTCCTCGCCGACCTGCGCGCGAATCGCCTCGATCGCCTGATCGATGAACGCGGTCATCGTCCAGTCGCCCGTGCAGCCGCAGATGCGGTACAGGAAGTTCTGGAGCATGACCTGGCCTTCCTCGCTGTGGGTGACCTCCGGGTGGAACTGCACGCAATAGATGCGCTTTTGCAGATGGCTCATCGCGCAGAACGCGCAGTTTTCGCTGTGGGCGATGGAGGAAAAGCCCGCCGGGGCCTGCGTCACATGGTACGTGTGGCTCATCCACATGACGGAGGTCTCCTTCATGCCGGCAAAGAGCGGGCTCTGCGTGTCGAATGTGACCGGCACGCGGCCGTATTCGCGCTCCGCGGCCTTTTCGACCACGCCGCCCAGCGTGTGCGCTGTGATCTGCATGCCATAGCAGATGCCCAGCACCGGGATGCCCAGATCGTAGAGCGCGGGGTCAACGCGCGGTGCGTCCGCGTCGAGCACGGAGGCGGGGCCGCCGGAGAGGATGACGCCCACCGGCGCCTTGGCCTGAATCTCCTGCATGGAGATGGAACACGGGACGACTTCGCAGAAGACCTTCGCCTCGCGCACGCGGCGCGCGATGAGCTGCGTATACTGCGCGCCGAAGTCGAGGATCAGGATGCCTTGGGGCTTTTGCTGCATGAAGATTCTCCTTTCATCCATATAAGCATATCGTCATTGGCCGCTTGCGCCGTAATTGGACAGCACACGGGCGGACGGATCGTCGACGTTGCAGCCGGGCCACGTCCTGTTTGGCATCCAGAAGTCGACGATCATCTGCGCCTGTCCGGGGTAGAACTGTTCAAAGAGCTCGCGATAGAGCAGGCTTTCCTTGGTGAAGGGCCGGGCGTAGTCGTAGGCCAGGCAGCGCTTTGCGGCCTCCTCGTCGGTGTACCGCGCCTGCGCGAACGCCTTGAGGTCGTCGACCATCGAATGGCCCACGGCGTCGGAGAACGCGGCCTTCTGCCGCCAGAGGATCGCATCGGGCAGCAGGTTGTCCCCGGCGAACGCCTTGCGGATCAGGTATTTGCCGATGCCCGTACGGTTCATCTTGAGCGCCGGGTCGATGCTCATCGCATAGCGCACGAAGGCGAGATCGCCGAAGGGCACGCGCGCCTCCAGCGAGTTGACGCTGATGCAGCGGTCCGCGCGCAGCACGTCGTACATGTGCAGCTCGCGAATCCGCTTTTCGGCCTCGCGCTGGAAGCTGAACGCGTCGGGCGCAAAGTCCGTATACTTGTAGCCGAAGAGCTCGTCGGAGATTTCGCCGGTGAGCAGCACGCGCACGTCGGTGTTTTCGTGGATGTGCTTGCACACCAGATACATGCCGATGCTCGCGCGGATGGTCGTGATGTCATACGTGCCCAGCAGCTCGACGACGCGGGGGAGCGCGTCGAGCACGTCCTGCTGCGTGATGATGACCTCCGTGTGCTCGCTGCCGATGAAGTCGGCGACCATGCGCGCATACTTGAGGTCGATGGCGTCCACATCCATGCCCACGGCGAACGTGCGAATCGGCTTGTCGAGCATCCGCTGGGCGATGGCGCACACCAGCGAGGAATCCAGACCGCCGGAGAGCAGGAAGCCCACGGGCGCGTCGGCGTCAAGGCGCTTGCGCACGCCTTCCACAAGCAGATCGTGCAGCTTTTCGCAGGCAGTGTGATCGTCGTCCATGGAGAACTGATCGACGTGCGCGGGATCGGCATAGCGCACGAACTGACCGTCTGCCCAGTAGCAGCCGGGCGGGAAGGGGAGGATTCTGCCGCACAGGCCCGTCAGGTTCTTCGGCTCGCTGGCAAAGGCCATGCCGCCGTCCGGCAGTTCGCCGTAATACAGCGGGCGGATGCCGATGGGGTCGCGTGCGGCGATCAGCGTGTTCTTCTTCGCGTCGTACAGGATCAGCGCAAATTCCGCATCGAGCGTGCGGAACATGTCAAGGCCGTATTCCCGGTAGAGCGGGAGCAGAATCTCGCAGTCGGACTGGCTGGCAAACGCGTATTTGGCCATCAGCCGGTCGCGAATGGGGCGAAAGCCGTACAGCTCGCCGTTGCAGACCACGCAATCCCCGTCGAGCTGGAAGGGCTGCATGCCGCGCTCGTCGAGGCCCATGATGGCAAGACGATGAAAGCCGAGATAACCGCAGGGCGTCTCCATCAGGCGGCTCATGTCCGGGCCGCGGGATCGCGTGCGCTCAAAGCCTGCGCGAAGCTTTTCCTGCGGAACGGATTTGCCGATGACACCGAAAATCGAACACATGATCAGGCACCTCCTGGGATATGAGGCAGATGGGGGACGCTCTGTGCACAGGGCAGATTTACGCGTCTGTATTGTAGCGCCGGTTCTTGGAGCGCGTCAATGGTTGAAATGCACAAAATCGGGAGATGATATGGTAAAACTTGCGGTTTTTGCGAATTTGAACCGCGAGAACGCCTAAAAATTGAATAAATCCTTCGTCAGAAACCAAAAATGCAGCGCCCAAGCCGATTGACGCGGCGAAGAAAACGCCCGGATGACGAAGCCCGACCGGCAGGATTTCGGGCTTCTTTGTAGAATTATAGAAAATGGTTGGATTTGCCTGTCGCTTCAAAGCGATGCGGGGCGGCCACAAAAGAAGGAGGCAAGCCGAATGAAACTCGGTTTTATCGGAGCGGGCAACATGGGTTCCGCCATTTTAAAGGGCGTTTTGCATGCGGGCAACCTGCACGCGCAGGACATTGCCGTCACGGATAAGGTGCAGTCGCAGTGCGCGCGCTTTGCGCAGCAGGGCGTGCGCGTGATGCAGGACAATCGCTCGCTTGTGCGCGCGTGCGACTGCGTGCTGCTGGCCGTCAAGCCGGTGTATGCGGCGCAGGTGCTGGGGGAGATCTACGAGGAGCTTGACGGCAAGTTCGTCATCTCCATCGTCGCCGGTTGGACGTACGACATGCTGGAGGCTGCGCTGCCGCAGGGCGCGCACTTTGTGCGCGTGATGCCCAATACGCCGCTGGCCGTCGGCGAGGGCATGAGCCTGCTGTGTACGCGCTGCCGGTGCACGCAGGAGGAATTCGCCTTTGCGCAGAGCGTCTTTGCCGCGGCGGGCAAGGTGCAGCAGGTGGAGGAGCACGTCTTTGTCGCGGCCACGAGCATCAACGGCTGCGGCCCGGCGTTCGTCTATCAGTTCATCGAAGCGCTGGCCGACGGCGCCGTGCGCTACGGCGTGCCGCGCGCGATGGCCTATGAGCTGGCCGCGCAGACGCTGATGGGCGCGGCAAAGATGGTGCTGGAGACGGGCGAGCACCCCGGCAAGCTCAAGGACGCCGTCTGCTCGCCCGGCGGCACGACGATCGAAGGCGTGTATGCGCTTGAAAAGGGCGGCATGCGCGCGGCTGTGATGGACGCGCTCGCCGCGACCATTGAGAAGACGAACGCGCTCTCCAAATAAATCGTTGCAGTTATATATGTTATATATTATATAAAGAAACAGATGGAGTTGTCGATTTGAAGGATATTATCATGTATACCGACGGCGCCTGTTCCGGCAATCCCGGTCCGGGCGGCTGGGGCACCGTGTTGATGTTCGGCGAGCACGTCAAGGAGATCTCCGGTTACATGCCGGACACCACCAACAACCGCATGGAGCTCTTCGCCGCCGTGCAGGGCTTCACGGCGCTCAAGCAGCCGTGCAACGTGACGCTGTATTCGGATTCGGCGTATCTGGTCAACGCGTTTGCTCAAAGGTGGATTGACGGCTGGCAGCGCAACGGCTGGAAGAACGCCGCGAAAAAGCCCGTTGAAAACCAGGACCTCTGGAAATGGCTGCTCAACGTCATGCAGCCGCACAACGTCAAGATCGTCAAGGTGAAGGGGCACGCGGACAATCCGTGGAACAACCGCTGCGACGAGCTGGCCACCGGTCAGATCAAGGCGCATCGCGGAAAATGACCGGCTCAATCGCCGGCGGGGAAGGATCTTTAAGACTTCGCAAAACTCAGGTTTTACGAAGTCTACAAAGCGAGGAAACGACACATGGCCAACAATTACCACGCGCAGGCCGGACTTGACCGCACCAGGCGCCTGCGCGAACTGCTCGGCGAATTGCCGGACGTCTGCTCGGACTACTTCATGGCCATCGAGCAGATCACCAGTCCGCTGACGCGCCTGAGCTACGCGTATGATCTCAAGCTCTTCTTTCAGTATCTCTCACAGGAGCTGCCCAAGTTTGGCGGCAAGCCCATCCGCGACTTCACCGCAGACGACCTCAAGCGCGTCACCAAGCAGGACATCGCGCGCTATGCGCGGTATTTGACGCTCTATGTCAAGAACGAGGCGCTCGACGGCGGCCGGATGAACAGCCGCGAGATGACCAATCACGAGTATGGCATCAAGCGCAAATACGCATCCCTGCGGGCGTTTTACAAGTATCTGTTTTCCGAAGGGCTGGTCGACGGCAATACGGCGGCGCTCGTGCCGCTGCCCAAGCTGCACGAGCGCGCGATCATCCGGCTGGACGTCGATGAAGTCGCCCGGATTCTGGATATCGCCGAAAGCGGCCGGGCGCTGCCCAAGACGTATCAAAAATACCACAATGTCACGAAAAAGCGCGATGTGGCGATGCTCTCGCTGTTTCTGGGCACGGGCATCCGCATCAGCGAGTGCGTCGGGCTGAACATCGACGACGTCGATTTTGAGCAAAATGCGTTCGTCGTCACGCGCAAAGGCGGCAAGGACGTCATCCTGTACCTGTCCGACGAGGTGGCCGGCGCGCTCAAGGCTTATCTGGCCGAGCGCCGGCAGATCGAAGCGCTGCCCGGCCACGAAAACGCCTTCTTCCTGTCCATCCAGCGCAGGCGGATCACGCAGCGCGCCGTCGAAAACATGGTCAAGAAGTACGCGTCCATCGCGGCGCCGCTCAAAAAGAAGATCAGCCCGCACAAGCTGCGCAGCACGTTCGGCACGAATCTCTACCGGGAGACCGGCGACATCTACCTGGTGGCGGATGTGCTGGGTCACTCCGATGTCAACACCACGCGCAAGCACTACGCGGCCATCGCCGAGGATCACCGGCGCATCGCCGCACAGAAGACCGTCCTGCGCGACGATCATCCGGCGCTCGACGACGCGCCGGACGCATAAACCCGCATACAAACAACGAAGCCGCAAGATCGCTCGCAGCTTCGTTGTTTGATGTCCGGCTCACGGTTCATCCAGATATTCGCTGGCGTCCATATCGGCGTCGATGATCCCGTCGATTCGGATCGCCCGGTACTGCGTGCCGTCGGTCAGGCCGATGCACTTTTTGCAGTTGTCGCAGACCTTCGTGGGGTCCAGATCGCACATATTGCACTCGCCGCACTCGATGCATGCACGATCATAGAGCACACAACGGTTGTTGCCCATGCCTTCTTCCCTGCCCTTTCCCCTGTTTTTGCCCATTATAGCACGGCCTTTTGGCCAATTCAAGCGGAATATGAGAACATATGTTTGAATTTGCTTGATTTTCTGTGACGCGATATGCTATAATGAAGCCAATCAACCGGAGAAAGGCTGTGGCAGCATGGCAGGACAGAAGCCCAGGGGCGATACGCAGGAGAAGATCCTCGCCTATATCCAGGCGGAGATTCAGTCGCGGGGTTATGCGCCCTCCGTGCGCGAGATCGGCGAAGCCGTCGGCCTCAGCTCCACATCCACCGTGCATGGCCACCTCAGACGCCTTGAAAAGAAGGGCCTGCTCCATCGAGACGCCATGAAGCCGCGCGCCATGGGCCTTTCCGGCCCGGCGGCTTCCGCGCCGCACGGCGGCGAGCAGCAGGTGCTCAGCCTGCCCATCATCGGCCGCGTGGCCGCCGGACAGCCCATTCTGGCGGAAGAGAACATCGACGAGCTGATGGCGCTGCCGGTCGATCTCGTCGGCGAAGGCGAGCATTTCATCCTGCGCGTGCGCGGCGACAGCATGATTCAGGCCGGCATCCTCAACGACGACTACATCGTCGTGCGCAGGCAGCAGCACGCCAACAACGGCGAAATCGTCGTGGCGCTGATCGAGGACGAGGCGACGGTCAAGCGCTTCTACAAGGAGAACGGCCACTTCCGCCTTCAGCCGGAGAACGACGCGATGGCGCCCATCATCGTGCCCTCGGTCGAGATCATCGGCAAGGTCGTCAGCCTCCTGCGCCGGTTCTGACAAAAAATGGAAAAGCAAAAAGCGTCGGATCGTCTATCCGGCGCTTTCATTTGTTGTTGCGGTGGTCGCAGCGCGCAATCAGTCCTCGAAGTCGAACTCGTCGCCCGCCTGCTCCTTGAAGAGCTCGAACACGGCCTGCAGCACGTCGTCGTCATCGACGCCGACGTACGTCACCTCGTCTTCGTCCTCGGCCTGCGGGTCTTCCATCACCTGCAGGATGACCACCTCGCCGTCGTCGTCTTCGGTGGGAAGCAGCACGACGTACTCATTGCCTTCATATTCCACGGAGGCGCAAAACTCAAACTCGACGTCCACACCGTCTTCATCGGTCAAAACGATGATGTTGTCGTTGTCCATCATTTCCATATCATTCATGGCTGAACCCCTCGCTTTCGTCATACGATACAAATGGAACTTTGCATCTGCTCATAGAATATCATAAAAAAAACCGATGCGCAATCCTTTTTGATTGAATTTCTTCTTTTTTGGAAGGAGGGATCGCCTTGACGTTCTGCCTGACGCTGCTGCTCTACGGCCCGGCGGACGCGCTGGAGACGGCGCGCGGCATCGTGGAAAACATGCCGCAGGTGCGGCGCGTGGACTGCTCGGCGGACGGCATGCAGATGCGGCTGCTGCTCAGCGAGCGCCTGGGCGAAAACAGCCTGATCCCGCTGCTGGCGCCGAGCGGCGTGAGCGGTTTCAGGCTGATCGATCAGTAGTTTTCCAGGAACGCTTCGCCGCTCTCCTTGTAGCAGAGCGTGCCGAACTCGTCAAACGCCAGCTGGATCGGCGTCACATGCGTGTATTTGAGAATCTCGTCCATGCGGATGCTGTCGCGGAAGCTGACGAAGGAAAAGCTGACGCCCGCGCGCTTGGCGCGGCCCGTGCGGCCGATGCGGTGCACGTAGAACTCCTGCTTGTCCGGCAGGTCGTAGTTGAACACCGCCTCCACGTCGTCCACGTCGATGCCGCGTGCGGCGACGTCCGTCGCCACAAGGATCTCAAACTCGCCCTTGCGGAAGCCCGCCATGACCTTGTCGCGCTGGGACTGGCGCACGTCGCCGTGCAGGCATTCCGCGCTGTATCCGGCCTTCTTGAGCCGCTCGCACAGGCGCGCCGTCATGTCCTTCGTGTTGCAGAAGATCATCACGCGCTTGTACTGGTCCGAATCGAGCAGGTACAGCAGGTGGTCGTACTTCTGCTTCTGGTCGGACTCGATGACGTATTGCGTGATGTCCGGCTTATCCTCCGCCTCCGCCTGCACGACGATCTCGATGGGATCGTGCTGGTACTTCCAGGAGACCGTCAGCACGTCCTGATTGGTCGTCGCGCTGAACATGACCAGCTGGCGGTTGGGATCGGCGCTTTCGATGATCTTCTCCACGTCCTGGATGAAGCCCATCTTGAGCATCTCGTCCGCCTCGTCGAGCACCATCGTGTGCACGCCGGAGAGGCGGATGTTGCCGCGCTGCATGTGATCCAGCAGGCGGCCGGGGGTCGCCACCAGAATCTGCGGCTTGCGGGCAAGCGCGTTCATCTGCTTGCCGAAGGGCTGGCCGCCGTAGATCACGGCGATCTTGAGCCCCTTGATGAAATGCGCCAGATGCGTCAATTCGTCGGCGATCTGCTGGGCCAGCTCGCGCGTGGGCGCCAGCACGACCTCCTGAATTCCGGGGTCATCCAGATTGATGTACTCCAGCATCGGGATGCCAAAGCCCAGCGTCTTGCCCGTGCCGGTGGGCGCGATGGCGATGATGTCGTGTCCATCCATCATCAGCGGGATGCACTTTTGCTGAATACCCGTCAGCTGGGTAAAGCCCATCCAGTCAAAGGCCTTGACGACTTCCTCGCTGATGCCCATCTGGACAAGCGGATGCTGCATTTGCTCGCTCACAACGGTATCCTCTCTCTGCTCTGTATTTCTATTTTCCACCGTACTATTGTATCTCACCGGACGCCAGGTTTCAAGAAAAAAAGCGCGATCATTCGGCGTTTTCGCGCTTTTTTGCCGGATTGTCCTCGTCTTGCGCGTCCAATGCCTGCGAAACGGTGCGCAGCGGATCGCGCACGAGCATGCGGCACACCTCGTTTTCGTCCAGCACGTGCAGCCCGCGCGCATCCTCATAGAGGAACAGTGCACGCTCCGCCCGCTCCATCGGGGCCAGCAGCGCAAAGAGGCGCGTGTCCTTCCCCACACGGTAGGCGCGCACAGCGTGCACGCCGTCCCGGTCGGCCTCAAGGCGCTCCTGCACGACGGCATAGAGGTTTTGCGCCAGCATCGCGCCCATGGACCGGCGTGCATACGCGATCAGGAACAGGCCGATCAGCAGCAGAGAACAGTTGAGCGTCCCCAGCGTCGCCGCGCCATATGCCGCGAGCAGCATCATGCACACGCCGCAGGCCACGCCCATGCGCGACAGCCAGAGGATGAGCCGGCCCGCCGGAAAGACGTAATAGCCGAGGCTCAGGAGCATGCCGCCGCCGTCCAGCGGCAGCGCCGGAAGCAGATTGACGCAGAGCACGGCGAGCTGCGCGGCGGCGACGGCGCGCGCCATGCGCAGCCCCAGAGCGGCCTGCACGGGCGCCATGCCCAGCGCGAGCAGCGCAAGGTAGTTGGCAAGCGGGCCGGCCGCCGCGATGATGACGCCCCGCATGCCCTTGCTGGGGCTTTTGCCGGGCGCATACGTCATCACGCCGCCAAAGGGCGTCAGATCGATCCGCTCGATCGGCTCACCCAGCAGGCGTCCGGCGACGGCATGCCCCGCCTCGTGCACGGCGAGCGCGCCGAGCGCCGCCAGGCACGTCTCCCACGTGGAGAGCGCGGCGACGACGGCCAGATACAGCCCAAAGGCCGGGTGAATCCGAAGCCGCATGTCAGAGGTCCGACACCGCATCGGAGAAGACCGGCTGCACGGACAAGCCGTCCTTCCTCAGCTCAAAGGCAGCGAAGCCCGCAGCCGTGCCGATTTGCTCGCCGGCCGACACGGCGTCCTGTTCGCTCAGATGCACGGCGCTCAACCCGCTGTAGATGGACTCATACCCGTCCGCGTGCAGCACGCGCACCGTGTAGGCGTCCCGGTTGTTGCGCACGATCGTGACGACCTCGCCGTCCCGGCAGGCGTTCACATCGCCGATGCACGCGTATTCAAACCACGGCTCCTCCTGCGACCAGTCGTGGGAGACCTGCGCGCTCGTGGGCGCAGCGATGGCCGTCGTTTCGCCGGTCAAAAAGACCATGGCGCTCTCCGGCAGCAGGTTGCGCACGAAGTGTAGCCGGCCCAGCGTGTCGTCGTATTCAAAGCCAGCCGTCATGCGGCTCATGACCGCCTGCGTCTCCTGCGGATGGCGCAGCACGGCGTAGCTCCCGATGCCAAGGCATAAGGAAACGGCTGCGAGGATTGACGTGTTTCTCAGCAGCCGTCTGTTGGTTCCTTTTTTGCGATGCACAGGCGTCCATGCCTGCCGCTCTCGCGGCTTCATCTGCGTCACGACGATGCGGTTCGTCGGCTCATGGTTCATCCGTTTCCCCTCCCCTTGCCCGTCATGCTCAAGCGTATGCGCGGCAGGCAGCGGGGAGAACCGCCGTTACGTGCGTTGGTTTTCGTGCAGGTCGATGGAACTCTTGTAGCGCGTCACGTTGAGCACGAGGCCGATGCCCGCCATGTTCACGACCAGGTTGGTGCCGCCGTAGCTGATGAACGGCAGCGGGATGCCGGTGATGGGCATGACGCCGATGCACATGCCGATGTTTTCAAACACGTGGAAGAGCAGCATGGCCATCACGCCGATGATGATGAGCTGGCCAAAGCGGTCCTTGGTGTGATAGGCCAGCAGCAGCATGCGGTAGATCACGAACACGTAGAGCGCCAGCAGCACGATGGAGCCGACGAAGCCGAGCGTCTCGCCGACGACGGAGAAGATGAAGTCCGTGTGGTTTTCCGGCACGTAATTGAGGTGCGTCAGCGTGCCTTCCGCCCACGCGCCCTTGCCGTAGAGGCCGCCGGAACCGATCGTCACCTTGGAATTGATGATCTGGTAACTGCTGCCTGTCGGATCGGATTCCGGGTCGATGAACGCGACCAGGCGCAGCCAGCGGAAGTTGTTGGTGGAGGCCAGATAGAAGATCACGGGCGTGACGGCCGCGATGGCCAGACCGCCCAGCAGGAACATCCAGCGAATCTCAAAGCCGGACATGAACAGCAGCGCGACGAAGATGACGCAGAAGACCATCGCCGTGCCGATGTCCGGCTGCGCGATGATCAGCACAGCGGGGATGCCGAAGTGCGCGCAGATGTAGAGAAAATACCGGAAATTGGGAATCGGCCTGTCCGGATAGCGTGTGAGCGCCTTGGAGAGCGTGATGATCAGCGCCAGTTTGGCCAGCTCCGAAGGCTGGAACGTGCGGTCCAGAAACTGAAACCAGCCGGCAACGTTGTTGATTCTGGCGGTGGTGAGCACCAGGCTCAGCAGCAGGATATCGACGAAATAGATGACCGGCCACAGGCGGCCGATGATGTCGTATTTGATGGTCATCATCAGCGCGACGACGACCATGCTCACCACGACCCACATCAGCTGAAGGCGGCCGTTGTTTGCGTCCATGATCAGCTCCTGCAGGGAGCGGTCGGCGCCCAGCGTCGGGTTGTAATTGGCGATGGTGATGGCCAGCACGCCGTAGAACGCCAGCAGATAGCTGGCGATGAGCAGCGGCCAGTCAAAGTGCGGCTTTGAGAGCCGGCTATTGTTCAAATTGCGCATGTCTTCTCCTCGCTTCGTTTATGCGCCTTGCAGGAGGGTTTTGACCAGCTTAAAAAGCGCAGTCCCGGCCGGGCCGCCGCACTCGATGGCGGCCTTTCCGCGCTGCATGCAGGCGGAAAGGCTTCGATCCTCCGGGATGCAGGCGATGGCCGGGCGATCCAGCAGGTTTTCCACGACCTGCGCCGGATACTGCGTCTTGCGCCTGACCTCGTGCGCGTCTACGCGGCTGAGGATCAGGCTGTCCGCCGCGGCCTCGCGGCGCATGGCCACCCGCTCGGCGGCACGGATGGACGCATCGTCCGCGCGCGTGACCAGCAGCCGCTCGTCGCCCGCCTTGAGCACGCCGCGCCCCAGAGTGCCCTGCCCCGTCGGCAGGTCGATCACCAGCACGTCGCACAGCGTGCTGAGCACCAGCGCCATGCCGGAGAGCTCCGTCGCCGCCACGTCGTCGTGCAGCGACGCGCAGGCCAGCTTGAGCCGCGCGTATTGGGGAACCGGATAGAGCGCGGACGTGATCTGTACCTGATCGCGCATCGCGTCCACCACGTCCAGCACGACGACGCTCTCCATCCGCAGGGCCAGATCGCATGCGCGCGCGGCGCCGGCGGCATCCAGCAAGATCGCCTGTTTGCCCGCCCTGGCCGCGCCCGCAGCGAGGGCCACGGCGATCGTCGTCTTGCCCACGCCGCCGCTGCCGGAACACACGGCCCATATCTTTCCCATCCTCAGTCCACTCCGTTTGCGTTCTCAGTATGCCAGCGAGTTGGAAGGCGCCATGAAGTCCTCGTTGTCCAGCAGCCTGTGCTCCAGGTGATAATCGACGATGTCGCGCACGGTCAGCGAGCAATACGAACCGCTGTACCCGTGCGGGATGTAGACGCAGATGGCGATTTCCGGTTCGATGGAGGGATCATTTGGATCATACGGCGCAAAGGCCACCATCCACGCGTTGTTCTCCAGGTCGATCTTCGTCTTTTCGGCCGTACCCGTCTTGGCGGCGATGTACTTCTGCACATCCTCATACTGGCTTTCGCTGAAGAAGCGCTCCGCCGTACCGTCGCCTTCCGCAACGCCGCTCATGCCTTCCCGGATGCAGGCGAGGTATTCGTCCACATTGTCGCCTTCGATCTGGGAGGCGAGGATCGGCGTGCTCTGGCTGAGCACTTCGCCGTCCGGGGAGATGATCGAGTCGATCAGGCGCAGGTCGTAGACATAGCCGCCGTTGGCCACGGCCGCGACGTAGCGCGCCAGCGCGACGGGCGTGACGGAGGTGATCGACTGACCGACGGCAGCCATGATCGCCTCCGAACCGCCCCATTTGATTTCGTTGAGCTTGATGTACGTGTCGCCCGCCACGCGCTGCAGGTAGACCATCTCTCGCGGCATGTCGAGCTCTTCCATCAGGATGGTGCGGATCTCCGGGAGCCAGTCGCTCTGATTGTAGTCCACCGCCATGTCCATCAGGCGCTTGACACACTTGTCGAGCTTCTCCTCCTCGAAGGTCATGTTGAAGTCCTGACCGACCTCGATCAGCAGGTTCTTGATCTGGTTGAACACGATCGTCGGGCGCCAGGTCGACTGCTCCGAAGCGCTGATCGCCTTGTTCTTGTCGTAGAGCGTCGTCTGGCTGGCCACATAGCCCTGCAGTTCGCCCGGCAGGTCGATGCCCGTCTTGGTCGTCAGGCCGTAAAGCGCAGCCGTCTTGTAGAGCTGATCGTCCGTGTTCTCATAGAGTCTGGAACCCACGGTGTAGAAGAAGTAGTTGCAGGAGTGGGTGAGGCCCTCGACGACCGTCTGGTTGGCGTGCTGATCCAGCCGCTTCTGGTTGAGCCAGCAGCGCGGCGGATTCGTCTTGTCGTACAGCGTGAAACTGCCTTCGTCGCTGATCGTCTCGGTCATCGTCAGCTGGCCGGACATCAGGCCCGCCGTCGCTGTCACCAGCTTGAAGATGGAACCCGGCGTATCGCGGGAGCCGATGGCATAATTGACCAGCGGGTTGCGCGAGTCGAGCAGCACGTTGGCCGCCGCCTCGCCGCCGACGATGAACGCATTGGGATCGTACGGCGGATAGCTGGCCAGCGCCAGCACGCGGCCCTCCATGTCCACGACCACCACGGCGCCCTTTTCCGCGAGCTCGATCGGGTTGGAGTCAAAGTCTCGCGTGGTGCCCTGCAATTCATCCTTGTTTTCGTTGAGCCAGGAGTCGCTGTTGAGCAGGTCTTCCTGTGAGTTTCGGATGTACTCGATGTTGTTTTCCAGCGCCTCCTCCACGACGCGCTGGAGGTTGGAGTCGATCGTCAGCTTGATGTTGTTGCCGTCGGTCGCCTCCGTCGTGGACAGCGTCCGGCTGACCGCGCCGTAGCGATCGATCTCCACGACGCGCTTGCCCACGCGCTGCGTCGTGCAGGCCGTGAGCCAGTCCTCCATGGTCTTTTCCACGCCGTCCAGGCCGATCAGGTCGGAGAGCGCATAGCCCTTGTCCTTGTAAGATTCGTAATACGTGTCGTAATTCTGAATCTTGCCGATGTAGCCGATGACATGGCAGGCCATGGTGCCGTTGGGGTACACGCGCTGGGTGCTCACCGACACGGTGATGCCCTCCAGCGTGAGCGCGCGGGCTTCGATCTCGATGACCGTCTCCCAGCTCACGTTGGAGGCGATGGTGATCGGCTGAGAGAGGAACGCGTTGTTCTGCATGGTCTCCCAGACGCCGAGCACCTGAATCTTCTGCTCGGTGGTCAGCGTGTCGGGGATCCTGTACTTGGTGCACAGCCGGTCAAAGAGCTCCTGCTGGGGCACGTCCTGCATGTAGAAGTTGCTGCGCCACATGTCCTCGCGGGCGGCCTGCTGGGATGCGGTGTAGTCGTTGTTGTTCCAGGTAAAGATCCACATGCCCGTCATCTCGTCCTGCACGAGAGAGAACGAGGTGTCCATCTCTCCGCCGTTGCGCTCCACGATCTCGATCACGTCGATGATCGCATTGGTGTACAACTGATTGGAGGAGATCGTGTTGCCCGCCTCGTCCGTCGCCGTGGAGACGAAGTTCGGGTCGCGATAGAACTGCACGTTGTAGATCTGCTTGTCGTAGGCGAGCGTCATGGAGTTGGCGTCCATGATTGTGCCGCGCGATCCCTGGCTGGTGATGGTCTTGGTCTTCTTGCTTTCGGCCTTTGTCAGATTGTCCTCATACTGGATGACCTGCAGATTGAACAGCTGCGCGACCAGAATACCGAAGAGCACCGCGATCATCAGCGCGACGAACCGATAGCGATTGAGATATGTTTTCACGAAATACGAAACCTCCGATAGCCTTGACCCTCAGATACTGTACCGTCGATCGATCATTCAAATTCCGGCGCGTCGTTCTTCTTGTTCTTTGGCTGCCAGCGCATGATGCGCGAAACCACGTAGGAGCACGGCAGGACGATCAGCGCGCTGTAGCCGCAGCACAGCAGCGCGCGCATCAGCGTGACCAGGCTCTGCTCCGAGCCGATCAGGAACAGATAGCCGATGTAGAGCACCTCGCGCATCAGCGTCAACACGAAGCAGACGAGCATCTTCACGAGCGCGCTCTTGTGCTTGAGCTTTTTGAGCTTGCCGTTCAGGAAGGTGCGCATCATCGGCGCGGCAAAACCGATGAACGTATAGGCCACCAGGTTGACGGCGAGCAGATAGCCCACGCTCGCGTCGTAGAGCATGGCCGTCACCGCGCCCATGCAGAAGCCGCCGTATGCGCCCGTGTACGAGGTGATCGTGACCAGAAATGCGATGAGCATGTCCGGCGCGACGCCTGCGATGCGGATGGATTGCGCCAAGTTCGTCTGGCAGACGCAGGCGAGCAGTGCCACCGCAAAGAGCTTAAAGAGCCTTGTCATTCGTCCGTTCACCTCGCCGCATCACAGATCTTCGGGGAAATAGTCCTCTTCGAGCATTTCAAGATCCTCGTCTACCGGCTGCGGCTGTGCGGTCGGTTCGGGCGTAGGCGACGGCGTCGCCTCCACGAATTGATCGGCCAGATCGCCCATGGCCTCTTCATCCACGATGAAATCGACGACCTCCGGCTCAGGCGTCGGCGTCACCCTGCCCGGCGCATCCGGCAGCGGAACCGGCGTGGAGGCCGTCAGACGCTCCTCTTCGACGACCGCCTGCGGACGGGCCGTCGCCACCGGCGCGATGATGATCTCGGTGTTGTCGTAGTTGTCCGGCATCTCCTCGACCTCGGCGTAATAGCGCAGCACGAGCACGTTTTCGATGTGCTCAAAGTCCGCGGCCGGTTCGACGACGATGTAGTGCTTGTTGTCCTCGATGGCGCGCGTGCTCTCGCGCACGTAGCCGATGAGCAGGCCCTTGGGGAAGGACACGCCGACGCCGGAGGTGATGACCCGGTCGCCCGGACGCGGCACGCTGTCCGCAGAGAGATAGTACATGCGGCACAGCGGCTCGCCCGTGCTGCCCAGCGTGCCCTTGATGGCGCCCTGATCGCGGCTGCTCTCGATGAGCGCCGCCAGGCTGGCCTGATCGTCGATGATGGTGATGACCTTCGCCGAATTGCTGAACGTCTCGTAGACGTAGCCCACGAGGCCCTCGGAGGTGATGACGGCCATCTGGTCGTCGATGCCGTCGTTTCGCCCCTTGTTGATGGTGAAGGTCGAGAAGTAGTTGCCGGATTCGCTGGCGATGACGCGCGCGAGCACGGGATTCATGGAGGCGCGCGCTTCGTACTCGCCCAGCAGCGCGCGCAGCTGCGCATTCTCCTCCTCCAGCTCCTCATAGAGCAGGCTGCGCAGCACGAGCTCGTCGTTTTGCGCCTTGAGCTGGTTGTATTCGTATTCGATGTTGCTGCGCAGCTTCACGCGATACAGGTAGTCGGAGAACACCTGCCCCACCTTGGAGACCGCGCTCTGCACAGACGTCACGATGCCGGAGAACAGCCCTTCGGGCGAGACGAGCTGCCCGGTGGACTGGTGATAGGCCGTGAGGATCATCATCAGCAACAGCGCCAACACGATGATCCTGCGCAAAACCGCATAGAGAAAAGGATGTTTCTTCTTCATTCGATCGTCATTCCTTTGGGCAATCAGCCGTTGTCCCTGCCGGCGCCGCCGAGCATGTCAAAGTGATCCGCCATGTATCCGGCGCCCAGCGTGGTGCACTCGCCTGCGTCGCGCGCGACGGAGACGGGCACGCCGAACTCCGTGGCGATCATCGCATCCAGACTCGGCAGCGCGGCGGAGCCGCCTGTCAAAAAGATGCCGTTTTGCAGAATATCCGCCGCAAACTCCGGCGGGATGCGGCCAAGTACCCACTTGATGGCCGCCAGAATCTCCTTGAGCGGGTCGGCGATGGCCTCGGAGACCCTGGCCATGTTCACATCGACCGTCAACGGCATGCCGGTGGCGATGTCACGGCCGCGCACCACGGCGATGTGCTCCGGGTTTTTGTCCGCGCGCACGTCGGCGATGTCCATCTTGAGCTGCTCGGCCACGCGGTCGGTGACGAGAATCGCGTGCTGCTTTTTGAGATAGCCGGAGATCGCCTCGTCGATCTTGTTGCCGGCCACGCGGATGGAATGTGAGAGCACGATGCCGCCCATGGAGACGAGCGCGACCTCCGTTGTGCCGGCGCCGATGTCCACGACAAAGCTGCCCTGCGGATCATACACGGGCAGGCCCGTGCCCAGCGCGGCGGCAAAAGCCTGCTCGACCACGAAGATCTGGCGCGTGCCGATGTGCTCCATCGCGTTGATGACCGCGCGCCGCTCCACCTTGCTGACCTTGCCGGGCATGGTCACCACCATGCGCGGGCGAAAGAAATAGCGGCTGCCGATGGCCTTGCTCACAAAGTAGTGGAGCATCACCTGCGCCATCTCGTAATCGACGATGACGCCGTCGCGCAGCGGGTGCACGACGCGCACATCGGCGGCGGCGCGCCCGATCATCTCCTCCGCGCTGTCGCCGATGGCGATGATGCGCTTTGAATTGTCCCCGCGGACGATGACGATGGACGGCTCGTTGACGACGATGCCCTTGTTCTTGACGTACACCCGCGTGTTGTTGGTGCCGATATCCACCGCGATGTCCGGTGTTACAAACTGAACCATATCCTACTCCCGATATCCAGTCTCAGCGCCGCGCCTGCAGCGCCGCCATCTCGCAGAGCATGCTGCGCAGCAGCGCCATCGGCAGGCCGACGACGTTTGAATACGAACCCTCGATGCGATCGATGAACATGCCGCCGCGTCCCTGAATGCCGTATGCGCCCGCCTTGTCAAGCGGTTCGCCGGTGGCCACGTAGGCGTCGATCTCCGCCTGCGTCATCGGCGTGAAGTGCACGCGCGTCACGTCCGCACGGCTGATCGTTTCGCCCGTGGCCGTGTCAAGCAGCGTGATGCCGGTGTAGACGCTGTGCCAGTTGCCGGCGAGCATGTTGAGCATCTCCCTGGCATGCGCAGGGCTGTGCGGTTTGCCCAGCACGGCGCCGCCAAAGACGAGCGTATCCGCAGCGAGGATGACGGCGCTTTGATGCCGCCCGGCGACGGCCTGCGCCTTCCGGCGCGAGAGCGTGAGCACCATCTCCTCCGGCGCGCCGACAAAAGACTCGTCCGCCTCGGACACATCGACGGTATACGCAAGACCCATCTGGTCTAAAATCTCTCTTCTGCGCGGGGAACCGGACGCCAGAATCAGCGGGCTTTTGAGCGTAAACAAAGCGCAATCCTCCATGCCATCTTCTCAAAAAAACTTCATTTGGCTCTATTATACCATATTCTCCTGTGTTTTGCACCTGCAAATGCAGATTTCGTCAATCGCGTCAGTTTGCGCGGCGTCTGCCGCCAAGCCGGCGCAAAAGCGCACGCACGCAAAACGTCCGGACCAGATGTCCGGACGTTGATGGGAAATCGAAAAAGAGAGATCAGTCGTCCTCTTCCTCGTCTTCTGGCAGTTCGCCATTGTGGTAGACATCCTGCACGTCGTCCAGATCCTCGAGCATGTCGAGCATCTTCTGGATCTTCGCCAGCGTGTCCGGATCGGTGATCGCATTGGTGGTCTGCGGAATCATCGTCAGCTCGGCGCTCAGGAAGCTGTAGCCGGCCGCCTCCAGATTCTCGCGGACGGCGGAGAAATCGCTGACCTCGGTGGTGACCTCAAAGCTGTCCTCCAGCGCCTGAATGTCGGAGGCGCCGGCGTCCAGCGCGGCCATCATGACCTCGTCCTCGTCCATGCCCGGCTTGCGCTCGATGACGATCAGGCCGACCTTGTCAAACATGTAGGAGACGCAGCCGTTGGTGCCCAGCGAGCCGCCGTTTTTGTCAAAAATGTGGCGGATGTCGGAGGCGGTGCGGTTGCGGTTGTCGGTGACGGTGGACACGATCACGGCCATGCCGCCCGGCGCGTAGCCCTCGTACTGGATCTCCTCGTAATTGACGCTGCCGACTTCACCGGCCGCCTTTGCGATGGAGCGCTTGATATTGTCATTGGGCATGTTGTTCGCCTTCGCCTTGGCGATGATATCGCGCAGCTTGCCGTTGACGGCCGGATCGCTGCCGCCGTCGCGCACGGCGATGGCGATCTCACGGCCGATCTTGGTGAAGATCTTGCCGCGCGCGGCGTCCGCCTTGCCCTTCTTATGCTTGATGTTCGCCCACTTGGAATGGCCTGACATAACTGAAAACCTCCCGGCTGTTTTTGCTACGTCGGTCATTATAGCACGCCATTTGCCCCGCGCGCAACATGGCGGATATCTTTTTCTTCTGATTTTGCAAAGATTTTCGCGTTTTTCCCGAAAAAACGCCGTCAATCCGCACCGCCTGCGGGCATACAATCCAGCAAACAACGCGCAGGGAGGTTGGATATGCGCATTGCCCTGTATGCGGCCGTCATCGCCTGCCTGATCCGTTTTCCGCAGCACACGGCGCGCGCTGCGGCGGATGCGCTCACCGTCTGGGGACTTGACGTGGTGCCCAGCCTCTTCCCCTACATGGTCTTTTGCCGCCTGCTCTCCGGCCGCCTTCGCGAGCAGCGCATCCCTGCCGCGCCCTGCGCCGCGCTGCTGGGCCTGCTGGGCGGCTCGCCGTCCGGCGCGTCCGTGCTGGCGGCATACGGCGAAAGCCTGCCGCGCAGGACGCTGCTCGCGCTGTGCGCGCTGACGGGCACCATCAGCCCCATGTTTACACTGGGCACCGTTCAGGCATGGACGCAGGATGAGGCGCTTTCCCGCCTGCTGCTCCTGTGCCAGATGATGGGCGCGGCCATGGCGGGTGCATGCGTGTACGGTCTTGGCGGACATCTTCACGGCGCCGGGCGTGCGCCGCGTGAAAGCGCCTGCGCAGCGCAGGATCATCCCATCGCGCAGAGCGTCGATGCGGTCTTGCAGGTGGGCGGCTGCATCGTCCTGTACAGCGTGCTGGCCGCGCTCCTGCGGCTGCTCCCCTTTGCGCAGGGACAAGCGGGCGCGCTGCTTCACGCGCTGCTGGAGATCTCCGGCGGCGCGCATGCACTTTCCGCCGCCTTTGCGCCGGGGTCATCTCGCGCAATCGCGCTGGCCGCGGCGTGCGGTTTCAGCGGCCTGTCCATCCTCTCGCAGAATTTGACCTTCCTGCGGCCGCTCGGCGTGCGCATGACGCATCTGCTCGCTTTCGCCGCGCTGCGGGCGCTGAGCGCGGCAGGCATCATGGCGCTGCTCTACGGCCTGATCACATGAGCCAGTCGTGAAGGCGATCGAGCGCGCGCCGCTCCATGCGGCTGATCTGCGTTTGGCTCTTGTTGAGCAGCAACGCCGCCTCCTTCTGCGTTCGCTCCCGGAAATACCGCAGGCAGATCAGCGTCTGCTCCTCTTGCGGCAGGCGCTGCATCGCCAGCCGCAGGTCGACCGCATCGATGTCCACGCCGTCGCTGCCGCGCAGCGTATCCAGCAGCGGCGCGCCGTCCTGCGCCCTGGCCTCATCCAGGGAAGCCCAGTCCATCCGCGCGCCGAGCAGCGTGCGCTTCATCTCTCCCAGAATCCACGGCACGGCATAGGTGATCAGCTTGACGCCCTGCTTCGCGTCGTACCGGCCAATGGCGCGCATCAGCCCCAGACTGCCCGCCTGCACGAGTTCCTCGTCCGGGATGCCGTTGATCCGGTGAAGCCGTCCGGCCAGCGCGAAGAGCAGCGCCCTGTGGCGCGAGAGCAGCGCTTCCATCGCCTGCGCGTCGCCCCGCTGTGCGCGCTCGATCAGGCTGCGCTCCTGAGCGGCGGGTTCAGAGGGCATCCAGATCCTCTTCGTGCAGCAGCTTGGTCATCTTGACCAGCGTGCCGTTGCCGGGCGAGGACGTCACCTGCACGCCGTCCATGAAGGAGAGCATCAGCGAAAAGCCCATGCCCGTGCGTTCCTCGTCGGGCTTGGACGTATAAAACGGCGTCATGGCCTGCGCGACGTCCGCGATGCCGCAGCCAAAGTCCTCCACCTCGATCTCTACCTTCTGCTCCATCAGCGTGGCGCGCAGGTAGATCTTCCCCTTGCGTTCGCCGTCGTAGGCGTGCACGACGGCGTTGGTCACCGCCTCGCTGACCGCCGTGCGCACCTCGGAGATCATGCTCATCGTCGGGCTGAGCTGCATCAGAAACGCGCTGATCACCATGCGCGCGAACGCCTCATTCTCCGCAATCGGCAAAAAGCTCAATTCCATCCGGTTGTTCATGCGTTTTCCTGCCTTTCCGCATCCTCTTGTGCGATAATCCTGTGCAGCCCCGCCAGCGTGAAGAGCCGGTCAACCGGTGGGTGCAGGCCGCAGGCGCCGACGCTGCCGCCGCGCGCGCGCATCGTCTTGTACCGGCCGATGATCATCCCCACGCCGGAGCTGTCCATGAAGCTGACGTCCTCAAAATTGAAGATCAGCCTGCGAACCTGCGTGTCCTTTAGCAGCGCTTCAATCTCGCCGCGCATCGCGTCGGCGGCGCAGTGATCGATTTCACCGCTCAGGGACACGACGAGCACTTCCCCATTTTTCCTTGACCTGACCATGTGAACGCCTCCCGCAGTCCTTTGTGAACCATACTGTCGTATTATATGATGCAGACGGAAACAAATGCCTGCTTTTGCGCATAGATTGTCCGATTTGGGGAAAAAGAGAGAAACAGCAATGTGCAGGGAGGCCATACGCATGGGAAAGGGAAAAAAGCGAATTCTCATCGGCGTATCGGTGTTTTTCGCCCTGCTGCTCGCGCTGGCCGTCGCCTTCTTCTTCATCTTCGACGTGGCGCATTGGCAGCGGCTTGATCCCCAAAAGCTGCACGGCCTCGCGCAGACGTCCGCCGTATACGATGCAGACGGCGAGCTGATGAGCGAGCTGCGCGGCGCGGAAAACCGCACGCTCGTCGCCCTTTCGGACGTGCCGCGCCACACGCAGCTGGCGTTCATCGCCGCGGAAGACCTGCGCTTTTACGAGCACAACGGCATCGACATCTACCGCATCTTCGGCGCGCTGCGCAGCAACCTCAAGAGCGGCAGTCTGGCCGAAGGCGCGAGCACCATCACCCAGCAGCTCGCCAAGCTGACGCACCTGAGCAGTGAAAAGACCATCCGAAGGAAGCTTGAGGAGATATCCCTCGCCTTTCAGATCGAGCGGCGCTATACCAAGGACGAGATTCTGGAGATGTACCTGAACACCGTGTACTTTGGCCGGGGCGCGTACGGCTTGCAGGCGGCTGCGCGCGCATTTTTCGGCGTCGACGTGCAGGAGCTGACGCTGGTGCAGAGCGCCAGCCTTGCGGCGACGATCAAGGCGCCCTCCGTCTACGCGCCGCACGCCAGCCCGGAGCACAACAAATCCCGCCGCGACTACATCCTGGGCACCATGCTGGAAAACGGATTCATCACCCAAGAGGAGCACGACGAAGCCGCCGCACAGAGCCTGTGGGTGCTGGCCGAGCAGGAGCAAAAGCAGGTGTACAGCTGGTATGTGGATGAGGCGATTCGCCAGAGCAGCGAGCTGCTCGGCCTGACGGCGGACGATGTCATTCAGGGCGGCTTTTCCATCTATACGGCGCATGATCCGCGCTTGCAGGCCATCGCCGACGAGATCTATGCGGACGACAGCCTCTTCCCCGCCGATGCCGCCGACGGCACGCCGATGCAGAGCGCGATGGCCGTCATGGATGTGAGAAGCGGCGCTGTGCGCGCCATGGTCGGCGGGCGGGATTACGGCGTGCGCCGCGGCCTCAATCGCGCGACGCAGATGCGCCGGCAGCCCGGTTCCGCGCTCAAGCCGCTGGCCGTGTACGGACCGGCGCTGGAGAAGGGCTACACGACGGCGTCCGTGCTGCTGGATGCCAAGACAACCTTCTCCGGCGGCTACACGCCGCAAAACGCCGGCGACCGGTATTACGGCAACGTGACGATGCGCACCGCCGTGCGCAATTCGCTCAACACGACGGCGGTGCGCCTGCTGGAAGAGATCGGCATCGACAGCGCCATCGCATACCTGAACCGCATGGGGATTCCCACGCAGGACAGCGACCGCAACCTCTCGCTGGCGCTTGGTTCCATGACATACGGCGTCACGCCGGTGGAGCTGGCTGCCGCATACGTGCCCTACGCCAACGGCGGCACGTACTACACGCCCTACTGCGTGGAGGAGATTCGCGCCTCCGACGGCCGCACCGTCTACCGGCGCGAGGCGGACGGCGAGCGCGTGCTCTCGGAGCAGAACGCCTATCTGATGACCTCGCTGCTGCAATCCGTCGTCTCCAGCGGCACGGGCACGCGCATGCAGTCGGCCAACACGCCCGTCGCGGGCAAGACGGGCACGGTTTCCATGCGCGGCGGCAACCGCGACATCTGGATGGCCGCGTACAACACGGAGCTCTCCGTTGCCGTGTGGATGGGCTTTGATCAGACGGACGCGCAGCACAGGATTCCAAACGGCACCACCGGCGGCACGAACACGGCGTCCGTGGCGGCAGCGTTCTTCCGGCACGCCTATGCGGATCGGGAGAAGCCTCAGTTCGTCGAGCCGGAAGGCATGGTCTGGCTGACGCTCGACAAGCGCGCCATCACGGCGCGCGGCTCCGTGATGCTCGCCGGGGAATCGACGCCCAAGAGCTATCGCTTCAGCGAGATCTTCGCGGCCAGCAACCGCCCATACGCGGTCTCCGACCTCTGGAACGCGCCGTCCGCGCCGTCCTCCTTCTACGTCGCGCACGATGCAGGCGGCTATCCGGAGCTGCACTTCAAGGCGACGAGCACCGCGCGCTATCGAATTCAGCGCGACGCCGTCGGCGAGTCCGTCATCCTCACGGAGATGGTCGCCAGCAGCGGACAGTCCGTGACCTACAACGATTACACCGCCATTCCCGGCGTGCTTTACACCTATCGCGTCATCCCGATTCACGAAGAGCTCTTGCAGGAGGGGATCTGGCTGGAGGGCAAGCAGGCCGTTCAGCTCGCGCAGGTCGCCTCGCGCGATTCCGGCGGCTTTCTCTCCGGGCTGCGCAGGTTCATCCCCGCGCTCTCCGGCAAGGCGCAATAGAAAAAGCGCATCCGCACGGGATGCGCCCAATTTTATGCTGTTTTACTTGTCCCTGAGCTGATCGCGCAGCTCGTCGATCTTCTGGGGCGTCGCGTAATTGAGCGGGGCGGACATGCCCCTTCGCGCCGTGTCGAGCCTGTCCTTTGCGCTCTCGATGTCGCCGCGCTCGATGTCGTACAGCGCGAGAAAGTAGTTGGTGTCGATGGCCTTGGGCTTGATGGCGATGGCCTTGTCAAAGTAAATCTTCGCCGTCTCCTTGTCGCCCTTGAGGCGGTAATATGCCTGCGCGAGGTTGTCAAGGAACACCGGGTCTTCCTCGTCGTACTCGACGGCCTCCTGGTTGAAGCGGATCGCCTCGTCGGCGTCGCCCTGCTCGATCTTGAGATAGCCGATGATGCTGTAGAGCGTGCCGTTCTTCGTGCGGCGGAATTCGTCCGTGAGAATCTCCATCGCCCGGTCCAGGCGGCCTTTCTGCCAGAGGATGATCGAATAGTTGATGTGCAGATCGACCTTCTCCTTGTCGGTCATGGGCATCTTCTCCATCTTCTTGAGCACCTCCAGCGCCTTATCGAACTGGCTGGTGCGGATGAGCAGCACGCTGTAGCTGCGCAGCAGGCGCGCCTTGTCCATCCCCTTTTCGTACGCCTCTTCATACAGCTTGAGTGCCGTCCTGTAGTCTCCCTTGCTGTGCGCGGTCAGCGCCTTGTTGCCGACCATATTGCCCATAAAACTCATGGCTTGTGTTCCTCCCATCGATGTCGATCCTGTTTTGCGCGCAAGCGCGCGATGCGCCTGTAAAGGAGCGCTGTCTCCCGCTCGTCCGGGCCGTGCAGCGGCGCGGCGTTGAGCGAAACGCGCAGCGCGCCCAGCGCGTAATGCAGCGCTTGCGGAATGTCTTTGGCGATGTGTTCGTAATACTTGGCAAGCTCGATGTACGGCCACGTGCCGCCTGCGCCCTTTGCGATCATGTGCCGGCAGGTTTCAACGGCTTCGGCCCACTCGTGTTCCCGCTTGTAGCTGACGGCCAGGTGCATGTGCGCCTGCGCGCAGAGCGTGCTGTGGCCCAGTATCTTGAAGCAGGCGCGCGCCCGCTGCGTGTGTCCGCCGCGAAGGAGCGTGCGCCCGACGCCCAGCACGTCCTGCGCATGCGCAAGCTGCTGCGGCGCGCGAAACGCGGCGCACAGATGCCCCGTCAGCGCGGCGAGGCTGCGGACATCCTCAAAATTGTGGCGCAGCACATCGTCAAGCAACGCCTCTTCCCCCGTGCGGATGTAATCGAAATACCGCTGGGGAACCTGCGCGCCCGGCAGATCGTCGCAGCGCCGCTGGCCGAGCACCGCCGCCTCCAGCGTCGCCAGGTTGCAGCGCTTGAGGCGAAGCTTGTACACGCGCCGGCAGGCGTGCAGCAGATCCAGATGCGGCATCTGCGTCAGAGGCAGGCGGATGCGGTGCAGGATCATCCGCGACTCGATCAGCGGTAGATCGAACGCCTTGCCGTTGAACGAAACGATCGTGTCAAAGCGGCGCAGCAGCCCGGCCATTTCCTCAAGCATTGCGCCCTCGCCGCCGTAGTGGCGCATGACGTACTGGCGAATGACCATGCCGCGCGCGTCAAAGAACCCGATCCCGATCTCAAAGGCCACCGTGCCCGCGCCGCCGCTCAGGCCCGTCGTCTCCGTATCCAGAAACAGCACGCGCTCAAGCGCCCAGCGCGTGCCGGAAAAGGCCGGATCACAGGCGCGGATGTCCTCCAGCGTGACGCGCTCGATGCCGTAGAGCGCGTCGAGCGGGACGACGTGCTCCCGGCAGAAGAAGGGCTCGCCGGGGTCCGGCATCTGCGGCGTGGGCGGCTTGCCGGCGGAGACGGCCATCAGGCGCTCTCGCAGGTTCCTCATAGCGCCATCAGCCTTTCCGTGAGCGCAAGCGCTGTCTGCTTGCCGCGCTCGCCGACCTCTGCGCGCGGGCCGACACACGAGGGGCAGCCCGCCTCGCACGCGCACGACTTGATCAGCGCGTGCACATCGCCGAAGATCAGGCTGCGCATGCCGTACACGCGCTCGCTCAGGCCGATGCCGCCTGCATAGTTGTCAAAGACGAGGATCGTCGGCAGGCGCGTGAACGGATCGCGCACGCGATACTGCACGCAGATGTCGCGCGGCGAGCACATCAGGTACAGCGGGATGATCTGGCGCAGCGCGTTGGCGATGCCCAGCATGCCGCCCTGCAGGTCGTCCATGGAGAAGCCCGCGGTCATGCACTCATCGAGCGCCCACCAGCAGGCGGTGGTCGGCATCTCCAACTCCGGCAGATCGACCGGGCCAAAGCCCAGCGTCTCCTGCGTGTCGAGCTTGAACTTCTTGAACATCGTCACCAGCCAGGTGACGAGCACCTCGCCGTAGGCCAGCGTGCCCGCGCCCAGCGGCTGCTCCTTGAGCACGTCGAGCACCTTCACGCTGGTGTTGAGGTCCGCATCGGTGTAGTAATCGACGTTGACGCCGCGCACATACGCCTTCTTCTCGGTGAAGTCGAGCTTTTCCACCTGAAACTGCCGGCCTTCGTGCATGTAGATCGCGTGCTCGTGCAGCAGCATGGGCACCGTGTAGCGGTCCATCTCGCCGATGACGTTGTGATGCGCCGGATTGCTGATGTCGATGATCACGAAGTTCTCGCTGGTCACCGAGCGCAGCGAGAGATCCGCCGCCGGGAATTCCTCGGCCATCCAGTAGTAGCGTCCGCCGGTCAGGTGGACGATGTGCTCCTCGCAGAGATAGTCGAGCAGTTCCTGCGTGGAGACGCCCTCGGCGTAGCTTTCCCCCGCCTCAAAGGGCAGCTCATACGCCGCGCACTTGACGTGGCCCAGCAGCACATACAGGTTGTCCGGATGCACCAGCGCGTTCTCCGGCGACTGGCCGAAGAAGTATGCCGGGTGCGTGACGATGTACTGATCCAATGCCGAGGAGGACGCGACCAGAATCGTCAGCGCCGTGTTCTTCCTGCGCCCGGCGCGGCCCGCCTCCTGCCAGGTGCTGGCAATGGAGCCGGGATAACCGCACATCACGCAGGCGTCGAGCTGGCCGATGTCAATGCCCAGCTCCAGCGCGTTGGTGGAGACAACCGTGCGAATCTCGCCGCAGCGCAGCCCGCGCTCGATCTCGCGCCTGAGCGTGGGCAGATAACCGCCGCGATAGCCGCGCACGCGCCCGGCGTTGCCCAGCGGGTCGCGCACGCGCTCCTTGAGGTGGCGCGTGAGCACCTCGACCGTCAGGCGCGATTTGCCAAAGACGATGGTCGGGATGTCGTTGTCCACGAGCATGGACGCGATGCGCAGCGTCTCCTGCAGGACGGATTTGCGCATACCAAGCTGACGGTTGACCACAGGCGGATTGTAAAACACGATGTGCTTTTCGCCGCTGGCCGCGCCGCTCTCATCGACGAGCGACACGGGCCGGCCGATGAGCGTTTGGGCGAGCTCGCCGGGGTTGGCGATCGTCGCCGAGCAGCATATGAATTGCGGCGTTGAGCCGTAGAACCGGCACAGGCGCATCAGCCGCCTGATGACGTTGGCGAGGTTGGAACCGAACACGCCGCGATAGGCGTGGATCTCGTCGATGACGATGTAGCGCAGGTTTTCAAAGAGCTTGACCCATTTGGTGTGATGCGGCAGGATGCCGGCATGCAGCATGTCCGGATTGGTGACGACGATGTGCCCCGCCTGGCGCACCTGTCGCCGGGCCGCCGCCGGCGTGTCGCCGTCGTAGGTGTACGTCTTGACGTCCGCACCCACGCCTTCGATGAGCGCGTAGAGCTCGGACACCTGGTCGGCCGAGAGCGCCTTTGTGGGAAACAGGTAGAGCGCCCGCGCGTCCGGCTCGTGCAAAATGGTGTTCAGCACCGGCAGATTGTAACACAGCGTCTTGCCGGAAGCCGTCGGCGTCACGACGCAGACGTCCTGCTTCTGCGCGGCCAGATCGAACGCCTGCCGCTGATGGCTGTATAGCCGGTAGATGCCCCGCGCTTGCAGCACGGGCGTCAATCTTGTATCCATCTGCGGCGGGAAATCCGCATAGATCGCCTCGCGCGCCGGTATCGTCTCCCAGTGCGTGACGTTCTCCATGAAGGACGGCGTATCTTTGAGCCGGCCGAGCAGCTGTTCAAGGTTCATGCGATCCCTCCTGACTCGCGTGCGCCGCAGGCGGACAGCCCCAGCGCGCAGACAGAAACATACGTGGCGATCAGAATCGGCTGCGTGACGTTGATGAGCATCACCAGCCCATAGGCAAAGACCGCGGCAAACGCGCCGCAGGGCAGCGGGTCGTCCCCGGCCCGGCGCAGCAGCGTCCTGAATACGGCGAGATAGAACGCGGCAAAGGCGATCATGCCAAACAGGCCGCAGGTGAGCAGCATCTGCAGGAGCTGGCAGTGGGGATCGTTGAACACGCCGGTGCGCAGCATGGACGGATCGTCAAAATACGGCATGAGCACGCGCAGCGTCGTTTCCATACCCGCGCCGAAGAGCTTGCGCACGATGTCGTAATCGGCATACGCCCGCAGCGAACGGATGAAGGCAAACCCGCGCAGCGAACCCCAACTGTCGTTGAACCGGAGGAAGGACGCGGCTTCGCCCAGATCGGTTTGCGTATCGAACACGGAGAAATAGACGATCAAGGCCAGCATGGCGAGCACGGCAAGCGCAAGCGCGGCGAACAGCGCGCGGCTCACCCGCCCGACGTCCGGCGCCCGGCATCCGCGGCGCGCGCAAAGCAGGCAGATCACGGCCAGGAGCAGCAAACAAGCGCCGAGCGCCTGGCAGACGTGCCACTCAAAGAGCATGCCCGGCAGGCCGGAGAGATCCGGCTGATACGGGCTGAAGCGCAGCGCCGAGAAGACGATGGGCAGCGAGAAGCACGCCGCCGCCCACAGCGCCAGCGCGCGCGCCATCCGCCGGAAATCCCCGCCGCTGCGCGCCGAGAGCGCCAGGCAGGCCAGATGCAGTCCGAGCAGCGCGCTGTCCGTGCGGGAGGCCGACGCGCCCAGCGCCATCGCCGCCGCGCAGGCGAAGCCCAGCAGCCGCATGCGCGGCGTCTTCGCGAACACGAACTGCCCGCCCGCCAGCGGGAACATCAGCACCAGATACGTGCCGAAGAAGTCAAAGTGGCCGATCGTGGACAGATAGGTGCTCTCCTGCCCGCGCTTGATGCGCGCATAAAAGCGGAGCGGATCGATGCCCATCGCATTGGCCACGCCCAGCAGCGCGATGGCGGACGCGCTGAGCAGCACGGGAATCAGCAGCCGGTCGTTTCGCCGTCCGCGCGCGATCAGGAAGAACGCCGCGCCGCAGCAGAGCATGAAGACGAGGCCGCAGTACCGGCCTTCGCTGCCGTCGAGCATGGTCTGCTCGAACCCGTTGACCGCGCAGGCGATCACGCACGCGAGCAAAAACAGCGCCATGCAGGCCCCGGCAGGCGAGCGCAGCCTGCGGGACGGCTCGCGCACGATGCGATGCGTTTTGCCGCCGCGCGGCATGCACAGCGAAACCGCCATCAGCGCGGCCAGCACGGGCACGACCCGGCAGACCGCCGCGACCTTGATGCGGTTGATGTCAAAGAACGCATCGTGAAAGAGCAGCGGCACGACGCAGAGCATGAACGCCATGCACAGCGCTGCGATCCCATCGGGCAGCGCGGGCCATACCCGCTTCATTCGTGCAGCAGCTTCACATCGCATCGTTTCCCGGCCCTTCGTTTTCAAGTCCCCTCTATTGTAAATCATCTGCGCGCGCTGCGCAAGACAAAAACGAGAGCGGGCCGATCGCCCGCCCTCGTCAAACGGGAAGCAGCGTCTCCTCCGGAAGCTCTGTCCGGATCTCTGTGTGGATCTCGCCGCCCGACGCGCGCAGCACGATGCGCTCGCCCGCATGCTGGCCGGTGAGCAGCAGATCGCTGATGGGGTCCTCAATCCGTTTGGTGATGACCCGGCGCAGGTTGCGCGCGCCGCTCATGGCGTCCACGCCCTCTTTGGCCAGCAGCGCCGGCACACCGTCGTCGTATTCGAGCATGACGCCCTGCGCGCCGAGCCGGCGGGCGATATTGCCCAGCATCAGTGCTGCGATGCGTTCGCCGTCCGCTTGCGTGAGGCTGTGCATGAGGATCAGCTCGTCAACCCTGCCCAGAAACTCCGGGCGGAACGTCTGCTTCACCTGCGCCATGATCGCCTTGCCGGGATCGGACGGCTGCGCATCCGTGGCAAAGCCGAGCCGCTTATCCATGTCAAAGGAGACGCCCGCGTTGGACGTCATGACGACGATGGTGTTCCTGAAATTGACCTTGCGGCCCACGCTGTCGGTCAGATGGCCGTCGTCCAGCAGCTGCAAGAGCAGGTTGAACACCTTGGGATGCGCCTTCTCGATCTCGTCAAAGAGCACGACGCTGTACGGACGCTTGAGCACGGCGTCGGTGAGCTGGCCGCCCTCGCCGTGGCCGACGTAGCCCGGAGGCGAGCCGATCAGCCGGGAAACCGTCGCTTCCTCCGCGTATTCGGACATGTCCATGCGGATGAGCGCCTCTTCGCTGCCAAAGAGCGCCTCGCTGAGCGCCTTGCACAGCTCCGTCTTGACCACGCCGGACGGGCCGAGCAGCATGAACACGCCCACAGGCCGCGTCGGATCGCTGAGCCCCGCGCGCGAGCGGCGCAGCGCACGGGCGAGCGTGGCGACCGCCTCGTCCTGCCCGATGATCCGGCGCTTGAGCGTCCGTTCCAGATTCAGCATCTCCTGCTGATCGTCCGCGCCCACGCGCTCCACCGGCACGCCCGTCCACTGGGCGACCACCCTGGCTACGTCGCCGGCGCCGATGGCCGGTTTATCCTGCGCGCCGTCCTGTTTCCATGCGCGCATCTTGATCATGGAGGCCGCCTCGTCGATCAGGTCGATCGCCTTGTCCGGCATGTAGCGGTCGCTCACGTAGCGCGCGGAGAGCTCGACAGCGGCCTGCAGCGCGGCGTCTTCGATCGTCACGTGATGATACTGCTCGTAGCGCGCACGCAGGCCGCGCAGGATGTGCAGCGTTTCCTCGTGGCTGGGATCGCGCACATCGACGCGCTGGAAGCGCCGCGCCAGCGCGGCGTCCTTCTCGACGTACTTGCGGTATTCCTTGTATGTCGTAGCGCCGATGACGCGCACGCGGCCGCGCGCCAACGCAGGCTTGAGGATGTTGGCCGCGTCCATCGAGCCCTCGCTTGAGCTGCCCGCGCCGATGAGCGTGTGCATCTCGTCGATGAACAGGATGACGTTGCCCGCCTCCTCCACATTGGCGAGCACCTTTTTGATGCGCTCCTCAAACTCGCCGCGGTACTTGCTGCCCGCGATCATCTGTGCCATATCCAGCGCGCAGATCTGCGTGCCCTTGAGCATCGGTGGGACGTCGCCCCGCGAGATGCGCGCGGCCAGCCCTTCCACCAGCGCGGACTTGCCCACGCCCGGCTCGCCGATGAGCAGCGGATTGTTCTTCGTCTTCTTGCCCAGCACGCGGATCATGGCCTCAATCTCATCGTTTCGACCGATGAGCGGCTCCAGTTCGCCCTTGGCGGCGGCCTGCGTGAGGTTGCGCGCATACTGCGCCAGGGGCGATTCGCCTTCCTGCGGCTTCTGCTGGGCGGGCGCCCGCTCGACCCGCTGCAGGACGGACGCTTCCTCGCTGGATACGGGCTGGCTCGACGCCGCAATGCGGCATGCGGCCGCCGGCCGCTCGATCTCGCCGGCGGCATTGACAAGCGCCGTGCGCATGCCCTCCAGCGTCTTGCCAAAGGACAGCAGCACGTTGAGCGCGCAGCATCCTTCCTCATGGAGCAGCTCCTGCCAGATGTGCGCGACGCCCGCCAGCGTCTTCTTCTCCGGGTTGGCATAGCACAGTGCGCGCAGCAGCACGCGCTGCGCATGCGGCGTGACGCCCGTGATCCGGGCATACCCCGCCTCGCCGCGCCCGTAGCGGCTGAGCACGTCCTGCTCGATGTCGCGAATGGACAGATCGCCCACGATGCAGCGCGTCAGATCGTCGCTGCCCTTGCACAGCCCGACGAGCATGTGCCCGGTGCCCACCTTCTCCTGCCCCATGGCCGCGGCGCAGATCTGCGCCTGCACCATGGCCTTGATGGCGCTCTGTGTAAAACCTCTGGGAATGTTCAAGACCGATCACCTTCCCCGTCAGGCGCGGCGCTTGGCCAGCGCCAGGATCATGCTGCGCAGCGTGCCCGCGCACAGCGCGTCTTTCATCGCCAGCGGCATGGGCACGGCCTGCGGCGAGAGCGCGGCCTGCATGAGGTCGGCCTCCTGCGGCGTGACGATCTTTTCCATCTTCAAGTGCTCGATGATCTTCATGGCGTCCGTGCTGCTGATCGACGTGCCGATGCGCTGGTAGAGCGACTGAAGCAGCTCCTCGCGGCTGGTGGCCGCCAGCCGGACGATCCGGATATAGCCGCCGCCGCCGCGCCGGGATTCGATCACATAGCCGTGATCCGGCGTGAAGCGCGTGGAGAGCACGTAGTTGATCTGAGAAGGCGCGCACTGAAAGTGCTCCGCCAGCTCGTTTCGGCGCAGTTCGATCTCGCTGGTTTCATCCTCCATCAGCGCCTTGATAAAGTCCTCGATGGAATCGCTGAGCAGCCTCATATTTCAACACCTCGCTGTATTCAATGGGTTTAACTTACTTTGACCTTCTCATATATTATACGCCTTTTCAATTCGCCGCGCAAGACCAAATTCAATTCGCCGCGCAAGACCAAATTTGCCTTGCGCTTCGCCGGTTGGTATCGTATAATAAGTTGATTTGTTTTGAATCGAACTACGCAGGACGGGAGCAATGAAACCATGATCGTTTTGAGCGCGCAGCACATCGCCAAGTCCTTCGGCGTCAACGCCGTGCTGAAAGACGTATCCTTCACCCTGGAGCAGGGCGACCGCATCGGCCTGGTTGGCGTCAATGGCTGCGGCAAATCGACCCTGATGCGCATCATCGCCGGGCTGGATACGCAGGACAGCGGCGACATCGCGCTCTCGCGCGGCACGCGCATGGGCTACCTCGCCCAGCAGGACATGGTGCGCAGCGGCGCCAGCGTATGGGAAGAGCTTGAGAAGGTCTACGAGCCGGTGTTTGAGATGGAAAAGCGGCTGCGCGCGCTGGAGATCGAGATGGAACATGCGCACGCCGATCCCGCGAGCTTTGCGCGGCTTTCCTCGGAATACGACAAGCTGACGCGCCGCTTCGAGGACGCGGACGGCTATGCGTGGAAAAGCAAGGTTTCCGGCGTGCTCAACGGCCTCGGGTTTTCGCCCGAACAGTACACGCAGCGGGCCGACTCGCTCTCCGGCGGCGAGCAGACGCGTCTGTGCCTGGCGAGGCTGCTGCTGCAAAAGCCCGACCTGCTGCTGCTCGACGAGCCGACCAACCATCTGGACATGGAGACGCTCGGCTGGCTGGAAAACTATCTGGCCGCCTACCGCGGCACGGTGCTGGTCATCTCCCACGACCGCTACTTCCTCGATCACGTCTGCACCGGCATGGTCGAGATCCTCATGGGCACCGCCGAGCAGTATCAGGGCAACTACACCCGCTACACGGCGCAGCGCGCGGCGCGCTTTGAGGCGCGCATGCGCGCTTATGCGCTCCAGCAAAAGGAGATCGAACGCCAGCAGGCGATCATCGCGCGCTATCGGATGTACAACCGGGAGAAGTCCATCCGTGCGGCGGAGAGCCGCGAAAAGGCGCTGGCGCGCATGGAGAAGCTCGACAAGCCCGTCGACGAGCGGGCCATCCGCTTTCACTTTGAGGCCAGGCGGCGCACCGGCGAGGACGTGCTGCGCCTGAATGATGTCGGCAAGTCCTTCGGCGACAAGCAGCTCTTCGCCCATCTCTCGCTGCACGTGCGCGCGGGCGAGCGCATCGCGCTCATCGGCCCCAACGGCGTGGGCAAATCCACGCTCATCAAGCTCATCACCGGCGACGTGCAGAGCGACACGGGCGACATCCGCTACGGGGCGAACGTGGACATCGGCTACTACGACCAGCACCAGAGCACGCTGCACCCCGATAAGACGGTGCTCGACGAGGTCTGGGATCGGTTCCCGCGGATGGAGCAGTCCGACGTGCGCGGCGCGCTGGGCATGTTCCTGTTCACGGGGGACGACGTATTCCAGCCCATCCGCACGCTCTCCGGCGGCGAGAAGGGCCGCGTGGCGCTGACGGCGCTGATGCTGCGCAAGGACAACCTGCTGCTGCTCGACGAGCCGACCAACCACCTGGATATGGACTCGCGCGAGGTGCTCGAGGACGCGCTGGCGGACTTTGGCGGCACGATCATCACCGTCTCCCACGACCGCTACTTCATCAACCGCGTCGCCGACCGCATCATCGAGATGCGGCCGGACGGCGTGACGCAGTACATGGGCAACTACGACGACTATCTGGAGAAGAAGAACCAGCCCGTGGAGCCGCAGGAGACCGCCGGCAGGACGAAAACGGAGCTGAACAAGGAAAAGCGCCGGGAGCGAATGAACCGGCAGGCGCTGCGTCAGATCAAAGAGCGTGCCAAAGAGGCGGAAAAGGCCGTGGGCGCCAAGGAGGCGGAGATCGCCGAGCTGGAGGCGCTGATGGCCGATCCGGCGCTCTACGCGGACGCAGGGCGCGCCGCGCAGGTGCGGCGTGATTACCAGCGGGCACAGGAAGCGCTGGCCCGCCTCTATGAGGAATGGGAGGCCGCCGAAGCGGCGCTTGAGCAGGAAACATAAGAAAAGGAGCGAACGCCATGCTGTTCATCGGAATCTGCGGCGCGAGCGGCAGCGGAAAGTCTACGCTGGCCGAAGAACTGGCCAAAATGGTCAACAAGAGCATCCTGATCATCAATCAGGACGCCTACTACTATGATCATCCGGACATGTCCTTCGAGGATCGCTGCCGGCTCAACTACGACGAGCCGGCCATCTTCGACCACGACCTGCTGCTGGAAGACGTCTGCGCGCTGCTGGAGGGCCATCGTGTGCTGCGCAAGCGCTACGACTATGCCAATCATCGCCGCGCGCCGCAGCAGGAGGAATACCTCGAGCCGCACGATGTGATCATCGTGGAGGGCATCCACGCGTTCTACGATGCGCGCCTGCGCCAGATGATGGATCTCAAGCTCTACATGCACGTGGAGTCGGATATCTGCCTGCTGCGCCGGATTCAGCGCGACATCAACGAGCGCGGCCGCGCCATCGACAACATCTCCTCGCAGTATCTGACGACCGTCAAGCCGATGTTCGACCAGTTCATCCGCAATTACGAGCAGTACGCCGACGTGATCGTCGCGGGCGGCGGCAAGAACGCCCGGATCACCGAGATCCTCGCCGGCTACATCAACAACGACCTGCACCTGTATCGCGGCGCGCACCGCAGGAGGTTTTCATGCTGAAGCACTATACGCAGGAAGAAAAGGCCTGGATGCTCTACGACTGGTCCAACTCCGCCTTCTCCGCGATCGTGGCTTCCATCGTCCTGCCCGTGTTCTTCAAGACGATCGCGGAGGGTCAGGGCGTCAGCGCCGTGGATGCCACGGCCTACTGGGGCTACGCCACGTCGCTGGGCACGCTGATCTGCGCCGTGCTCGCGCCGTTCCTCGGCGCGCTCGGCGACTTTGAGGGCATGAAGAAGAAGCTGTTCACCGCCTTCCTGCTGCTGGGCGTGGTCAGCACGTTCATGCTCGCGCTGACGGACAGCTGGCAGGGGCTGCTGCTGTTTTACGTGCTGGGCACGCTGGGCTTCTCCGGCTCCTGCCTGTACTATGACAGCTTCCTGCTCGACGTGACGGACATCTCGCGCATGGATCGCGTCTCCTCCGTGGGCTATGGTCTGGGGTACATCGGCGGCTCGACGATTCCGCTGGTTCTCTCCCTCGTGCTCATCCAGTACGGCAGCCGCTTCGGCGTGCCGACGATGCTGGCCACAAAATTCTCCTTCGTGCTCACGGCGGTGTGGTGGCTGCTGTTCTCCGTGCCGATGCTGCGCCACGTGCGCCAGAAGCACGCCGCATCGCCCAGCCGCAGCCTGCTGACAGATACCGTGCACAACATGCGCGCGACGCTCGCCAAGATCGTCAAGAACAAGGGCGTGTTCTTCTTCCTCATCGCCTACTTCTTCTACATCGACGGCGTGGGCACCATCATCCACATGGCGACGGTGTTCGGCGCGTCCTGCGGGCTGGAGACGATGGACCTGATGGTCGTGCTGCTCGTCGTGCAGATCGTCGCCTTCCCCTTCGCCATCCTCTACGGCAGTCTGGCCGGGAAGTTCGGCTCCCGCAAGATGATCCTCTTTGGCATCGCGACGTACACCGTCGTCTGCATGCTGGGCTTTCAGCTGCAGGAGCTCAAGGATTTCCTGATGCTCGCCGTGCTGGTGGGCACCGCGCAGGGCGGCATCCAGGCGCTCTCCCGCTCCTGCTACGGCAAGCTCATCCCCGCAGAGCAGGCCGGCGAGTACTTCGGGTTCTTCGATGTGTTCGGCAAGTTCTCGGCCGTCATCGGCCCGACGCTCTTCGGCGTCGTCGCACAGCTCACCGGCGTGACCCGCTACGGCGCGCTGGCCGTGATGGCGATGTTCCTGCTGGGCGGCGGCATCTTCCTCTTCCTCGTGCCGCGGCAGGATGAAGCGTGAGGCGATAAAGGCACATGCACAAAGATCCGGATCGAGCGGTCAACTCGGTCCGGATCTTTTTTTATATACCCTGAAAAAGCGCACGACATCAGGCCGCTTCCAAAGGATGTGATGCTGATTTCTGAAGCGGAGCGTAGCGACCATTGCGGTTCCGATTGGCCGTTTTCATCAAGAATGAAAATGATCAATGGCGCGGGGATTGATCGGGGAACTGCCTGATGAAAACCTCGTTTGCCGCTTGCAGGGCTTCGTAGTACGCCCGGTAAGACGGGCTGAGCCGCAGCATCGCTGGAATAAACACGTCCGTATACCCGCTTTCGCGCTGAAACTGCTGCAAATGCGCCTTCAACCGGTATGCCGGCGTCGCCTTGTATGCCTCAGAATCCATGACGGCGCGAAACCGTTCCAGCAACTCCCTGTTGTCCTGAATGTACTGCTCCGGATTCTCGATGGCCGCCGCAAGGGCGGCGCTTGTGACGTCTTGCATCTTGACGGCCCATCCGATGCTCTCATCGAGGTATGCCTGAAGGTCCGTGGGCAGGACGACGCTCAGACCATCCAGAAAATCGATGATCGTCTCAAAGGCGTCTTGCTGCTCACGGGTGACGATCGGCTCGCCCAAATACGGCGCAAAGTGTACGCATACGAATTGACCATAGCTGCCGGGAAACTTGTCGAGGATGCGGGTCAGAATGGACTGCTTCTTTTGAAGCGCTTCCAACTGGATTTGGGCGCGCGCCCAGTCGCCGCTGTCCGCAAGCTGCCTGAGCAGCGCCTGTCTGGCTTGCAGGCCGTCTATCTCCAATTCCCTTTTGTGCAGCACATCATGGATAGCGGACAGGCTGTCCTTTTTGAGAACCGTCCGAATCTCCGGCACCGAAAATCCCAGACCGCGCAAAACGGCGATCCGTTTGAGGGCGGACACATCGCTCTGCGAAAAACAGCGATACCCGTTGTCCATGACTTCCGGCTGGATCAAGCCCTGCTCGACATAGTATTCAACCGCCTTTCTGGTCAGATGGCATGCGCGGCAGACTTCGTGAATGAGCATGTCGTTCACCTCCACATACAGGATAAGCCATCCCCCAGGGTGCAGGTCAAGCGATTTGAAAAAAACAGGCGGCGGATCGGGAGAGATCCATGCGAAAAACGGCGGCTTTGCGCCAGGAAGATCAAAGGGACACTTCCTTGCCGAAGTGTCCCTTTGCGCAGGCCGTTTCGATGGCCCTCAGTCCTCGTAGCCGTTGGGGTTCATGGTCTGCCAGCGCCAGGCGTCGCGGCACATGTCCTCCAGGTTCTTTTCGGCCTCCCAGCCGAGGTCACGCTTCGCTTTCGCGGGATCGGCCCAGCACTCGGCGATGTCGCCCGGACGGCGAGACACGATCTTGTAGGGCACCTTCACCCCGTTGACCTTTTCAAACGCATGGACGATATCCAGCACGCTGTAGCCGTGGCCGGTGCCAAGGTTCACGATCTCCGTGCCCGTGTGGGTCATGGCGTAGTGGGCCGCAGCCAGATGGCCCTTCGCCAGATCGACGACGTGGATGTAATCGCGCACGCCCGTGCCGTCCGGCGTCGGATAGTCGTTGCCGAACACGGACAGGCACTCGCGCTTGCCGCTGGCGACCTGCGTGATATAGGGCATCAGGTTGTTCGGGATGCCGTTGGGCATCTCGCCGATGCGCCCGCTCTCGTGCGCGCCGATCGGGTTGAAATAGCGAAGCAGCACGACCGACCACGCCGGATTCGCCGCCGCGATGTCGGTGAGGATGCGCTCGTTCATGTACTTGGTCCAGCCGTAGGGATTGGTGCAGCTGGTGGGCATCGTCTCATCCAGCGGCATGTGGTCCGGGATGCCGTACACCGTCGCCGAAGAGCTGAAGATGAAGCGCGTCACGCCGTGCTTCTTCATCGCCTCGCAGACGGTCAGCGTGCAGTCGAGGTTGTTGCGGTAGTAGGCCATCGGCTTGGCCACGGACTCGCCCACAGCCTTGTACGCCGCAAAGTGGATGACCGCGTCGATGGCGTTCTCGACGAAGATCTTGTCCATCGCCGCGAAGTCGCAGCAGTCAGCCTGATAGAAACGCAGGGTTTTTCCGGTCAGCTCCTGCACGCGCGCAAGGGACTTCTCGCTGCTGTTGTAGAGGTTGTCCACGACGATGACGTGATGGCCCGCGTTGAGCAGCTCCACGGCGGTATGCGAACCGATAAAACCGGCGCCGCCAGTCAAAAGGATGTTCATGGGATGACGCTCCTCTCTTCTCCTTCGCAGGGATGTTTGATCAAGATTATTATACCACCGGCGCCAAGCCGTGGCAATCACCTTTTATTCCTCGATGAGCACGGCGCGGCACGGCGCGCCGTTTTCGCCGGTCAGCGAGAGCGGCAGCGCGCTGAGGAAATAGCGCTCGCCCGTCACATGCTCCAGACACAGGCCTTCCAGAATCGCCACGCCCGCTTGCAGCAGCGTCCTGTGAATCTCGCCGTCGCAGATCTCCATGTTTTCCACCGTCGGCGAATCGATGCCCACCAGCTTCACGCACCGCTCTGCCAGGTATTGTGCGGCGCGCATGCTCATCACGGCGGGATTGAACCGGCCGTTGCGCGCCGTATACTCGCCCTGCGGATCGGTGCGCAGCAGGATGCGTTCGCCCTGCGCGATGTCGTGCTCGATCAGCATCTTTTCGGTGATCACGCTCGCCGAGAACGTGAGCACGCGGCAGGGGCCGATGAAGCAGTCAAGCGGCATGCTCTCCAGCGTCGCGCCGCCGGGAATCATGTGCAGCGGCGCATCCACATGCGTGCCGCAGTGGCTGCCGATGGTCAGCTCGCTGACCTCGCACATGTCCCCGCGCTTGAAGCTCGAAGAGGGATGGCTGTGAAAGGCCGGGTCGCCGGGATAGACAGTCATGTCCGAACGGATCTCCTGAGAAATGTCGATGATCTTCATATTACATTCCCGCAGCCTCGTATTGGGCTACGGCCTCCTTCCATTCCTGCGTAAACTCTTCCAGACACAGGTTGTGATCGCGCATGTACTGCGCCACCTGCACGCCGACGTAGCGCAGATGCCACGGCTCGTAGATGATGCCGGTGATGTCCTCCTTGTCCTTCTGGTAGCGGATGATGAAGCCGTAGTCCCAGCAGTGTTCGGCCAGCCACTTGCCGTGTTCCGTCTCGCCAAACGCCTCCGTGAACTTCTTGCCGATGCCTGCCTTGTTGATCACATCGATGCCCAGCCCCGTCTGGTGATCCGAAGAGCCGGGATAGGCGACCACGCCGTCATCCTTGCCGTTGTTGCGTTCGAGGCGGTTAGAGTACATGGTGTTTTGCGTCTGATAGCTGCGATAGCCGGAGTGCGCGTACAGATAGAGGCCGTCCGCCTCGGCCGCGTCAAAGAGCGCGCACAGCGCGTCGGCCGCCGCCTTGCGCATGCGGATGGGATCAT